>NZ_JAPJPG010000073.1 GCF_030825785.1 Anaerococcus sp.
AGAATATATAGCCTATAGTTGATTTTAAATGGATAAGTGCTATACTTAAGTAATCTAGGAGGGAATATGAATATTATAATACTCGGAGCTGGTAAGGTAGGATCGTATCTTACTAGCGATTTGGCTGAAGAAGGCCACGATATTTTAGTAATAGATCACGACAAGGACGTCCTTGATAGGCTCCTTGCTTCCAATGATGTTATGGGCATTGTCGGAGATGGAAGAGACCCTGAGGTCTTAATCGATGCTAATGTGGGTAGTTGTGATTTATTTATTGCAATTACCCTATCTGATGATGTCAACTTAATCTCTTCAACCATGGCCAAAAAGCTAGGGGCTAAAAATATTATCATTAGACTTAGAGATCCTCAATACATGAAGCAAAAGGAGATTATCGAAGAGATTACATCAGCTACAAGGATAGTCAATCCAGAATCTATTGCTGCTAAGGATATCCAAAGAGCCCTTAAGTATTCACACGCCCTAAACGTGGAGGGATTTTTCAGAGACCAGGCTATCATGATGGAGATAGTTATATCGGAAGATTCAACACTCGCTGGGTCTAAGATATCTGACCTTAATGCTTATTCTGCAAATTATCACACCCTTATAGGGATTGTAAATAATAATGGTAAGATTTACATACCTCATGGATCCTACGTCCTTGAAAAGGGGGAGAAGATTTATGTAATCGGTGAGAAGGAAGGCGTAGATAGGTTTTATAAGCAGGAGGTTCTCGATAGATACGAGATTAAAAATGTTCTAATTATTGGAGCAGGGTCAATCTCAGATCATCTGACAGGTCTTCTCTTGGAGAGGGGCTTTGGTGTAACCTTAGTCGAGATCGACAAGGAGAAGGCAGAAGCCTTTAGTGAAAAGTACTCTGATGCTATAGTAATAAATGCAGATGGATCTGACCCTGACGTGCTCGAAGAAGTAAGGGTAAACACCTTCGATGCTATGGTTTGCCTTACAGGTATGGATGAGGAAAATATCTTGATTTCCTTACTTGGGAAGAAATACGGGATTGAAAAAATAATTTCCAAGGTAAACAGAATCAAGCTTATCAAGATGACAGGGATTTTAGATATAGATACTACCTTCACTCCAAAAAGGGTTGCCAGTGATGTTATAAATAGGATTATAAGAAGCAAGGAGAATGCTCGTGGCTCTTCTATAACTTCTTTATATAGGCTAGAAGATGATGAGGTAGAGGTAATTGAGTTTGCTGCAATTGAGCATTCAGAAATCTTTGGCAAGAAGCTAAAGGACTTAAACATCAGGGAAGATACATTAATCGCTTGTATAAAACATGAAGAGGGGGATGGGGCAATCGAAGTACCAAATGGAGATTCTATGATTTCTCTAGGAGATAGGGTTTTGGTCATTACCACAAACCATAGTTTCCAAACCATAGATGATATAGTGGATTAGATATGAACGAATCAATTGTAAAGTATACTATAGGAAGACTTATGCAGGTTTTGGCTATGCTATTGCTTTTTCCATTACTTGTAGGTCTAATATATAGGGAAAGTTTAATAGATTTAAGAAATTTTGTAATACCGATTATTTTAGCCTTTGTTCTAGGCACTTTTCTAACAAGAACTGGCGAATCTAATGGCCATATTTTCACTAAAGAAGCCATGTTTATCACAGCTTCATGTTGGATAATATTTTCTCTGATAGGAGCAATCCCCCTCTATCTAACAGCAAGTAACTATCCAAGCTTTGTCGATGCCTTTTTTGAGATGGCGAGTGGTTTTACTACTTGTGGAGCTTCAGTTGCAAGTAACGTGGAGCTTCTTCCTAATTCGATTATTTTTTGGAGGTCTTTCTCCCAAGGAGGAATGGGAATATTGGTCTTTACTCTTGCCATAATGCCAAAGGCAAACAAGGAGTCATCTTCCCTAATGCAGGCAGAAGTACCAGGACCAACCTTTGGCAAGATTACACCCAAATTATCCCATACAGCAAGGGTCCTTTATCTGATGTATATAGGCCTAACTGTAATTGTAATAATCTTTCTCCTTTTTGGAGGAATGAATTTATTTGATGCGATAATTCACGCTATGGGAACAGCTGGAACTGGTGGATTTTCCAATAAGGGCGCATCTATCGGGTATTACAATTCAAGATATATTGAGATAGTCCTATCTATAGCCATGCTTGCCTTCGGGGTCAACTTTAATGTTTATTATTTTTCACTCATAAGATCAGCTAGACAAGCATTCAAAAGTGAGGAGCTTTATTGGTATTTGGGCATAGTAGTTACGACTGCCCTACTTATCTTCTTTAACATAAGAAGTATGTACGATAGCTCGTTTTATACTGGAGTGACTTCCTTATTTACAGTATCCTCAATTATAACAACGACAGGATACGTATCCCTAGACTATGGGATCTGGCCACTTTTTTCTAGACATATCTTGATATTTTTGATGTTTGTCGGAGGCTGTGCAGGATCAACTGCAGGTGGAATAAAAGTTTCTAGATTTATAGTATTATTCAAATCAGCCCTAAATCAAATAAGAAAAGCCCTAAATCCACTTAGGGTGAGTGTAAACAAGATGGACGGTAAAAGGGTAGACAAGGAAGTAGAAGAATCCATTAATAGATATATTTTGGTTTACATCTTCTTGTTTATAATATTTATGCTAGTAGTAACCCTTGAGACAAATAACTTCGAATCAGCCTTCTCAGCGGTGGCCACAACTTTCAACAACGTAGGTCCAGGGCTAATAGACTTCGGCCCAGTAACAAGCTTTGAGGCAATGAGCAAACTATCAAAACTAACCCTAACCTTCGCCATGCTATTTGGAAGATTGGAACTATATCCAATGATACTCTTGTTTTCGGCGGGAACTTATAGGAATATTAGGAAGTAGGGGAGATATTTTTTATAAAATATCTTTGACTAAAAGTTATTTAGGAATAAATGTATTTATGTATTAAAATATATCTTAAAGCAGGGTTGGACCCTTCGAACCTCAGGGAGACAGCTAAGGGGGCGGCAGAGGCCCCCTCTACCTTT
>NZ_JAPJPG010000074.1 GCF_030825785.1 Anaerococcus sp.
ACAAAGCTTAAACAAAAGGTTATACTGTTATTAAGTTAATAATAAACATAATCTTCAGGGCGGAGTGAAAGTCTCCACCGGCAGTTAAAGTCTGCGAGCGCAAGCTGAATTGGTGAAATTCCAATACCGACAGTTATAGTCTGGATGAGAGAAGAATTTTTATATGCCTTTTTTGCATACATAAAATCTAAGTCCCTGAAAGGGGACTTTTTTAGTTCCCAAAAGGAGGAGATATGAATTATGATAACTTAATGAGAGAATGTTTCGACCTGGCTCGTAAGGGAAGTGGAAAGGTTTTAACTAATCCAATGGTTGGAGCAATTCTTATAAAAAATGGTCAAATAATATCGAAAGGCTATCATAAAAGTTTTATCGAAGATCATGCAGAAATCGATTGCTTTAATAATCTTAAGGAATCTGCCGAAGGTGCTACTCTGATAGTCAATCTTGAGCCTTGCTCACACTTTGGAAAGCATCCTCCTTGTGTTGATGAGGTCATAAGAAGAAAGATAAAAAGGGTAGTGATAGCAAATCTCGATACTAATCCCAAGGTAGATGGAATCAAAAAATTAAGGGAAGCTGGGATAGAAGTTATAACTGGTGTTTTAGAAGAAGAGGGAAGGAAATTAAATGAGAAGTTTTTCTTCAATATGAAAAACAATAGACCTCTAGTAGCTCTAAAATATGCACAAAGCCTGGATGGGAAAATAGCCACAGGATCATTTGATTCCAAGTGGATTACAAATGAAGAATCTAGGGCCTATGTCCACAAACTTAGGAGCGAGTATGACGCAATCCTGGTTGGTGCAAATACCCTAAGGCAGGATAATCCAAGGCTTACTTCAAGGATAGAAGGTGGGGTTAACCCCTTTAGAATTATTCTTTCTGATAAGCTTGATTTATATAGAAATTATGAAGTCTTTAAAGAAAATTTTGATGAAAAAACTTACATCGCAACAATTTCAAAAAAAGATATCGATATAAATGCAGAAATTTTAAGATGTAGGCAAAAAGATGGCAGAGTCGATCTTAAGGATATGTTAAAAAAGCTTTATGAAAGAAATATCGGATCAGTCCTTGTAGAAGGAGGATCTATCATAAACAACTCCTTCCTAGAAGAAGACCTAGTAGATAAAATTTATCAGTTTATAGCTCCAATAATCGTATCCGGTGTGGATTCAAGGTCTGCTTTTATAGGAGAAGGGGCGAAACTTATAAAGAATTCAAAAAGATTTTCTATAGAAAATATCATAAGATTTGGATCTGATGTAATGTTTGAGGTAAATAATGTTTACAGGAATAGGTGAAGAGTTAGGGGTAGTTAAGGAATTTAAGCAAAAATCGGATACAGTCGAAATAAAAATTGCTTGCCAAAAGGTGCTTGAAGATACAAAACTAGGTGATTCGATAATGACTGATGGAGTTTGTCTTACAGTTACGGAGATTAAAGATTCCTACTACAAGGCCGATATAATGAATGAATCTCTTAAAAAGACTAAGTTTGATATGAGCATTTTGGGAAAAGAAGTAAATCTTGAAAGAGCCCTAAGATTTTCTGATAGACTAGACGGTCACATAGTCCAAGGCCATGTGGATGGAGTAGGAAGACTTATTTCGATTAATAAAAACGTCTACAGGTTTAAAACTACTAGAGAAATTGGAAAATACATCGTAAACAAGGGATCTATTGCCATTGATGGCATATCTCTTACAGTATCTTACGAACAAGGTGATATATTTGAAGTATCCCTTATACCAGAGACCCTCTCTAGGACGAATCTTAAAAATAGAAGGGTTGGAGATTTAGTAAATCTAGAAACAGATATCCTATCAAGGATAATTGAAAAGTTAAATAGAAGCGAAAAAAAGGAGGATAAAGACTCAATTTTGAGTTTATTATAGATGAATAGAGTTAAAGAAGCCTTAGAAGCACTAAAAAGAAACGAAATAATCCTAGTTACTGACGATGAGGATAGGGAAAATGAAGGGGATATGATCTGTGCTGGAGAAAATGTTACAGGAGAGATGATAAATATCATGGCAACTTATGCAAAGGGGCTTATATGTACTCCTATTGGTAAGCAAGTAGCCAGGAGACTTTCACTAAATCCTATGGTTGTCCAAAACACAGATAATCACGAAACTGCCTTTACTGTATCAGTAGATCACGTTGATACAACTACAGGCATATCAGCCTTTGAAAGAGCCGAGACAATAAGAGCTCTTGCATCAGAAGACTCTAAAGCTAGTGACTTTAGAAGACCGGGCCATGTATTTCCCTTAGTTGCCAAAGACGGAGGAGTCCTCGAAAGGGACGGTCATACAGAAGCAACAGTTGATCTATTAAGGCTTGCAGGACTTAAAGAAGTAGGACTTTGTTGTGAGATTATGGCAGATGATGGTCATATGATGAGGGGAGATGACCTTATAAAACTTGCTGAGAAACTAAATCTTAAAGTAACAACAGTTAAGGAAATCCAAGAATTTAGAAAAAACTTGGAAGTAGATGTAATATCTACCAATCCTGTTAACCTTCCTAGTGAATATGGCAGCTTCAAGGCCTATGGTTTTCTTGATAGAAAAACAGGAAAAGAACATATAGCCATTGTCAAAGGAGATATAAAAAAAGAAAAAGTCCTAACTAGGATACATTCTGAATGTTTGACAGGAGATGTTTTAGGATCAAGGAGGTGTGATTGTGGAACTCAACTGCATACTGCCTTAAGAAAAATTGAAGAAAATGGTTGTGGTCTTTTATTATATCTTAGACAAGAAGGTAGGGGAATAGGACTATTTAATAAACTAAAGGCTTATGAACTCCAGGAAAAAGGCTTTGACACTGTTGATGCCAATATAAAATTAGGATTTCCAGAAGATATGAGAGATTATAAAATAGCATCTGAAATTATAAAAACTTTAGGAGTAAAATCAGTTGACCTAATGACAAATAACCCTGATAAAATAAACCAATTAAAACATTATGGAATAAAAGTTAGTGAAAGATTTCCTATTGAGATAAAGTCTAATG
>NZ_JAPJPG010000075.1 GCF_030825785.1 Anaerococcus sp.
ATTATTTTATCTAGGGAAATTATTATTTATTTTCCAGCTTTAAAACTAATTAGAGTATTGTTTTCTTCGACTAAGCATTCTATTATTTCAAAGGATTTAATCTTATATGTATTATCGAAAGATATTAAATTATTTATAGTCTTTCCTATAGACTTAAGCTCTACTATTCCCTTATCAAGATTTAGACTAAGGCCCTTATCGATAGCATAATTTACTAGCTCTTCAATTAGTCTTGGATCGAAGTCACGTGAGGGTCTAGTGATTTTAATCTCTCCATAATCTTCATAAAGCTTAAAGCTTATCCTATCAGCCCTGTAGTAGGAATTGTAGAAAATTTTAAATAAGGAGAAGCTAGTAGCATAGTAGAGATTGTGAAAACGGATATCCTTATCCAAGGATAGGAGAAGGTTAGTCCTATTTTCCCTTCCTTCAACTAAATGGATGATATTATCCTTCTTTTTTTCTACTGAAAGAAGCTTGCATCCCCCTATATGGCCTGGCTCGTCTATAAGAGTATCGTTTTTGGGCATAAATATAGTCTTGTCCAAGATCAGATAGGTGTTATTATTTACAAATTTCTTGGATAGGACTTTTGCTTTAACTTCTGTTATTTCTGGAAATTTTTCGTAAATCTTAGTCATAATATACCTCTCTAATATTATATCATATGATATAATAAAAAAGAGGCAATTATGCGAAAAAAGATTCTTTTATTTCTCATCGGCCTACTTTTGGGCCTTATGATATTTATTAATTATGAAAATTTGAATATTATTTATATATTTATAGGATGTTTCTTATTGAGCATCTTATCGCTTTATAAGAAAAATAATTTGATCTATATGGCTATCGGAATCTTTCTGATCTTTTCCCTATCTTCTATAAAGCTTAAAAGTCAGATGGTAAATATTGTGGATGAGGGGAAGTTTAATCTCACAGTCCTAGAAAAAAGGAAGGAAGATCACGGCTTTAGGTATTTTTTGAGGGCGGAAAATGGGAATTCTAGGGGTAAAGTCCTTGCCTTTATGGAGGATGACCTAGCTATTGGGGAATCCTTTGTAGGATATGGGAAAGTTAAGCTTCCTTCTACAAACACCAATCCCAATCTATTTTCTTACAGGAAGTATCTAGCTAGCAAGGGGATTTTTAAGGAAATTAAGATAGAAAGAATAGGTGAAAGAAGTAAGGCTACAAGTCTTCTTCTAAAAATGAGAAATTCCTTTTATAATTATATCCATAAGATTTTCGATAATAATTTAAGTAGAAGATCAGCTGACTTTGTCGTATCTGTTATCCTTGGTGAAAATCTTATAGAAAATGATTCTATAAGGGACCTAGGTCTAAGCCATATCCTTGCTGTAAGTGGACTTCATATGGATATGCTATTTTTCTTTATCCTTATTTTGTTTGGAAGATTTAACTATAGGTACGCCTATGGCTTTGGACTTTTCCTTGCCCTTATCTATGGATACCTAATAGGCTTTCCCTTTTCAGTAATTAGGGTTCTTGGCCTAAATGTGATTTCTTTTTTGGCCTTTTTGTATAATAAGCCCATGGATAAAATAAAAGCTTTGTTAATAATAGGATCTGGGATATTACTAATTAATCCCTTCGCTGGTCTAAATGCTGGTTTTATTTTGACCTTTGCGGCAAGCTTTGCAGTCTACTTGGTCTATCCAAAGATTAAAAATCACTTTAGCAAATCCTATATAGGGGAGAGCCTTGCCTTTACTAGCTCAATCCAGCTTGCTCTTTTTCCCTTTATGATTTATTATTATGGGAGCTTTAACCTGGTAAGCATTCTGGCAAACTTTCTAATCCTACCTGTCTTTAGCCTATCTATGTATATAATATTTATAATAATATTTGCTTATCCCCTATTAGGAAGTTTCCTTAAGCTATTATTTATTGGCCTTAACTTACTTATAGAAAGCACCCTAAATATGACAGTACTTTTAAATAAAATCAAATTCCTTGCCCTAGATTTCAGAAAGCCCCATATCTTACTTGCATTTTATGGATTAATCCTTATCATAATAATGTTAAATTTAGGAAGAAATAGGGCCAAGGCAAATGCTAATATCATCCTCCTATCAATTATGGTCTTGATATTTTCTATTGGCAAAGATAGTGGAGAGATTAGCTATCAGATGATAGATATTGGACAAGGAGACGCCTTTTTGTTAAATGATAAGGGAGATTATTATATGATCGATGTTGGGGGTCCCAAATACAAAAACTACGATTCAGGAGAGAAAATCCTCCTTCCTTATCTTAAGTCGCTAGGAATCAGAGAGATTGAGGGGATATTTATCTCCCATGAGGACAAAGACCATATGGGAAATCTGGACTTAGTTTGTGATAATTTTGATGTCAAAAACATTTACACTAACAAGCTAAATGAGGATTCGCTTAGAAAATATAAGCCCCATATCTTAAAAAAGGGCGATAGGATTGAGCTAAAATCAGGCTACATTAGAGTAATCGATGAGGGCTACGATTCTAATGAAAATGCGAATTCTATGGGGCTGATCCTTGATATAAGGGGAGTTAGGATAATGACCCTGGGAGATTTGCCGAGTGAATTTGAAAAAAATATAAAAGATACAGCTCATATATTAAAGCTCTCCCACCATGGGTCAAAGACTTCTACTAAGAGAGAGTTTGTGGAGAAGGTAAATCCTAAAATCGTACTTATTTCTGCCGGGAGAAATAATGTTTACGGCCATCCCCACAGGGAAGTTTTGGATAATGTATATGACAGGAAGATTTATAATAGTCAGACAGACGGGATGATTGAAATGAGATTTAATAGAGATTTTGAGATAGAGAGATTTCTTAAGGGAGGATATTTTAGATGAATTATATGGAATTTATGAAAAGATTTCTAGACAAGGATATAAGTGGAGTCTATTTGTTTGACTCTGAGGAAGAATTTCTAACCGACTCCATTATAGAAGAAGCGAGAAATCAGGTAAGTATCCCTGACTTTAACTTTATAGATTTAAAGGGAGG
>NZ_JAPJPG010000005.1 GCF_030825785.1 Anaerococcus sp.
ATATAAATATCCTTTGCTTTGAGTAATAGATCATTTTCATTTTCATTATATGAATTTATCATAAGTATACAATACTTTCCTTCATGCTCAAATATATTGCTTATCTCATCTTTTTCCTTAACCTTAGATTCCAATAGTAGTTGATCGTTTATATAAACGAAATCGGAATTTATAATTGAGTAGTTCCTTGCATTTTTATTAAGGAATGATTTAAAACTTTTTGCATCTGTTATTTTATCTTTGATATTTTTAGCGACATTCTCATCATCGAATACCAAGACGTTATACTTGTATAGCCTATGAAGATTCTTATCTTTGTTATAAAATTCAACTACATATTTATCTTTAACCTTGTTCTTCTTAAGGTAGAGATCAAAATGAGCCTTCCTTATAGAATCATTATATAAGATATCATTCATAGAGTTTTCATTAAACCCTAAGGCGAGGATATTTGCCTTAAGTGAATCCTCACCATTTAGTTTATCTGAAATAATATTCTTTAAACTATTTGATCCATTATCATCTAATTTAATATTATTAGACTCTAAATCTTTTTTCATAACTTGATCTTTAATCATAGAGTCAACAAGTTCATCTCTTAGTATTTGATCATTAGTCTTCCCGTTTTTGCTCTTATTTTCTAAGTAAGATTCACCGTAGACCTTGCTATAATAGGCCTGATAAAATCTTAATTCTTTTGAATATAAATCACTCGAAATGGTCTTTCCATCAACACTTGCTATGATATTGCTAGTAGTTCTATCCTTACTATTACATGAAGTAAGTGTGGCAAATAACAAAAACGCTGTTAGTAAAATCTTACTTGTTTTCGTCTTCAGATTCTTTATTGTTTGCTTCATCTTTAGAATCTTCTACTTTTTCCTCTTTATCAGTAGTATCTTCTTCTTTTTCTGTCTTTACTTCAGTTTCTGATCCTTTTGCATCATCACTAGCGTCTTTTTCACTTGCATTATCAGTAACTACATTTGCATCATCATGCAATTTCTTAATGTAATCTGCATATTTTTGATCTTTGATTTTCTTAGCGATTTCTTCTTTAGAATCTTCGAAAGAATCTGTTATTTTGTTAACCTTAATTATATGATATCCGAATTGTGACTTAACTGGATCAGAAACTTCCCCTTCTTTCATAGAAAAAGCAGCATCTTCAAATTCCTTAACCATTTGACCTTTGGAGAAGGCACCTACAGCTCCACCGTTTTTAGCACTAGCAGTGTCAGTTGAGTATTCCTCTGCAAGCTTAGCAAAATCTTCTCCGTTATCAATTTTTTCTTTTACTTCTTTAGCAGTTTCTTCATCTTGAACTAAGATGTGAGATGCGTCAACCTTTACAAATTCATCTTTGTTATCTTCGAAATATTTTTTGATTTCATCTTCTGTAACTTCATTGTTAGAGTCGAACCATTCCCTATGTTTTTTATACATTAGGTCCTTTTTGAGAGTTTCTTTGAATTTATCTAAACTCATATTGTAATCATCTAGTGTCTTATCGAATTGTTCTTGACCACCAAAATTTTGTACAGATTGCATCAAAGCATCATCTACTTCTTTATCATCTATTTTAATATCATTTTTCTTGATGTCATTTGCAATTAATTTATCTTGTACCATCATAGTTACGATAGAGTTTTTGAGTTGTTGTTGGCTAGCCAGCATTGATGCATAGAAGCTTAGCTCTTCCTTATAATCATCCTTACTAATCTTTTCTCCATCGACTATAGCTACAGTTTTATCATCGAGTTTTTCTGTTTTCTTATCTTTTACTTCCTCTGTTTGTTCTGTTTTATTGTTCGCACCTTCTCCTGCATCTTTATTTTGATTACATCCTGCAAATAACAAAGAAGCCATTAACATCACTGGTATAATTTTATTTTTCATTTTTACTCCTTACTTTTTCGATTGTTTTTAATAGTTCATAGGTATCTAAGAGTTTGTTTCTAGATACTGGAATTTTAAACGCTGGATTAGTCGATAAATCAAGAGACATATCTCTTTCAAATGATTGATTAATCTCTGCCAATTCCTCAAAACTAAATGCATCCTTATTTTCGAAATATATGTTTACATTACCGCTTTTTTCTCTAATTTCACTAAATAATAATTCATCCGCCATAGATTTTATCAATGAAATGTACATTAAATTATCTACCATTATAGGTATATCGCCATATACATCTATTAAATCAGCGACTAATTCATCATAGTCTTCTTGATTTTGAATTCTTGCAATTCTATTATAAATCTCAATCTTTTGTGCTTGGTCTTCAATATAAAAGTTAGGAATATATCCATCGACCTTTATATCGATATATACATCAGATTTATCTTTGATTTCTACTTCCTTACCACTAGCTTTTTCTACTGCTTCTTGAAGGAATTTAACATAGAGATCATATCCTATTGCTTCGACATGTCCTGATTGGCTTTCTCCCAAAAGATTTCCTGCTCCTCTTAATTCTAGGTCTTTCATAGCTATTTTATAGCCTGAACCAAAATCTGAAAAGTCTCTTATAGATTTTAATCTTTTTTCACTAATCTCTGATAATATTTTTCCAGTCCTATAAGTAAAATATGCGTAGGAGGATCTATTTCCTCGCCCGATTCTTCCTTTAAGCTGATATAGCTGTCCAAGTCCCAACATATCAGAGTCATAGATTATTATGGTATTTACATTTGATATATCCATCCCGGTTTCAATGATAGTTGTCGATAGGAGAATATCTATCTCACCATCTATGAATTCAAGCATTGTTTTTTCAATCTGCTTCGGACTGATCCTCCCGTGAATTATCGCTATATTTGCATCAGGAACAAGTTCTATTAGATGATTGTAGAGTTTTTCTATATCATTAACTCTGTTATAGACAAAATAGACTTGACCATTTCTATTTAGCTCTCTTTCTATAGCTTGTTTAATAATACCATTATCATATTCAAGTACATAGGTATTTACAGGCATCCTTTCTTCAGGAGCTTCATCTAAAGTAGATAGATCGCGGATTCCTGATAAGGACATCTGAAGGGTTCTTGGTATCGGAGTTGCTGACAATGTCAAGACATCAAGGGATGATTTTAATTCTTTTAATTTCTCTTTATGCTTAACACCAAATCTTTGCTCTTCATCTATAATCAATAGGCCAAGATTTTTATATCCTACATCTTTTGATAGTAATCTGTGAGTTCCAATAATTAAATCAACCTTTCCTGCTTTCAGATCCTTAATTATTAGTTTATTTTTTGAACTAGGATTAAATCTAGAAATCACTTGAACATTGACAGGAAACTTATCAAAGCGTCTTTTTATGGTCTCATAGTGCTGATTCGCAAGAATTGTAGTGGGAACTAGAAATGCTACTTGATACCCATCCATAATTGCCTTAAAGGCTGCCCTTATAGCAACTTCTGTCTTACCAAAACCCACATCGCCACATAGGAGTCTATCCATCGGTTTATCAGATTCCATGTCTTTTTTTATCTCTTCTATGGATCTTATTTGAGAATAAGTTTCTTCATAAGGGAAAGAATTTTCAAACTCGTTTTGCCAAGTCGTATCTTTTGAGAAAGCATGCCCCTTAATTTTAGATCTTTTAGCATACAATTCAACCAAATCATCTGCTATTTCATCAACAGCCTTTTTGGCTCTTGCTTTAGCCTTTTGCCAGGTTTGAGTCCCCAAAGACGAAAGTTTTGGGCTTTCCCCTCTACTTCCTATATATTTACTTATTAGATTCATCTGATCTACTGGTACGAAGAGTTTATCTGTTCCTCGATATTCGATGACTATAAAGTCTTTTTCAATATTATTTACTTCAATTTTTTCAAGACCCTTATATATACCGATACCGTTATTTTCATGAACTACATAATCTCCAATATCAAGGTCAGAATAATTGATAATATCTCTAGACGAGGTCTTGTTCTTTGATTTTTTCTTTCGAGCCTTTCTTTCACTACCATAAATTTCCTTATGGGTAAAAACATAAAAGTCTAGATCATAAATATAATATCCGCTACTACTTGTAGCATTTGCGATTTGTATAGGGATTTTCTCGAAACTTTCACCTATGCCAACTTTTGAAACTTGCGTAAAATCTTTTTCTAAATACGCATCTATCAGCTGAAAAGCAGTTTTTTCATTACCTTCAAGTATTAATACCTTTTTGTCGCTATTAGCAAGTTCTATTGTCCTATCTATGAAATAATCTACTCGTCGATTGAAATTTTCTGATTCTATTGTTTTTATCTCTATAATTTTTCTAGGATTAAAGAGCTTTGATTTTTTTAGAATAGATGTTAGGTTTATTATTCTAAAATTATCTATTTGTTCATAAATATCATCAATCAGTATTCTTGCATGCTCAAAAGATTTGAAAACCTCATTATTCTCCATTTGTAGACTCAAGTCTTCGAGGAAATTTTCGTAAAAGTTATCATAGTCTTCTATAACTCTAGCAACATCATCAAAAAATATCAGACCACTCTTTGGGATATAATCTAAGAAACTAGAATAGTCATCCTTTCTATAGGGATTTACAAGGTCAATATTACTAACAAACATACTCTCTTCAATAAAAGCTGTAATTTGTTTATATTTATCTATGAGCTTCTGTCGATTTATTTCCTTTGAATCATTATCTAAAGACATTATTTCCCTGTTAATATTTTTTATCACCTTATCATAATCGTCTTTTGAATATATAAGTTCAGTAACAGGGCTAATTTCAGCCTCAGAAATCTTTTCTATTGTTCTTTGACTGTCCTTATCAAATAATCTGATGGAGTCTACCTCGTCATCGAATAGTTCAATTCTAACTGGATTGTCGTATGAAACGGGCCAGAAATCTATAATAGAACCTCTCTTAGCGAAGTCTCCCTTATTCTCTACAAGAGAATTAGCTGTATAGTTAAGATTTATAAGATTTTCTATGAAGTTATTAACGTCAATAATATCTTCATCTTTTATTTTAACAAAAGACTTGTTAAATCTATCTAAAGTGGTCAGTTTATTTGTCATAGCCTTTAGTGTAGTTATGACTATAAAGTTTTCTCCCTTAGCAAGCTTCGTTAGAACTTCCATCCTTTGAGAAAGCTTTCTATTATCTATTGACTTAATATTATAAAAATTAATATCCAAACTAGGGAACAAATATGCCTTATTTTCTATAATTCCGTTTATACTATCGAGATAAATCTCAGCCCTTTTTTCATTTTCTGCAATTATTACTAGGCTTTCTTTAAACTTTTCAAACAAAGCAAGGACTAAGTGAGGCTTGAAACCGTCAGTTAGTCCTGATAAATATATAGGTGAATAATCATCTATATTATTTTCTATTTGCTTAAATTGCTCTAAAGAGTTGATATTTTCTAATAATTTATTCATCAATATCTTCCACTAATCTAACAGAATTGTACAGATTCATTGACTTATCAATATTTTCTTCTATTATAGTTTCGATAGACTTGCTCGCTATATCAATTTCATTTCGTATTATTTCTGCTTCTTTTTCGCTAAATCCACTTAGGACAAAATTTGCCAAATCCATATATTCTGGTTTCTTTCCTACTGCTATCTTTATCCTTGGGAAAGAGTCATCTTGAATTTGATAAATAATGGATTTCATTCCGTTATGAGTCCCAGCTGATCCTTTTTTTCTTATCCTTATACTTCCAAAATCTATATCTATATCGTCGTAAATTACGATTAATTTGTCAGTATCAAATTTGTAGAAATTCTTTAAGTCCCTTACTGCTTCTCCTGAATTATTCATGTATGTTTGTGGTTTTACGAGCATGACTTTATGGCCAGAAATTGTTCCCTGACCATAGAGTGATTTGAATTTAGATTTTCTGACATCTATATTATGTTTCCTTGCAAGATAATCAATTGTCAAAAACCCAACATTATGTCTTGTATTTTCGTATTTTGATCCAGGATTACCTAATCCTACGATATAATACATTATCTACCATCCACGAATAGTCCACTTATTGATTCATAAGTATTAATTCTGTGAATTGCTTCAGATAATAAAGGAGCTATAGACATTTGAGTTATCTTATCTATGTTCTTATCTTCGTCTAGGGCTATGGTATCAGTTATTACTACTTCTTTCACATTTGATTTATTTATTTTATCAATTGCATCTCCACTAAAGACACCATGAGTCGCAACAAGATATACATCTTTAGCACCACTGTTAATTAAAAAGTCACCTGCGTTAGTAATTGTCCCTGCAGTGTCAATCATATCATCAACAATTATTGCATGTTTACCCTTAAAGTCTCCAATCACAGACATAACTTCAGAAACATTTGGTTTTGGTCTTCTTTTTTCAATTATAGCTATAGGAAGCTTTAGATAGTCTGCAAACTCTCTTGCTCTTCTAACTCCACCTAAGTCGGGGCTTACTACTACAAATTCATCTGGTCTATCATAAGCAAAATCCTTAAAATGAGTTGAAAGATGTCTTATAGCAGAGAAATGGTCGACAGGTATATCAAAATATCCTTGGATTTGTCCAGCGTGAAGGTCCATTGTAATAACCCTATCAGCTCCTGCTACTGTAAGCAGATTTGCTACAAGCTTCGCAGTAATTGGCTCACGACCTCTAGTCTTTCTATCCTGTCTAGCATATCCGTAATAAGGTATTATCGCATTTACGTATCCTGCTGATGCTCTTCTACAAGCATCAATCATAATAAGTAATTCCATCAAATTATCATTAGTAGGATTAGAGGTTGGTTGCATTATAAACACATCTTTACCTCTTATGGATTCATTTATTTTGATAGATATTTCTCCATCTTTAAATTTCTCAATATCTGCTTCAGTTAGTTCAACTCCTAGATGTTTAGCAACACTTTCAGCAAGTTTCTTATTAGAGTTACCTGTTAAAAGCTTCAATTCCCCTCTTTGAATATATGAGCCTCTATTACAATTTGATGTCATTTTTTCTCCTTTAATTTTTCTTGATCTCTTTTTTTCTTTTTATCTACGTAGCCTGCAATATTTTTTTGCTCTGCTCTCTCTATTGATAACTCTCCCTTATCAATATCTTTAGTAATAGTAGATCCTGCTGCTACATATCCTTCAGAAGCAATGTTTACTGGTGCTACTATATTAGAATTTGACCCTATAAAAGCACCATCTCCAACTACAGACCTATGTTTAAATTTACCATCATAATTAACAAAAATCACGCCACAACCAACATTAATATCTTTACCTAAATCACAATCTCCTATATAAGCCAAATGACCAGCCTTACAACCATCACCCATACTGGCATTTTTAACCTCAACAAAATTGCCAATGTGAACATTTTTATCCAAATGCGCCTTTGGTCTAAGATGTGAAAAAGGTCCAATATTACTAGATTCTTCCATGATAGATTTTTCTATTACAGAATTGTCTATTCTCACATTATTGTAAATTTTCGAATCTTCAATTCTAGATGATCCCTCAATCACACAATTAGATCCAATCTCAGTCTTACCTAGAATTTTCACATTTCCAGATATAACTGTGTCTTGTCCTATTATTACTCCAGGTTCAATTGTGACCGTATCTGGTGTCTCGATTATTACTCCATCAAACATGTACTCTTCATTTATTCTCTGTCTAAGAATTCTACCAGCCTCTGCTAGTTCCTTTTTGTTGTTAATTCCATAGAATAAATCAGCTTCCTCATTCATAAAAGCCATTGATTTTTCGTTTTTATTATGGAGAATTTCAATGCAATCAGTTAAGTATAATTCATTTTGGTCATTATCTGTATTTATTTCTTTTAGGGCATTTTTAAGAGAGGCTCCATTAAAGATATAAATACCTGTATTTATTTCGTTAATGTCTAATTGGTCATCTCTAAGATCCCTATGCTCTGTAATTTGCAAGAAATTTCCGGTTTTATCTCTTATTATTCTTCCATATCCACTAGGATCTGATACTTTGGTAGATAAGACAGAAACACTTGACTTATTTTCTATGTGTCTATCAACGAATTCTTCAAGTGCCTCCTTAGTTATAAGTGGTATGTCACCATTTAATACAAGCACCTCATCATTATCCTCTATATAGTCGCTACATAGGCTTACAGCATATCCCGTTCCGTAAGGGTATGCTGGCCCAATTTTCTGCTCTATTATCTCACACGTATCGAACATTTTACCTATAGCTTCTCTGTTCTTACCTGAGATGATAATAGTTTCAGAATTTTCTAACTTACTTGCTTCATAAACATATCTAATTATTTCTTTATTAAGTAACTTGTGAAGGACCTTGCTTGTAGATGATTTCATCCTAGTTCCTTCACCTGCTGCCATTATAATAACTTTTAACATATATTATTCCGGTGCCACTTCTAGAGCAAGTTCCATCATATTTGTATATGAAGTTTGCCTATTCTCAGCGCTATCAGCAACATTTTCGACAAGTGAATCACTAATTGTGAATATTCCTAGACCCTTTTTACCGTGTTTCTTGGCTGCCATAAATAGGCCGTATGATTCCATTTCTACACATAAAACGCCATATTTCTGTAGGTTCTCAAAAACTTCTTTTGGCATATCATTGTAAAATTGATCTGATGAGTGAACTTGTCCACAGTGGGTAGTATAGCCTAATTCATTTGATTTTTCATAGGCTTGTAATAATAAGTCGAAATCTGGTGTTGATGAAAAATGTATATTTCCAAATAAATTATCATTAATAGATGATTCAGAACAAGCTGCTGATGCAATTACAATATCGTGTAGTTTCACATCTTCTTGCATGGAACCTGCTGTTCCTACTCTAATAATAGTATCTACATCATAGAATTGAAATAATTCGTTGTAATAAATCATTGATGATGGAATTCCCATTCCACTTCCCATAACAGAAACTCTTTTTCCCTTATAGTAACCTGTATATCCAAGCATTCCTCGAGTTTCATTAAACTGAGTAACATCCGTTAAGAAATTATCTGCAATATATTTTGCTCTAAGAGGATCTCCTGGCATTAATACTGTCTTTGCAATTTGATCAGCACTTGTTGCTGATATGTGTGGTGTAGGTATACTCAAATTTATCTCCTTTAAAATATTCTCACTTATATAATAACATTTTTTATGAAAATTTAAAACAGAACTCCTAAGCTTTATTGGATTTTTCTATATCCATAATTTTATCTACTCTTCGTTGATGTCTTCCGCCTTCAAATTTAGTATTGACAAATTCATCCACAATCATTCTACATGTTTCAGAGCCTATGACGCGAGCTCCCATACATAGGGTATTAGCATTATTATGGGCCCTACTCATCCTTGCTGAGTAAGCTTCAGAAACGCACGCTGCCCTAATACCCTGAATCTTATTTGCTGAAATACTCATACCAAGTCCAGTACCACAAATTAAGATAGCAAAATCAGCTCTTCCTTCAATCACCTCGGTACAAGCCTTTTTTGCATAATCGCTATAATCTACAGACTCACTGTTGTAAGCTCCTACATGATATACCTCATGCCCAAGCTTTTCTAATTCATCCTTTACTACTTCTTCTAAATCAAGACCTCCATGGTCATTTCCTATTACATATTTCATATTCTCTCCTTTGCTATTAATATACTTTTAGCTAAATTCTAATCAATTATTAATATCAATTGACTCACTTTATTATATAAATATGGTATAATAAAAACACCCATACAGTATAGATAATAACTAAGGAGAATATATGTTTAAATTTGATTTAGAAAGACATGATTATAAATACATTCATTTTATAGGAGTAGGTGGCATATCAATGAGCGGCCTTGCTCAATTGCTTTTGGCTAAAGGTTATGAAGTTTCTGGTTCTGATAGGTCAGATAGTAAAATTATCAATCATCTAAGAGAACTTGGAGTTAAGATATCAATAGGACAAAAGAAAGAAAATATAACAAATCCTGATCTAGTAATATATACGGACGCTATCTTAGATGATAACGAAGAATTAATAGCTGCAAAAAAGCTTAATGTTCCAGTTGTAACAAGAGGAGTTTTCCTAGGTGCCTTGATGAGAAACTATAAAAATTCTATTGCAGTATCTGGATCTCACGGTAAGTCTACCACAACTTCTATGATTTCTAAGATTTTAATGCACTCTGATAAAGACGCTACTATCCTGCTAGGTGGTGAATTAGATGAAATGAAGGGTAATGTTAGGGTTGGTAGTGAAGAATACTTGGTAACTGAGGCTTGCGAATATAAGGGAAATATCAGATATTACTATCCACAAACATTAATAGTATTAAATATTGACGAAGACCACCTAGACTATTACAAGGACCTAGCCGATATTGTAGATACATTTAGAGAGTACCTAACTAACCAAGATGAAAACTCAATGACTATTACAAACTTAAATGAAGAAAACAATAGATTGATTTTTGATTCTGTAAAGGGAAAGTTAATAACTTACGCACAAGAAAACGATGAAGCCGACTATTGTGCTTTCAATATAAAGTTTGACGAAATTGGTAGACCAAACTTTGACTTAAGAATGAGAAATGGTGACGTTGAACATTTCGAATTAGGTGTTATAGGAAGACATAATATCAATAATGCTATGGCTTCAATCATCGCCACATATGAAAATGGCATAGATGTTGAAACTATTAGAAAGAATATCCTTAAGTACGAAGGGCTCGATAGAAGAATGCAAATCATAGGTGAAGTTGATGATGCGACGATAATGACCGATTACGGCCACCATCCATCAGAGATTAAAGTTACCCTAGACGCCTTAAAAGAACATACTAAGGGCCGTCTTATTTGCGTATGGCAACCTCACACCTACAGTAGGACCAAGACATTGTTTGACGACTTCTTGACTTGCTTCGATTCTAGTGATGAAGTGATTATAACCGATATTTATGCTGCAAGAGAAAAGTTTGATCCAAGTATTCATTCAAAAGATGTTGTTGATGCTTTAGTTAAACAGGGAATAAATGCAAAGTATATTGGTGAGTTTGAAGATTGTAGGGATTATATTTATAAGGAAATTAAAAAAGACGACTTAGTCCTCACCACAGGTTGTGGAAACCCAGATGTTTTGGCGAGAATGATTGTCGAAGATAAGTAGATATTAATTTTAAAATAGAGCTGTTACAAGATTGAATACATGATTCTAATGAAAGGGTAATATTCATTCTCTAACAGCTCTTTTATGTATTATGTAAGTTTAATTATCAACTAAATCTAATGATATTGCCATAGCTTCATCTATTTTTAGCATTATGTCGTGATTGAAGCTACCTATTTTCTCTCTTAATCTTTTCTTATCTATTGTTCTAAGCTGTTCCATCAATGCTACGCTATTTTTGGGAAGTCCGAACTCGTTACCCTTTAGTCTAACATGGGTGGGAAGCTTGGCTTTATTAAGCTGACTAGTCACAGGAGCAACTATAATAGTTGGTGAATATTTATTTCCTACATTATTTTGTACAACAATAACAGGTCTAACACCTCCCTGCTCACTACCGACGACAGGAGATAAGTCAGCATAAAAAAGATCCCCTCTTTTAATTTTCATACAGTTCTCCTAAATAATTATCTACCTCAACAATTTCCCCATCTTTTATGTAAACCCTAGTTAATCTCATATCGAAAGATGTCATTAGTTCATAAGGTATTGTTCCAATCTTATTAGCTTCTTCGTAAATGTCTGGGTATAGTATCACCTCATCTTCTATTTTACAGTCGATATCGCTTACATCGACCATGATCTGATCCATGCATATCCTACCACAGACTTTGGCAATCTTACCCTTAATTAATACTTCCCCAATATTGGAAAAAGCCCTAAAATATCCATCAGCATAGCCTATGGGAATAGTCGCAATCTTCATCCTATCTTTGGCTATAAAGCTTCTACCATAGCTAACTGAATCACCAGGGTTAATATTTTTTACAAATGATATTCTGCTTTTTAAAGAAAAAACTTGTTCTAGCTTAATATCTTCTCTTTCCTTTAAATAATCAGAAGGATAAATGCCATACATAGCTATTCCAATCCTATCTATATCACTATTAATATCATGATAAATAGATGCAGCCGAATTTGCTATATGAAATATTTCAATCTTAAATTCGTCACTAAGATTTTCTCTTAGCCTTTCAAACTTTTCATATTGCTCATGTGTAAAAGTCTTATCTTCTTCATCTGCTGTTGAAAAATGGCTGAAAGCTCCCTTTATTTTTAATTTTTCTAGCTGTTTTAGCTTAAGAATTCTATCAAATTCGAATTCTCTAAATCCTAGGCGAGAATGCCCAGTATCTAAAGCTATATGAACATTCAATAAACCGTCTATACTCTTATTTATCCTTTCCGCATAAGATAAGTCATAAACGGGGATTTCAATATCATAATCTACACATCTATTTGCTTCTTCTATACTAACAAAACCCAATATCATTATAGGTTTTGTAATGCCAGCAATTCTTAGGTTTTTAGCTTCAAGGAAATTAGCAACAGCAAAATATGATACTTGGTTTTCTATGTATTTAGCAATAACAGTTGCTCCCAATCCATAAGCATTTGCCTTGACTACAGCACAGATATTTTTATTTTTAGATATTTTTTTTATATTTTCGATATTTCTCTGTATTTTATCTATATCAACTTCAATATAATTAGTAAACATTCCTACCCCAATAATTTCATAGCACCTGGAATATGGTTAACAATGTCAGATGCTATTATTGAATCTTCGCATAAGTCTTTTGATGCAAGATCTCCTGCTAACGAGTGGATGTAGACACCAAGACAAGCCGCCTCGTAGTTATCCAACCTATGTAATAAAGCAGATATTACTCCAGATAATACATCCCCACTTCCTGCAGTAGCCATTCCAGGATTTCCGATTTTATTTATATAAATCCTATTGCCATCAGTAACTATAGTTTCCTCAGATTTTAACACAAGAATTAATCCGTTATCCCTAGCAAATTTTTTAGCAAGATCTATTCTATCAGAATTAATTTGATCAAGGCTTAATTTTACAAGTCTAGAAAACTCCATTAGATGAGGCGTTAATATAAGATTTTTGTGGTTTTTTAATATCTTAATATCATTGCTAACAGCATTCAATCCATCTGCATCTATAAGTATTTTACCACTAAAATCGATAAATATGCTATTGATTAATGAATTTAATGAATCATCTTGACCCATCCCCGGTCCTATTTCTAATACATCCTTATCTCTTAGATAATATGTTATTTTTTCTAGATTCTCCTTGTTATTAGTAATATTAAAAGAGTCCAGAGGTAAAATTATCTGCTCATTAGTTTTTATCTGAAGAATATCACTAATAGACTTAGGAACTATATTATATACTAATCCTGCCCCAGTTCTTAGGCAAGCCATGGAAGAAAGATATACAGAACCACTCATACCAGAACTTCCGCCAAGTATGGCGATCCTACCGTAATCTCCTTTGTGGGTATTCTTCTTTCTTTTAGGAAATATATTTTTGAAATACTCGTCTACATAGATTTTTTCTAAATAAGACTCACATACAGAAAGCGCATAGTCTCCATCATGGCTTATGCTTATATTATCAGTTAAGAAAAATCCATCTAAGAAAACTCTTGGTTTCTTATCCCTGTATCTTATTTCGATTCTCTTTTTTAAAATATAAGATAAATTAAATCCATATGCCTTAATAGTAGCTTCTTTTGCAGCAAAAATTCCCGAAAGACTCATATTAAAGTCCTTACTTTCTCTTGCGTGCGCTAATTCTTTTTCTGTGAAAATCTTTAAGACCTTGGATTTTTTCTTAAATTTATTTACGCTAACTAAATCTATTCCAATCATTATCTAGCCTTAAGTTCTTCGAATTGTTTTTCTGTCATTGACATTATATTTTCTCTATCGACATTATTAAACTTACCATCTCTATAAACAATGTTACCATCTATAATAACATTTTTTATATCTGATTCATAGGTAGAAAAGCACAAGGACGATAGGATATCATTGTAGGGGATGTGGTTTTCATTATTGATATCAATCATTATTAGATCAGCCTTATAGGTTTCTTTAATCATTCCTACTTTATCAAAGCCTAGGGCCTTCGCCCCATTTATAGTTGCCATTTGTAGCATTTCTATGTAGCTTATCGGTCTACTTGAATAAAGCTTAGATACAAGCATCGATACTTCCATCTCTCTTAGAATTGATAGCTTATTGTTACTTGAAGCAGAATCAGTGCCTAAGCACACATTAATACCCTTATCAATTAATCTGGCTAGGTCTAAAAATCCTGATGATAGTTTTAAATTAGAGCTTGGATTATGAACTATGCTTACATTATTTTCTTTAATAATATCCAAATCATCATCGGATAAATATACTCCATGGGCAGCTATTGTTTTGTTTTTAAAAATTCCAGCCTTATCAAAAAGCTCGGTCGGACTCATATTGTATTTTTTATAGCAATCTTCATTTTCCTTTTTGGTTTCGGATAAGTGTATATGAACAGGTAGCTTGTATTCTTGCGCATAGTCTGATATTTTTTTCAAATAATCTAAATCTGCTGTATATACAGCATGAGGACCAAGCCCTATATCTATTAAACTGTCATCCTTATATGTATTGGCAAGATTTATGTTTTCCATAATTTTAGAAGAATTTTTATCTGGAATAGCTAGTCCTCTAGATATTTGTGCCCTGATATTCATCTCTTTACAAGCTTTTGCAGTCTCTTCACAGAAAAAATACATATCTGCAAAGCTAGTAGTACCTGCTTTTATCATCTCTAATAGAGCAAGCTTTGATCCGTAGTAGACATCTTCTGCCTTTAGCTTATCTTCAAGTGGCCATATGTAATCGTTAAGCCAAGTCATAAGATCAGTCTCAGGTCCATAATTTCTAAAAAGAGTCATGGCAACATGAGTATGAGCATTAATAAACCCAGGCATTGTCAAGAAGTTTTTGCCATCTATAACTGTATCACTTTTAAAATCATCCCTATTTCCTATATAGGAAATCTTATCATCTTCTATAAAAATATTCGCCCTTTTTATTTTATCATCTTCCATTGTAAGTAGGCGTGTGTTTTTAATTAGTATCTTCATTTTATCAAGGAGCTTTATTAAATCATCCCATTGGTTTAGAGCTTGCTGTATATAAAAGCAAGCTCTTCTATGGTTTTATAGCCCTACTCTCCTATCTTTTCTCTTAACAATTTATTGATTTCTTGAGGATTTCCTTTGCCTTTAGTTTTCTTCATAGCTTGTCCAACTAAGAAACCGAAAGCCCTATCCTTACCTCCCCTTATATCTTCTATAGATTCAGGATTCTCACTTAAAACCTCATCTACAACTTCCTCCAAGAAGGATGAATCTGATATTTGAAGTAAGTTTCTTTCCTCAGCGAGTTTTTCTGGATCTTCATTTGATTCATAAATTTCTCTAAGGAGTTTCTTGGCAACATTGTTGTTTATTTTATCTTCTTTAGCTAATAGTATTAACTTAGAAAAGTTTTCTACTGAAAGTTTCATCTCTGAAGGACTTTGTTCAAACTCATTTAGCCTTCTAGATAACTCTGATAGAATCCAGTTTGCGCATGTATTAGGATCGTCAACTATGGCATTTGTTTTCTCAAATAGTTCAGAAAGCTCTCTGTCATTAGCTAGTAAATTCGCATCATACTTGCTAAGTGATAGGTCATTGATATATCTCGCTTCTTTTTGACCTGGCAATTCTGGTAGATTTTCTTTAACGTGATTTATGAAATCATCAGAAAGTTCAATTAGAGGAATGTCACCTTCTGCGGAGAATCTATAGTCGTTTCCAACTTCCTTATTTCTCATATGAACTGTTTCTGATAATTCATCATCCCATCTTCTTGTTTCTTTCACGCCAACTTTTCCTTCTTCAAGAAGGGTGATTTGTCTTTTTTCCTCAAAAGCTAGTGCATTTTCTATAGCTTTGATAGAGTTTATGTTTTTAATCTCTGCTATGGCAGTTCTTTCTCCAGTTTCTAAGTTTTCGATATTGATATTAACATCAACACGCATAGAACCTTGAGCCATGACACAGTCTGATACTCCCAAAAATCTTAAGGTAGATGCAAGAGTTTCTACATACTCCCTAGCTTCATCTGGTGAAGACATATCTGGTTCACTAACTATTTCAATTAGTGGGACACCTGCTCTGTTGTAATCCATAAGGGTCGCATTATTTTCATCGTGATTTGACTTACCTGTATCTTCTTCCATATGAATTTCTGCAATTCTAATATTTTTACCTGACTCTAAAGTTAGGTAACCATTTGTTGCATAAGGCTTATCAAATTGAGTTATTTGATATCCCTTCACAAGATCTGGATAGAAATACTTTTTTCTGTCCATTTTTTGGTCATGTCTTATGTCACAATTAAAGGCAAGACCAGCCATAACTGCAAATTCAACTGCTTTTTCATTCATTTGAGGAAGAGTTCCAGGATGACCTAAACATATTGGACATACATTTGTGTTAGGAACTTGTCCGAACTCATTTTTACAGGAGCAAAACATCTTCGTTTCAGTGGCTAGCTCCACGTGAATTTCTAATCCGATAATTGTTTTAGTTTTCATTTATACTCCTTAAAAATATCTCACTTGCATTGATTAATTTGTTATCTTCAAATCTATTAGCTATAAACTGTACTGATCCAGATATGCCTTTTCTCACAGGTAATGAAATACCGCACATTCCAGCGAGATTTACAATTACATTGAAACCATCCGCCTTGAAATCGCTTAATGGATCGTTCTCATCATCTGTTAAATATGGTGGTAGATTTGTTGTAGTTGGCGTTATCAGTAAGTCTATTTCTTCAAAAACTTTTTCCAATTCGTTTTTGATTAAGCTTCTCAACTTAAGTCCTTGCTTATATATCCTTTGATCATCATTTGCTGATAAATACATAGTTCCCAAAGCGATTCTTCTTTGAACTTCTTCTCCTAAACCTTCTGATCTACTTTTTACGAAAAGTTCTTCTACACTTTCGTAATGATCTGCCTGATATCCAAATCTCACTCCATCAAATCTACTCATGTTTGAGGATACTTCTGAGCTCATTACGACGTTATATACTTGGTTTGCGTACTTAGCATACTCTAAATCGATAGGGTAAAGATCGGCTCCTAAAGACTCTAGGGTATCTAATGCTTTTTGATAATCTCTCTTTACTTCCTCTTCAATGCCTTCATAAAGGCTTGAATCTGTTTTTATAAAGCCTATCTTTTTTCCTTTGAAATCATAATCTTCGTAGCTATATTCATATTTTTCGAGATTAGAAGTCATATCCTTAGGATCATGTGAAGCAGTTGTATTGGCTAACACTCTCATATCTTCGATGTTTTTAGCGAACAAGGATACTTGATCTAAGGTGTTTGCCATAGAAACTACACCATACCTACTCATAATGGAGTAAGTAGGTTTATAGCCCAAAATGTTACAGTAGGATGCAGGGCATCTTACCGAACCACCTGTATCTGTTCCTAGAGCTACTAGGACATCACCCTTAGCTACTGCTGCCGCAGATCCTGAAGATGAGCCACCAGGAACTCTCTTGTTATCAAGAGGATTTTTGGTAGGGCCAAAGTATGAGGTCTTTCCTCTACCGCCCATAGCAAACTCATCCATGTTAGTTTTAGCTACTATAATAGCATCTTCTTTTAGTAGATTTTCTACTACACTTGCATTATATACTGGCTTGAAATTTTCTAACATTTTGGATGCACAGGTCATTTTCATTTGGTCATAGGATATATTGTCTTTAACTGCAACAGGCACCCCAAATAGAGAACCTAACTTTTCACCGTTTTTTTGTTTTTCATCTAACTTTTTAGCTCTTTTAATAGAACCATCACGATCAATACTTATATAAGCATTCAATTCGTCGTTTTCTATTTTATCTAAGGTTGCTAAAATATTATCTTCAACACTTAGATTTCCGTTTTTATAATCTTCGATTAATTTTTTTATATTCATTATAGCTCCTATAATTTCCAATCAAGTCTAAAATAACCAAATTCTGTATCTTCAGCGTTAGCCAAAGCCTCATCTCTAGTTATTGATTCTTTAGCTTCATCTTCTCTAAAGATTGCCTTGTGATTTGGTATAAGTTCAGTCATATTAACTTCATCTGTATCAACAGTAAAGATATCTTCGATAAAATCTATAACTGTATTGAACTTATTTGCTAGTAAGTCAGTGTCTTTTCCTTCTAGACTTAGATTAGCAAGCCTATATATTTTTTCTACTTCTTGTGTATTCATATTACATTCCTTCCAATTCATTCAAGAAATCATATAATTTATCATTCTCATAAATTTCTATTCCTAATTTATTAGCCTTATCTTTCTTTGAACCAGATTTTTCACCAGCTAAAACAACATCCGTATTCTTTGAAACCGATCCAGTAACCTTAGCTCCGTTACTTTCCAAAAGTTTCTTTATGTCATCTCTTTTATAATTATCTATAGTTCCAGTAATAACAAAAGTCATGTCATTTAAGCTATTACTATTATTATCTGCTTTTACTTCGGATATTTCTATACCTTTTTTCAATAAATTATCGATTGATTTGCTGATATTAGAATCTCTAAAGTATTCAATTATATTATAGGCAGTGATTTCACCGATATCTTCAATATCTGAAAGATCTTCTGCACTAGCCTTTCTTAGATCATCAAAATTCTTAAACTTATTTGCTAAATCTCTAGATGTTCTTTCGCCTACGTTTGGTATGCCTATAGCGTATATGAAATTATCAAGATTTACTTTTTTGCTAGCTTCTATTGCATTTAAAAGATTCTTTGTTTTTTTATCTCCAAAACGATCTAGCTTAATTAGATCGTCATAGGTTAAGTCATATATATCATCAACTTCATTGATATCTAACTCTTCCATTAGTTGGGCTATAGTTTTTTCGGACAGTCCTTCTATATCCATTGCATTTCTTGAGGTAAAATGCTCTATTCTCGCAAGAAGTTGTGGTTTACATGATATAGAATTAGGGCAAATTATGTGGACATTGCCTTCGATTAGCTCACTTCCGCAATATGGACATTTGCTAGGCTTTTCTATCTTTTGAGTTCCTTTTTGATTTTCATCTACAACGCCTAGGATTTCAGGGATTACATCATTTGATCTTCTGATGAACACCTTAGATCCAATCCTTACTTTTTTTCTAATAATATCATCATAATTGTTTAGGGTAGCTCTACTTACTGTAGCACCAGAAAACTCTACCGGGTCGAGTATTGCACTAGGAGTAACTTTTCCACTTCTTCCTACATTCCAAACAACCTCTCTTAATGTAGTGGTATATTCTTCTGCCTCGAATTTATAGGCTATTGACCAACGAGGGAATTTGTTTGTTGATCCTAAGACTTCTTGAGTTCTTTTATCATTAATCTTAATAACTACGCCATCAGTTAGAATATCTATATTTTTTCTTTCTTCCTCTATGAAATCAAGTTCTGCTAGCATTTCTTCTAAATTATGAACTTTTTTATGGTAAGGGTGAATCAATAATCCCTGTTCTTTTAGAAATTCCAACATATCTTCTTCGCTAGCAAAGTCTAAGTTATTAGTTGGTATAGAATAGAAGTAGGCTGTAAGCTTCCTTTTGGCAGTTTCTTTGGTGTTTAAATTTCTAAGTGCTCCTGCCGCAGCATTTCTAGCATTTTTCAGCTGCAATTCATTTTCCTCATTATAGCGACTTAGCTCTGATAAGGGCATCAAGGCTTCGCCCTGTATTTCGAGTAAAGATTCCTCTTTTATTTTATTAGGAATGGTTTTAATGGTTCTTACTTGAGCTGAAATTTCTTCTCCAACAATCCCATTTCCCCTAGTTGCAGCATTTACTAAAACACCGTCTTCATAGGTTAAATTTACTGTTAGGCCATCGAATTTATACTCCATTATATATTCTAGCTCAGTTAATTTATCATCGTGATTTTTGTTATAGTCATCTATTAATCTATTACATCTATCAATCCAAGCGCCAAGCTCTTCGTGAGTTTGGGCCTTATTTTGAGATAGGAGCTTAGTTATATGAAAATGCTTTTCAAACTTATCGAGTATCTCCCCTCCCACTTTTTGTGTAGGAGAGTCATCTCTAATATATCCTGTTTCCTCTTCAAGTTTTCTAAGGTCATCGTATATTTGATCATATTCTCCATCAGAAACTAGAGGCTCATCCAAGGTATAATAGTGGTAGTTTAAATCCTCTATTTTTTCTATTAATTTATTTATTTTCTCTCTCTTATCCATATTACACCTTCTCTATTGGAGCGTAGTCTTGGTTTAGTTTTTTAAGACCTTTTTTATCAAAAGCAACTACAAGCTCATTACCCTTATCTTGTTTTTTTATCTGTACAACCATACCACTACCCCATTTAGCATGTACAAGCCTATCTCCAACCTTGTATTCATCATCACTTGCACTGGTTTTATTTAATTTTTTACCTAAGACTGACTGCCTAGTTTTTTCTCGCATGTAATCTTCTACCATGGTCTTTTCGTATTCTCTTGATGAATAACCATACGAACTAATCTTTTCTTCGACCTTAATGTTATCAATTATTTCATCTATAAATCTAGATGGCTTGTAAAATACTGGTTTTCCATAATTCCTCCTTGCCTCGGCACTTGATAGAAATAGTTTTTCCTCGGCTCTGGTTATGGCTACATAGAAAAGTCTTCTCTCTTCTTCAATATTTCCTTCATCTATGCTTCTTTTTCCTGGAAATAGTCCCTCATCAAGACCAACTACAAATACTATTGGAAACTCTAGACCTTTTGCAGCATGCATAGTCATTAGTGAAATCGAATTATCTGTACTTTCCGTCTTATCCAGATCTGATAGCAAAGATAGATTTTCGAGATAATCGTAGATATTGTCCTCTGGATTATTTTCCTGATATTCCGATGCTGATGATATAAATTCATTTATATTATCTATCCTTGCCCTATCTTCAACTGAATATGATGACTCCAGGGATTTCATGTAACCACTTTTGTCTAATACGTCCTCTATAAGATCAACTATCTTGTAATTATCTACATTATCAAATATATCCTTTAATGGTAAATAAAACTTCTCGGTAGACTTCTTAATCCTATCAGAAATCAATGTATTGAAACTATCATTAGTTATCAAGTCTAGGATTGCAATATTATGCAAATTGGCTACTCTTTCCAACTCCTCAATAGATTTATTGCCAATTCCTCTTTTAGGTTCGTTAATAATTCTCTTTAGCGATAGGTCATCTTTTGGATTAACTAAAATCTTTAGATAAGATACCAAATCCTTTATCTCTTTCCTATCATAAAACTTTAGTCCACCAACTACCTTGTAGTCTAATAGGTTCTTCATCAAAATCTCTTCAAATGGCCTTGATTGGGCATTAGTCCTATAAAGAATAGCAAAATCCTTGGCGTCGTAATCTTCTTGCATTAGACTTTTTATATTATCAAGGACGAACTTAGCTTCTTCGCTTTCTACGGAATTCGCCTTATATATAACCTTCTCTCCGCCCTTATTTTCAGTCCAGAGCTCTTTATCTTTTCTTTCGGAATTATTTTCTATTAGGTGATTTGCGGTTTCTAGAATATTTTCTGTCGACCTATAATTTTGTTCTAGCTTTATTGTTTCAGCATCCTTAAAGTCTTTTTCGAAGTTGAGGATATTTGAAATATTTGCTCCTCTGAAGCTATAGATAGACTGGTCAGCATCACCTACAACTGTGACATTATTATGAAAACCCGCAAAATATTTAATTAGTTCATATTGGCTGTTATTGGTATCCTGATATTCATCTACAAATACATACTCGAATTTCATTTGATAGAATTCTAGCGTTTCCTTGCTTCTAACAAAAAGATATAAAACTTTGTCTATTAAATCATCAAAATCTAAGGCGTTATAGTAAAATTTCTTTTCTTCATATTTTTTATAAATTTCGTAATATATGTCGCCCTTACTATAGTAAGTATTTAATTTTAGAAATTCATCTGGATCTAAAGATTTATTCTTGGCAGATGATATCACATTAAGTGCTTCTCTCGGAGCAATATCATCCTTATATCCAAGCTCGTTAATAATCTCTTTGACTAAGGTCTTCTGATCGCTCGTATCATAAATAGTAAAATTTCTATCGTAACCAATTTTGTCTATATTCATTCTTAGAATCCTTGCGCAAATTGAGTGAAATGTCCCAATCCAAAGATGTGATACATCCATACCAAGAAGCCTTGAGATTCTTTCTTTCATTTCATTTGCTGCTTTGTTGGTAAATGTTATAGCAATGATATTTCTAGGATCGATATTTTTTTCTTCAATAAGATAGGCAATACTTGTCGTAAGTACCCTAGTTTTACCAGATCCTGCTCCAGCAAGAACTAACAGGGGTCCTTCACCATGAAGTACTGCCTTTCTTTGCATTTTATTTAATCCATCTAAGTTCATATTTCACGTCCTTCCATCTATCACATTATACCATAAAAATAAAAGAGTAAGTTATCCTTACTCTTTGCTTTTTTCTTCTTTTAAATTCTTTTCAATAAGTCTTTCCAAAACTATATCATAGCCGTTAGATCCATAATTAAGTGACCTATTTACTCTTGAAATTGTAGCAGTTGATGCACCAGTTTCTTCTTCGATGACACTATATGTTTTTCTAATCTTAAGAAGTTTTGCAACATGTAGTCTTTGCGCTATTGATTGGATTTCTCTAGCTGTACATATATCGGTGAAGAAATCATAGCATTGCTCAATATCCTCAAGCATTAATACTGCTTCAAAAAACTCATCTATTTCTTTGTTTCTTAATTTATTTTCTTTCATTTGTCTCTCCTATTAATTAATATATCAATTAAGCTTTCGCATAAATTGTTGTTTCTAGCAAGCAATGGTCCATGAAGGTAGGTCCCTATAGTGTTTTTATATCTAAATCCTTCGCTCTTGTCTTTGCCATTATTGCCATTACCTTCCAAGACATATGCAAAAGGTTCTTGACTTTCTCCCAGAAATGTTATACCGCCATGATTTTCAAAACCATTATAGACCGATTTTTTATCAATAGCTGATTGAACTTTTATATTACCAGTAAATCTATTTTTATCTTCCTGGTTTATTGTGTAGTGGTCAAAAATCTTAAGGCCCTCTATTTTATTATTGTAAGCATCGTAATAGTACTGACCTAACAATTGGTAACCGCCACATATAGCTAATAGTATACCATTATTTTCAATGTATTCTACTATAGCATCTCTTTTTTTAAGCAAATCTTTTTGCACTATACTCTGCTCATAATCCTGACCACCTCCAAAAAATACAAAATCATACTTTTTGTAATCAAAATCATCTCCAAGGCTTACTACTTCAATGTTAGTTTCAAAACCTCTAATTCTCGCCTCGTGAGCAAAAGCCATTACATTACCCACGTCGCCATATGTGTTTAATAAGTTTCCATAAAGATGTGCAATATTAACAATCATGATAATTCTAATACCTCTCTTAACCTTAGCATAGCTGTGTAAGTTGATAAGATATATACATTATCGGACTTGCAGTTTTCTATTACATCAACTATTTCCTTTTCATAATTAAATTCTTTTATATCCCCTTCATAAATCTCTGCTATCTCTAACCTTCTTTTCATATCAGAAGATCTTTTGCCAGATACATAGACATCTTTTATATCCATTTCTTCTAATTTCTCGTAATGAGAATCGTATATCCAGCTTACATCTAGTCCATCTGCATAATTGTCATTTAACAGGCAAATAAGACTTATATCACTTTTATTTAAAAGCATCAATTCTATTATTTGATTAAGTCCAGTAGGATTTTTTACAAGATTAATTATTACATTCTTATCAGCTACCTTTATATTTTCTTGTCTACCAAATACATTCTTTTGAGACTTTAGTCCATTGTAAATTTCTTCATAAGTTAATCCTAGCTCTTTGGCAACAGCAAGTGAGGCTAAAGCATTATAAATATTATATAAGCCACCTACGGATATTTCGTATTCTTCACCTTCTAATTTAAAAACTGAATGATTACTTTCTAATTTTACTAGATTATCTATACAATATTTTAAATTCTTTGAAGAAAAATCACATGAAGGACAAGTAAAATCTCCTAAGGATGAATAATTAACAAGCCTATACTTAAGAACACTATTACACTTTGGGCAAAGTATACCGTCAGAATTTAGTTCAGCATCTAGACTATAGTCCTCATGAACATCTCTCTTATCTCTTATTCCATAATAAACCTTTTTGTAGGAGTCCATCTTATCATAAGCGAAAATCGGAAGATCTCCATTAGCTACTATAGTAGCATCAGGCATCTCCTCCATACCTTCCATCATCTTGTCGAAAATATTGTAGATTTCACCAAACCTATCCATTTGATCTCTAAATACATTGGTGAATACAACATAATCAGCCTTGAGGAACTTGCCTATTCTAGAAAGATTTGCCTCATCCACCTCTAGAACAGCAACAGTGTCTTTTTTTGGTGGATTATCCAATAAAGATGTGATAATGCCTTGGACCATATTAGAACCAGACTCATTAGTAAAAACATTTTCATAGTGCTGTCTTAATATATTGGTCAAAAAATGGGTAGTCATTGTCTTACCATTTGTACCCGTTACAAATATAAATTTTGTATTCTTAGACAATTCTTTAAGTATATCTTTATCTAATTTATAAGCGACATACCCTGGTAAGGAAGTTGCCTTGTGCTTAGTAATCTTTAAAGAAAATCTAATTAATTTTGCTATGTTTTTTATTACTTTACTTTTAAAACTCATAAGTCTACTATATACCCAAAATTAATATCTTGCCATAGCTAATACAAAATTTCAAAAGATTTTTCATCATTCTTTATGTCTATCTTGCTTATGTCTTTGGATTCTATCCTCACAAATCTCTGCTTATATAGTTCTCTCACAAAGGCATCAATATTTTCAGTAGATCCTTGTACGTTAACTTCTACACTTCCATCGTAGAGATTCTTAACGTTTCCTGTTAAATTTAGATCAGTAGCAATCCTTAAAGAGTGAAATCTAAATCCTACTCCTTGGACCCTACCTTTAAAATTTATTTTAAGTCTTTCCATGCTCACCCCTTTACTATACTATAACATTATATAGCCTTTCTTGTAAAGACTTTTCTTTAGCCTTGACATAAATTAGATGAAGGTTATAATATTATTGACACCCCCCATGGGTGTTAAGGAGGTAATATGAAAGAGCGTTTTGATGTTAGCGGGATGACTTGTGCATCTTGTCAGGCTAATGTCCAAAAAGCGGTTCAAAAATTAGGTGTTAATGATGTTAATGTCAATCTTATCAGCGAATCAATGACAGTTGATTACGATTCTGATAAGATTAGTAACGACGATATTATTAAGGCAGTAGAAAAAATTGGTTATGGGGCGAGTCCCAAAAATCAGGACAAGTCAAATGAAGAAACACTTAAAGAAAGTGAAGAAATGTCTACAATAAGTAGGTTGAAAATCTCTTTCTTGTTTCTGATCCCTCTGATGTATTTATCAATGGGACCTATGATTAACCTTCCTATACCTAGTATTCTAGAAGGTCGATCAGGAGCAGTAAATAATGCTTTTGTTCAATTTTTGCTAGCCTTGCCAGTAATTTTTGTAAATCGCAAATTTTTTGTATCAGGCTTTAGGGGACTTATTAATAAGGCACCTAACATGGATACACTTGTCGCCCTAGGAGCAAGTGCTGCTACTATATTTGGTATATTTGCCATAATGAGAATGTCTTATGCCTTAGGACTAAACGATACCCAAGTGTTAGACCATTATAGGCACAATATCTATTTCGAATCAAGTGCAACTATCCTAACTTTGATTACTTTAGGTAAATATTTTGAAGCAAGGAGTAAGGGTGAGACCAAATCATCTCTCAAACATCTTATGGAACTTGCCCCAAAAACAGCTAATGTGATTAAAAACGGTGAAGAAATTGAAGTTGCTATTGAAGAAATTGACATTGGCGATACTATTGTTGTTAGACCAGGAGAGGCTATTCCTGTTGATGGTATTGTTACAAAGGGCTCTTCTCTAGTTGATCAGGCCGCCATTACTGGTGAAAGTATACCAGTAAATAAAAATCCTGGAGATGAAGTAATATCTGCAAGTATTAACAAACAAGGATCTTTTCAATTTAAGGCTAAAAGAGTTGGTGAAAATACTACCATCTCACAAATCATAAGTCTTGTTAATGAAGCAAATGAAACTAAAGCACCAATCGCAAGATTAGCTGATAAGATAGCAGCAATTTTTGTTCCGGTGGTAATAGTTATTGCAATTTTAACTTTTGCTATATGGGCTTATCTTACAAAAGATTTTGAATTTGCCTTAAATCTTATGATAGCAGTACTCGTAATATCTTGCCCATGTGCACTAGGTCTTGCTACACCAATGGCGATAATGGTTTCAACTGGTAAGTCAGCAGAGCTAGGTCTTCTGTTTAAAAACGCTGAAAGCCTAGAGAACCTTCATAAGATTGATTCCATCCTTCTAGATAAGACTGGAACAATTACAGAAGGTAAGCCTGTAGTTACTGATGTCTATACAAAAATGAATGACAAGGAGTTCATATCTATCGCAAGAAGTATAGAAGAGGCTTCCGAGCATCCTTTGAGCAATTCAATTGTAGAATTTGCTAATAGCAAAAACATTAGCCCTAAAGAAACTTCAGACTTTCATTCTATAACTGGAATGGGGCTTGAAGCAAAAATAGACGGCAAAATATATTATGCGGGAAATATAAAACTTATGAATGATAAAAATATTTCTATAGAAGATTTTGAAGAAAGATCTATCGCATATTCAAAAGAAGGAAAAACCTCAATGTATTTTGCTGATGAAAATAAGGTCTTAGGCCTAATAGCAGTTCAAGACTTAGCAAAGGATAGTTCTATTAAGGCAATAGAAAAATTAAAAGCAATGGGCTACCATATTGTAATGCTAACAGGTGATAATGAAAAAACAGCCGAAGCCATTAGAAAAAAACTGGCTATAGATGAAAAATATGCAGAGGTCCTTCCACAAGATAAAGATAAAGTTGTAAGAAAACTTCAAGAATTGGGTAAAAAGGTAGCGATGGTTGGAGATGGAATAAACGATGCTCCTGCTCTAGCAAGATCTGATATTGGTATAGCTATCGGTAGTGGAACTGACATAGCGATTGACTCAGCTGATGTAGTATTAATTAAGAATTCCCTACTTGATATAGTAAATTCGATAAAATTATCTAGTAGGACTATAAAGATAATAAAGGAGAATCTCTTTTGGGCATTTTTCTATAATGTTATCCTTATACCAGTTGCAGCAGGCATCCTCTACCCTAGATACGGCATAACTTTAAACCCAATGTTTGCGGCCTTGGCAATGAGTATATCCTCAGTCTTTGTATGCATTAACTCACTAAGACTTAGGAACTTTAAGGCAGAAGAAGAAAGTAAAGAAAAAATTAAAGAAGAAAATATATTAATAAAGGAGAATAAAATGAGTGAATTAAATAAAATGATTGTAAAAGTTGATGGAATGAGCTGCGAAAATTGTGCAAAACATGTTACAGAAGCCCTAGAATCTGTAGCAGGATTAAAAGAAGTAAATGTTGATCTTGAAAATAAAGAAGCTAATGTAGAGTTTTTCGGATCAGTAGATGAAAATGAAATATCAAAGGCAATTAGCGAAGCAGGATATGAATATAAGGGTATCGAATATAAATAATGCATGCTGATAACAAAAAAACTATCAGGAAACTTAAAACCGTCGGTGGACAAATCGACGGTTTAATTAAAATGATTGAAGATGACAGGTATTGTATAGATATCTCAAACCAAATTATGGCTTCAATTTCTATTCTTAAAAATATAAATAAAGAAGTCCTCCAAGCCCATCTAGAGCACTGCGTATACCAATCTCTCAATAGTGATGATGAGGAAAACATAAGACAAAAAATCGAAGAGATAGAAAAAGTTATCGATAAACTGAATAAAATTTAAGAAGTGGGTATATATTTAATAGTAAGCAAAGATGAATTTAAAGGAGAATAAAATGACTGAAAATTATAATAATGAAAATTTTGCTGGCGAAGTTAGCGAATACGTAGTAAGCGATAAGGTTCTTGCTAAAATAACAAAAAAAGTTGTCGATAACGTAGACGGGGTTCTAGACTTACAAGGTGGATTCTTTGATAATCTAACAAGTTCTTTCTCATCTAACGAACAATCAACATCTGGTATTTCTGTAAATCAAGCTGATAAAGATGCTGTTGTTGAAGCAGGTATCATCCTTGAATATGGAAAAAGAGCCGAAGAAGTATTTAGAAATCTAGATAAGGCTATCAAAAACGAAGTAAAAAACTTAACAGGTATTAACGTTAAAGCCGTTAAAGTAAATATAGTTGATATTCTAACTAAAGAAGAATTTAACAAAAAACAAAAACAAGAAGAAGAAGAAAAAAAGCAAAAAGAAATATAATTAAAAACTCCCCTCTATCTGCACGATAGAAGGGAGTTTTTTAAAACTCTCTAATATATTTAATAAAACCATCATTCTTTTCAAGCATTTTAAATATTAAAACACCTATAATACTCACCATAATAAATTCACTTGCCATAAACTCGAGAATCATAATAAATAATACAGCATCATTAGCTAAAATAAAATATGTTCCCAAAGCAGGCACAATCACCATTAATACTGGCCATAAAGAAGCAATAAATAAAGTCTTACTCTTTAAGATAAGACGAAAAGCAACATATGATGATAAGGTTCCAAACACTACATCAAAAGCAGCCATTGGTGAAAATAAGTTAGCTATAGCACATCCTAATACAAGACCTGGTATGAATCTCTTGTTATAAAACACAAGAAGAACCATAATTTCACTAAATCTTAGTTGGATTGGTCCATAAGATGCCATAGGCAACAATAAAGTAAGCACAGCATACAAAGCTGCGATGATTGCGGATTTTACTAAAAAATTTGTATCCAAATTATTTTTCATTTTACACTCCTTGATATTTTTTACAATGGGTCCCAAGAAACATTGCCTTAACATTATAGCATAAAATACACGTTTTGCAAATTATGAAATTAAATAATACACATGAAATAACCTAGTATAACATATATTTTTTCATCGAGTTTAATTAAATTGTGTCTATTATAAGCATGAAAGACGCTTTTACAGATTGAATAAATCCTACCATTATCATTAGATGCCCCCAAGGAAGTTTCAGTATATAAGCTTATATTAGCAATTTGTCTACTGCAAGAAATGGTAAACTTATCTAAGAGAACCTTCTAACTATAGAGCGATGATTTTTCATAGTTTTACAACAGCCTCTTCCCATAAAGATAATCACTTCAATTTTTATGCTTTTAAGCAATTCTACTTTTTAAAGGAGTAATAGGGTCTAGTGTCATTAAAAAATCTTATTTTAAAGCCTTAAGTTTCTTATAGGTAAGTACATCTTCCTGAGCTTTTCCATCTAGGCTTTCAGTTCTTATAAGTCTTTGGCATTTGAGTTATATCGCTTGTAATAATTCTTGGCAAAGTTCTATGATAAGTTATATATAGTTTAACAGCAATGATGTTTTAACTACAATAGCCTAATCTATAAAGTATCAGTTATATCAAATGTTATAAATATAATTTGTCCCTACCATGAAAGCCCATGGATTTTCTTGAAATCTCTACTTTATTTCCATATATCAATATCAGATCCAAAACTATCTAGCGATTATCATAGGGCCCATAGCAAATGTATGAGACCCCAAAATCAAGGCCTATCACCAGTTATCTTTATCATCTCCCTACTCCTATCCCTCAAATAATTTAAGAGCTTCCTTATTCTATAATTCATTTCCAATAACAAATCGTACCTAAAGGGCTTCAATCTACTTACTTCCTCAATGTAGTCTAATTTATTATTTTACATTCTCCTTAGAAGGTATTTCTTATTATCTTAATTCTTCTGCTGGTAGAATTTTAATCCTTAATTTCATTCAATAGCTTTTTTGTCTAAATTATCCCATTATCAGCTTTTAAGAATTGATTAATCATCAATAAAAGGTAATGTAAACTTATGAAGTTCAATAGGTTGATATTTTTGTTAGCTGCACTTTTTTTATGCTCGTGTTCTAACAAAATAAAATTAGATAATGATTACTTAGATAAAGAAAACCTGCAGATGATAGAAGAAATCAATTCCATTGCCAAGGATACTTTTAATAAAGGAGAAGATATAGTTAACAATATAAACATTGTGAACAAATCAAAACCTGTTTATAAAACTGATAGGAGAGATGATTTAATTAAAAACTTAGAAGATCCTGCAAAGAAAGACCCAAAGGCTAAATGGGTTTATGATAATTTCAAGAATTTAACAGATACTGAGGCCTATCTTACTGGAAATGACCCCGATACTATTGAGTTCGTATATAATATGAATCATAATATCAAAGATTTCCAATATAAGGAAGGAGAAAGCATTAAGCTAAATAGACCTACCCCCTACTATATTCAATGGGATAATAGATGGGCTTATCAGGAACTATCAGATATTAATATAGGTGTTGCAGGCTGCGGACCAACTTCCATGGCCATGGTCTTAGCTAGACTTAGGAATGATCCTTCTATAACTCCTAAAGAAATCGGAGAAGATGCAGATGAATATATGGTTGAAGAAGGAATTGCTTGGAGCTTTTTTACAGATGAAGCTAATAAGTATGGCTATAAATGTGAAGACTTAGAAAAAGATAAGCAGAAAATGATAGAGGCATTAAAGGAAGGTCCTTTAATAGTTTCTGTAGGGAGAGGATATTTCACTCTTGTAGGTCATATTTTCGTAATAGATTCATATAAAGACGGAAAATTTATTATAAATGATCCAAATAGTATAAAGAATACCATGCGAGAATGGGACTATGAGCAGATTCAAGACCAAATAGTCCACATCTGGAAATTTTCTTAAAAATATTTGACAGCTACCCCGAAACATGGTATTATATGAGGGTAGTTGATACGCACCATTAGCTCAGTTGGTAGAGCACCTGACTCTTAATCAGGGTGTCCAGAGTTCGAGTCTCTGATGGTGCACCAGATCATTAAGAGGCCTAGCCTCTTTTTTTATTCTTATTTAACTAGTATATATAGTAAAAGAGCTACCATATTAATTGGTAACTCCTCTTACTATATATTTATTTATCTATCTTGTATCAAATCATTTGCTGTTTCTAATAAGGCAAGCCCTGTGTAATAATTTTCTCCCATCAAATCATAGATGGCATCTTCACTCAGTACAGCCTGATTTATATCATCCCCTATCTCTCCTCTGTTAGATGCATCCATATCCTTTGTAAAATCTTCGCTATAATAATAAGTAACTAATCTCTTGTACTTATCTTGATGGTCTACAAATTCTTCTAGAGCTTTTTTTAAATTTTCCATTAATTTTTCATGATCTTCATATATTTCATTTAGTTCGTTTAGGTAATTATAATCCATTAATATCTCCTTTAATATATTTTATCAACTTATCAACATCTTCTTTTATTAAATCTGACAAATCGTCAGACCTATCATTTGTAGTCACTATTACTATATTTTCATCAGCTAATAATGCAATTATTTGACCACCAGTTCCTGAAGCAAAAACTGTTTGTTTTTTACTCTTCCAGAAACCAAAGGTGTAAAAGTCTTCAGAAAGATAGGTAAACTTATCAGAATCTCTAGCAAAAACCGGTGTAAATAATTTCCTAATAGAATCTTCGCTAATAATTCTATAATCCCTATACTTTCCTTTATTTAATAATAGTAGACCTATTCTTAGCATTTCTAAATCACTGAGATATAGCTTGCTAGCTCCAACTAAAAATTTTCCATAAGAATCCCACTTTACTTGTTTTATATCTAGTTTAACGAACAAATTATCTTTTAAAAATTCATACAGTGAAGAATTAAGATAATTTTCCATAACTACAGATAATATGAAATAAGAGGCATTTGAATATTGAAAATGAGTACCAGGCTTATACTTGATGGGATAATTAATACATAAATTAAGTAAATCTTCTTCAGGAATACCTTCAATATCCTTTGACATCAACAAGGATTTATCATATCCTACACTATGCGACAGTAGATGTTTTACTTTAGTTTCCTTTAAATATTTAATTTTTTCTTTATTTGTTATACTTATACAATCTTCTAATAAAGGATAGATATAAGTATCTAAATTGAAATCAAATTGACTTTTTTCCATCAGTATTAAGGATCCAATAGCCAAAACACTCTTGGCGATGGATCTCACATTTAAAGGCCTGTTATTTGCCTTTCCTATAATCCTATCCCTATTTCCATCATAGATTAGAAAAGAACTAGCAAGGGATTTTTCTAGATTTCTCTTGTAATATATATCTAAATTAGACTCCAATATATACTCCTATAAGGCTTATTTATTAATACCTCTAAATTAGTCATCAAGACAGTTATTTTTTATACAAATTAAGTTCTATTTTTCCCTGGTCAATAAAGCTACGGCTTCTAAATGGCGGGATTTTGGGAATTGGTCATAAATTTCGTAATCTTTTATTTCAAAACCTTGATTTATGAATTCCTTTAAGTTTTCTACTTGGGTTTTTGGATTACAAGAGATGTAGATGAATTTTTCTGTGTCGATCTTTAGTATTTTTTCGAGAGATTTTGGGCTAATTCCTGCTCTTGGCGGATCTAGTATTATAACATCATACTTATCTCCTACCTTTTCGATTTCTTCTAAGACATCTCCACACAAAAAATTAATATTATCTATATCGTTTATTTTAGCGTTCTCCCAAGCCTTATCTACGGCCTCTTCTACTATTTCGATACCTGTAGCAGTCCTTGCTCTTTGAGCCATAACTTGAGTAATTGTTCCTGTCCCTGAATAAAGGTCAAGGACATCCATGCTTTGATTTATATTTGCAAGGTCGAAGGCCTTTTGGTAGAGTTTTTCAGCTGTATATATATTAGGTTGGAAGAAAGAAAAAGGTGAAATATTAAAGGTTAAACCAAGCATTTCTTCCTTAATAAATTCTTTTCCATATATTAGATTGAGTTTTTCTACTACTACAGCATCTGCTGGCGAATCGTTTATTACATGATAGACTGATACTATTTTACCTACAAGATCAATTGATAAAAGTTTGTTTAAAAATAGATTTATCCTCAAACTATCAAAGCTCTCGTCACTTGTAGTAACTAGAATTACCATTATCTCGCCAGTTCTATGGGCTTTTCTTATGATTAAATGTCTTAGAAGCCCCTCTCTAGTTCTTTTGTGGTAGAAATCTGTCTTCTTTTCCCTAAAATAAGCCTGGACGCTCTCCCTTATAGTGTTAAAGTCTCCATCGATGATATTGCAATTTGTCGTATCAACAATTTCATAAAATCTATTTTGTCTATGAAGTCCTAAGACAAGATCTCCACCCTTTTCACTATCGCCAAAAGTATATTCCATTTTATTTCTATAGGCTTTAATTACAGGAGATTGGTTTATTTTGATATCCCCTGAGTAATCTATAGAATTATCCTTAAAGAGATTTTTAATCATGTCCACTTTTAACATGAGTTCAGTCTCGTAGGCTAGCTTTTGGTAGGCGCAACCTCCACAAATATCGGGATTATCGCATGTATTAGTCGAGTTTTCTAGGTCAGATTTTTCGATTGTTTCAATTAATTTCGCCTTAATCTTATCCTTGTTTCGTTTTTTAGCCTTTACTTTTACTCTTTGGCCTAGTATACCTCCCTTAAATTCGACCAATTTTCCATCTTCATCGTAGCCTTGGCTAATATTAGGATATTTCATTTTCTCTATTTTAATTTCTTTAATCGCTTTTTTTCTCATTTTTACTCCAAAATTTATCTGTTATATTTTTTAGTTCTTCAGATTGATTTAAATATTTTATACTATTCCAATGTTTTGGGAAAAGCATTTGGTATTGATTCCAGCTATATCTATCGTCAACAAGATAGATTATACCCCTATCATCTTCGCTTCTAATAACTCTTCCAGCTGCTTGGAAGACTTTATTAATTCCTGGAAAGGTGTAGGAATAATCAAATCCACTTAAGCCTTCCCTATCAAAATGTTCCTTTATGAGATTTCTATCGAAAGAAACCCCTGGCATACCAACTGATATAATCATAGAGCCAATAAGCCTATCACCTATTAGGTCTACCCCTTCAGAAAAGATACCCCCAAGAACTACAAAGGCTACTTCCTTACTTTCTTTTGTAAATTTTTTAATAAATTTACTCCTATCAAGCTGACTCATAGACCTATCTTGAATTAAGATATCATCGCTATATCTTACAGTATAATCGCCAGCGACAGCTTCTAGATAGGAAAATGAAGGGAAGAATATAAAGTAATTGCCCTCTCTACTACTTACAAATTCATTTATAATATCAGATATTAAAGAAACATTTCTTGACCTATCCCTATAACGAGTGCTTATGGATTTTTGCAAAATAATTAAATTTTCTGAGGAAAATGGCATATCAAGACGTAATTTGAGGCTGTCTCTTGCCCCTAGCATATTCATAAAAAAGGGCATTGGAGAAAGTGTTGCAGAGAAAAAAATAGTAGATCTTGCATAATCGTATTTTTTCTTTAGGATATGGGAAGGATCAACACACTTAATTTCAAAAATTTTATCCTCGTTTTTCTCATCGAAACAAATCACATTATAGAAACCATCCATGAAATAATCTGAAATCTTAAGGTAGGAATTGATATTAAAATATATCTCAAGGACATAATCATAATTCCTATCGTCCTTTTCTTCTATTAAGAACTTCTCCATTTTTTTAGCTAGTTCGAGTAATATCTTATCCAAGCTATCTATGTGATTTTTCGTATAATAGTGGAGTTTTTTGCCATATTTTTCGTAAATATTCTCAAAATTAATGATGGCCTCGTCCAAAACTTTAATTATTTTCTTGTGCTTATTAATATCAAAACAAGCTCTTAATTCTTTGAAATCACTATCCTTGAAGGAGAATGAGTACATATCTCTCGCCCTATCAAGGAGATTGTGGGCCTCGTCAATTAAAAATATATATCGTGATGATATTTCTTCAAAAAATCTCCTAAGAAATACTGTAGGATCGAAGACATAATTATAATCACAAATTATAAAATCAGAATAGCTTGCTATATCAAACTCAAACTCTAAGGGGCAAACTCTATATCTTTCCGCATAGGAAGTTATAATATCATAATCCATTATGGTTTCTTTAGTCAAAATATCTTTAAGAGCATCATTTACCCTATCGAAATGCCCCTTGGCAAAGGGACAGTCATCAGGATTGCACCTAACCTCATCATTTAGGCAGATTCTTTCCTTAGAAGTTATTTGAACAGCTTTTATCTTAAGTCCATTTTCTTCTAATAACTTAAGGGACTTGATAGCCTCCTTGCCAGTTGTAGTCTTAGCTGTTAGGTAAAATATCTTATCAGATAAGTCTTCTCCAATAGATTTTATAGAAGGAAATATTGATGATATAGTCTTTCCTATTCCTGTAGGAGCATCTACAAAAAGATTTTTCTCCTTAAGAATTGCTGTATAAACGGCCACTGCCATCTTTCTCTGCCCCTTCCTATATTCACCATAAGGAAAGTTTAAGTCCTTTGAACTGATATTTCTATCTTCGAGATTTTTTGTGATAATCCTTGAGAAATCTATGTATTTTTTTAATAAATCTATGTAAAATATCTCAAGTTCTGCCCTAGTAAATGATCTTTTAAAAATTTTGGTCTTGTAGTTTTCTGTCGATACATAAGTTAGGCTTATGTTTATTTCATCTAAATCCTTATCTACTGAAAAGTAATAAGCGTAGCATTTTGCTTGTGCCCAGTGGAGCTTATTTTTATCATCTATCTCTTCAAGCTTTCTCTTAGTAGATTTGATTTCATCAATTGTGTAGGAGTTCTTATCCTTGATTAGGCCATCCGCTCTTCCTTCAACTTGAAAGTCAATTCCCGAAATACTTGTTAAGTTCTTCAAAGAATATTCTTTGTTATAATTAAGTCCATAAGACTTCTGGATCTTTTGGTGGGCCCTAATTCCTTCAATCATCTTTGTATTATCCCTAAAAGTATTGTCTATATCGCCTGAACGCATTACAAATTCTATTAAATTTCTTACAGATATTTTAACTAACATATTATCACCTAGCTAAATTATAACATATTGGGTATAAGTTTAGAAAGAAGAAAGGAGCTATTATGAAAGATGTAATTGATTTAGCCTTAAATCATAGGACTATAAGGGAATTCACAGATCAAAAAATAGACGATAAAACTATAAAAAAATTATTAGATGTTGCTAATCATTCAGCCTCATCTAACGGTATGCAGATGTTCTCAATAGTTAGAATTACTGATCAAAATATTAAAGATCAACTAGCCGATAATGGTAATCAAGAATATATGAGAAGAGCACCAGAGTTATGGATTTTCGTAGCCGATCTATATAGGAATTACTCTATAGTCAAGGAAAAAGGCATAGAAAACGACGAAATGATTAGTTTTGATAAGTTTATTCAAGCCTTCACAGATGCGGTTATTGGAGCCCAAAATGTCGTTGTCGCTTGCGAATCCTTGGGACTTGGTACGAATTATTTTGGAAATATACACAATGATACTCAAAGGATAATAGACTTACTAAATCTCCCTAAACTTACCTATCCTGCTGTAGGACTAGGCTTTGGCTACCCTAACCAAAGTCCACAGCTTAAGCCAAGAATGCCGATAGCGCTTAAGGCTTTCGAAAATTCTTATAAGGTTTTTGATAATTATAACGAGAAGATAAAAGATTATGACAAGGAAATGACTACTTATTATGATCTAAGAGATGCTAATAGAAGAAGTGATTCCTTCTCCCTACAAATCCCTAAAAAGCAAGGATCTCTTATAAAAAATCGTGGTAAGATGTTTGAAACATTAGAAAAACAGGGATTTCTTGTAAAAAGTAAATAAAGAGGTCAACTTCCCTTCTATTTTTTAGCTATTTAGTTTATAATACTAGTATCAGAGTAGATAAAGAGCATTAAGTGTTAAGAAATGGGTTGTCGTTCTTAAACGAAGCGAATGCATGATTCTTTATCGCAACCGCTGACCTCTGATAGAAAGGGGATTTATGAAAAATAAAATACTAATTAATAATTTAGTTAAGGCAGCGATGTTAACAGCACTAAGCATAATTTTATCGAGGATATTCGGTATCCAGCTAACACAGGATATAAAAATATCTTTTGGTACCCTACCTCTTATACTTTCTGGGATACTATTTGGTCCCTTGCTTGGAGCCCTATCGGGACTAGCAGCTGATCTTATAGGAATCATGATTAATCTAGGAGGAGCCTATCATCCTGGCTTTACCCTAGGAGCTATTCTAACAGGAATGGTGCCTGGGCTTATATTTATTTATGGAAAGAAAAAAAACATATCTAATAAAGTTTTAATTCTTCTTGTTATAATTTTTGTATATGGGATTAACCATGGTTTGTTGACACCTTTATGGTTGACACAACTTTATGGAACTCCTTACAAGGTTCTTCTTGCAGGCAGAGCTATTAAAGTTATGCCAGATGCTATAATAAATTATATATTACTTTTATTAATATATGAAAGACTAATACCAAAAATGAAATAAAGAAAAAGGAGTTTGTATTCTCATTAACTTGAGACAAACTCCTTTTAAATTAGAATTTTCTACTAGCGCCTCCGCCACCGGTGCTTCCACCTCCGCCAGAAAAGCCACCTCCGGAAAATCCTCCACCAGAAGACCAACCTGAGAAGGGATCATCATCGTTATCATTCCAGAAACTTCTACCATACCAACCTGGAAAGTTTCTTCTTCCTCTTCTTCCTCTGTAATATGAAGAAGGTCCGCGACTAATTCTAGTAAACATGTTTGAAATTAATATAAATACTACTAATATAAATAATATCTCGAACATACTAATTCCATCACCAGCTTCTAGATTTTCTTGATAAGCTTCGTAATTACCATCCAGAGTGATGTCGTATTCGCTTAAAACTTGGCTAACAACGGCATTGAATCCTTCATTAACACCCTTTGAGTATTGGCCATTTTTGAAATAATCTAACATAAAGTTGTCAATTATTCTACCAACTTTGGCGTCATTAAGTATTCCTTCTAGACCATATCCTGGTATAATCGCAATTTCTCTTTGGTCTGTATTTTTATCCTCTAGAAATAAAATCAAGACTCCATTATCTTTTACCTTGTCTCCGATTTTTAATTCATTAAATAAATCGCTTCCATAATCCATACCCTCTAGTCCGTCTGGATTATTAAGGCTTAGAAAGACTATCTGAGAACCCGTCTTACTTTCTAGTTCTCTATTAGTCTTTCTAATATTCTCTTTAGTACTTTCATCTAAAATCGAAAGTTCATCGTAATAGTAATCATTTATCTTGCTTGATATATCATCTGCTTGAGCAAGAGTTGGAAAAAGGCAGAAGATAATCAGCATAATTATATTTAATTTTATTCTTTTGACCTTTTCCATAACATCTCCTATTTATTGAAATCTACAGTAGGCGCTTCTTGGGCACTTTCACTTGCTTGGAAATATTCTGCTTGTTTAAACCCTGTAATCTTTCCTATTATGTTAGTTGGAAATCTTACAAGCTTAGTATTAAATTCTTGACAAGCTTCGTTATAATTTTTTCTTTCAACTGAAATCCTATTTTCACTACCAGCAAGCTCATCCATCAAAGCAACAAATTGAGTATCTGCCTTAAGCTCAGGATAAGCTTCAACTACTACGTTGATATCTCCCACAGCTCTTGTTAACTCTTCGTTAGCTTCTGCAAGCTCTTCTGGGCTATTAGCATTTTGTATTCCAGCTCTTGCATTGGTGACCTTGGTTAAAGTATCTTCCTCGTGATCTGTATAGCCTTTTACAGTATTTACAAGGTTAGGTATAAGGTCTGCCCTTCTTTGTACAACATTTTGAACTTGGGCATAGGCTTTATTTACATTTTCCCTTGATGTAGCTAGATTGTTATATGTTGGAACAATCGCTATTAATAAGATTACAGCTACTGCAATTATAGCAATTATTGCTGAAAATCCTTTCATTTTTTTGTTTTTATTCATAATTCCTCCTCTTTATTTTATTTATACCCATCCAGAAGGATAATATCCTTATATTTTAGGGAGGATTTTACGTCTATTATTCTTTGATTGCTAGATCCTCTAAAATCCAAGGTCAAATCTTTATATTCTTCTATAAACTCACCATCGACTAGAACGTCAATTTGTTCCAATATTTGTCTAGATAGTTTCATTTTCTCTAGAACTTCAAATTTAAAGCCGCTATAGATCCAAATAGACTTGTCTGTGTGTTTTCTTATATTTATTAAGGACTGTAAAAGTCCCTCTGGGCTTTCGAAAGGTTCCCCTCCTAGAATTGTAAGGCCCTCAACTTCATCAAGCTTAAGATAAGAAATAACTTCCATCAGCGACTTATCATCCCACTCTTTTCCAAAGTTAAAATCCATATAATCTCTATTGAAGCAATTCTTGCAATTTCTATCGCAACCTGATAGGAAAAAAGAGGTCCTAATTCCAGGACCATTAGCTACATCATATTTTCTGATTTGCCCATATCTCATATATGAAGCACCCTTGCTTTTATTTCTTTTGTTCTACCTTCGTTCCAGAAGTTTTCACCTAGGTAGCCACAGGTTCTCCTAACTACAGTAAGAGTGTTTCTATCCTTGTTGCCACAGTTTGGGCAATACCAATTATTATCATCATCTAGGAGGATTTCTCCATCATATCCACACTCAGCACAATAGTCTGACTTTGTGTTGAATTCCGCATATTGGATATGATCATAAATATATTTTACCATGGTCATCACGGCCTTAATATTATTGGTCATATTAGGGATTTCTGCATATGAGATACATCCGCCTGTCGATAATTGTTGAAATTCTGACTCGAAATCAAACTTATCAAAGACAGAAATATCTTCTCTAACATCTACATGGAAGGAGTTTGTATAGTAACCCTTGTCGGTGATATTTTCTATACTTCCAAATCTTTCTTTATCTATTGAGGCAAATCTATGAGTTAAGCTTTCTGCTGGAGTACCATATACTGCAAAGGCGATGCCATATTCCTTCGTCCATTCTTCCTTCTTCTCATTTAGGACTTCCATAATCTTCATAGCAAAGTCGTGGCCACGCTTACTAGTATGACTTTCTCCTGTTGTAAGTACACTTGCTTCGTAGATTCCAATATATCCAATTGTAACTGTAGCATAACCATTTTCTAATAGTGGCTTTATAGATTGATGTCTGTCTAATCTTGCTATAGCTCCGTGCCTAAAGTGAATTGGAGAAGAGTCACTTGTTACCTTGGATAGGTGTTCATATCTTAGTAATCCAACTTGCTTTATCAGGTCGAGCCTCTTATCTAGTATTTCAAAGAATTTATCCTCATTTCCATCAGCAAGGATTCCTATTTGAGGGAGATTTATTGTAGCAACTCCCATATTAAATCTTCCATCAAACTTATACTCACCACTTTCGTCCTTATATGGAGGAAGGAAGGCCCTACACCCCATAGGAGAGAATACATTTCCTTCATAGTTTTCTCTCATTTTCTTAGCTGAAATATAGTCAGGATACATTCTCTTGGCTGTACATTTTGCTGCAAGTTCTGTAAGCTTATAATATTTAGAACCTTCGTAAACATTATTTTCATCTAGGACATAGATTAGCTTAGGAAAGGCTGGAGTAACATATATTCCTTGTTCATTTTTGATTCCCTTAATCCTTTGTCTAAGAATTTCTTCTATTATTTTTACAGTACTTGAAAGGTATGGATCATTCTCGTCAGTATGCATAAACAAGGTAACAAATGGAGATTGGCCATTGCTGGTCATTAGGGTATTTATCTGATATTGAATTGTTTGAATACCGCTTTCTAGATCCCTCTGAGTTAAAGCTTCTGCCATTTCTCTTATTTTTTCTTCATCATCTAGGATAGACCTACTTAGTTTTAGGTTTTTATCGTAAGATTTTTTTAGATAAGGACTTAGACAAGATATATTTATGGATTGACCTCCGTACTGATTGCTCGCAATTTGTGCAATAATTTGTGTCATAACATTACAGGCGACTTGAAAAGACTTTGGAGTCTCAATCATCTTATCATTTACAACTGTTCCATTATCAAGCATATCCTTCATATCAACTAAGCAACAATTAAAAATTGGTTGAATAAGATAGTCCAGATCGTGAATATGTATGGCACCAGAGTTATGAGCTTCTACTAGATCTATTGGTATTAATTTCCTTTTAGCAATATCTTTTGCGACTTCTCCTGCAATCAAATCTCTTTGAGTAGATGCAATAATAGGATTCTTATTAGAATTTTCATCCATAACATCAATGTTAGTTTGATTTAATAAGCCTAAAATATCATCATCTGAGGTATTTTGCTCTCTCTTATAGGCTTGAACTGACTTATAGCTCTCATAGGATTTGGCAGTAGCTGGATTTTTCCTGTCGATCAATTTATAATAGACCATATCTTCTATCTTATAAATTGAAATTTCATCCTCGCCTAAAGCTTCACTTTCTATTTCATTAGCTATATCCATAGCTTGATTTTCAACAAAAACTCCACTTGCTGATTTCATTGCTTTTTCTATAGCTATTACTATTTTATATTTTTCAAATTTGGCTTTGCTGCCATCTCTTTTAATTACCTGAATCATATTAACCTCCGAAATCTATGATGATTATACCATATATAGTGGTGCTTGTAAAAAATGAATACTATATATAGTGTTAAGCCTATGATTTAGACAATCGACTTTTATCTTTAATTATCTTTATACATATCAAAATATTTAAAAAATCCCCAAGATTCCTAGTTAAGAGTTAGAATCTCGGGGATTAAAATAAAGTTTATCCTATTTTATTTTAAATATTAATTTATTATTTTCATCTAAATCTAATAATGCTGTATCTTTTTCAGTAACTTTTCCTTCGATAATTAACTTACCTAGTTCTGTTTCTACATGAGTTTGTAAGAATCTCTTAACAGGTCTTGCACCGTACTCGATATTATATGCATTAGCCAAGATATATTCCTTAGCAGCATTTGAAATCTCTAGATTTATATCTTTATCTTCTAGCCTAGATCTGATGTCAGCTATTTGAAGGTCGATTATTTCGTAGACTTGTTCACTTGTAAGTGGAGTAAACATCACTATATCGTCAATTCTATTTAGAAATTCTGGCTTGAAGGAATTTCTTAAGATTACATCTACCTTTTCTTTATTTTCATCATCAATACTTCCATCATCATTTAGGCCATCTATCAAGTATTCTGAACCTATATTGCTTGTCATGATGATTATAGTATTTTTAAAATCTACAGTTCTTCCTTGGGAATCAGTTAGTCTTCCGTCATCTAAAACTTGTAGTAATATGTTGAATACATCTGGATGGGCTTTTTCAATTTCGTCAAAAAGGATTACTGAGTAAGGTTTGCGTCTAACCGCTTCTGTTAATTGGCCGCCTTCTTCGTAGCCAACATATCCAGGAGCTGCACCAATTAGTCTTGACACAGAATATTTTTCCATATATTCACTCATATCAATTCTAATCATATTTCTCTCATCATCAAACATTGCTTCAGTTAAGGCCTTGGCAAGCTCAGTCTTTCCTACACCAGTTGGACCTAGAAAGATAAAGGAACCGATAGGTTTACTTTGGCTCTTAAGTCCAGATCTTGCCCTTATAATAGCATCTGATACTGCTCTTATTGCCTCATCTTGGCCGATTACTCTTTGGTGTAGCTTTTCTGGTAGGTGGAGGATTTTGCTCCTTTCGCTTTCTACAAGCTTATTAACTGGTATATTTGTCCAGTTGCTCACTACATCTGCTACATCTTCGTCGGTTACTTCCTCTTTGATTGAAGAATCAGTATTTTCACCAGAATTCCTCTCCTCCAATTTCTTCTTTAATTCTTCAAGCCTACCATATTTTAGTTCAGATAACTTTTCGAAATCATAATTTCTTTCAGCATTTTCAATCTCGACTTTTACCCTATCTATCTCTTCCTTTATATTCTTAACATCGTCTATGGCAGATTTTTCATCTTTCCATTTTAGAAATTCTTCATCATATTTTTCTGATAGGTTTGCTAAGTCTTCTTCTAATTCCTTGAGTCTCTTCTTAGAATATTCATCATCTTCTTTTTTAAGAGCAGTAATTTCTATCTGTAATTGTAGAAGTTTTCTCTTTTGCTCATCTAGATAGCTAGGCATGGTGTCAATTTCTGTTCTAACTGTAGCACAAGCTTCATCCATCAAGTCTATTGCCTTATCTGGTAAGAACCTATCTGAGATATATCTATCAGATAATTCTGCAGCTGCAATTACTGCACTATCTTGGATTCTTATTCCATGGAAGATTTCATACTTATCCTTGATACCTCTAAGAATACTTATTGTATCTTCTACAGATGGCTCTTCTACCATGACCTTTTGGAAACGACGTTCCAAGGCACCATCTTTTTCTATATATTGCCTATACTCGTTAAGGGTAGTAGCTCCTATGACTTTAATCTCTCCACGAGCTAGCATTGGCTTCATAATATTTGAAGCATCCATAGCCCCCTCCGACTTACCAGCTCCTACTATGTTGTGAATTTCATCTATGAACATTATTATTTGTCCATCTGACTTTTGAACCTCATCGATTACAGCCTTTAATCTTTCCTCAAATTGTCCCCTATATTTTGCTCCTGCTACAAGAGAACCCATATCGAGTGAGAATATAGTCCTTCCTTGGATTGGTTCTGGGACGTCGTTATTGACAATCCTTTGGGCAAGTCCTTCTACTATAGCAGTCTTTCCTACACCAGGTTGACCAATTAGTACTGGGTTATTTTTCTTTCTTCTAGAAAGAATCCTTAGAGCATTTCTAATCTCCCTATCCCTTCCAATAACCGGATCTATTTTACCTTCTCTGGCTTCTTGGGTTAGGTTTCTACCGTACTTCTCTAAAGGGTTAGTAGTTTCTTCTGGGTTGTCGTTAGTAACTTTTTGACCTTTCCTGACATTTTGGATAGAGTTTTTAAAGCTAACTGCGCTTATGCCAAATTTCCTATTGATTGAATCTACTTCGTTTTTTTCCTTCAAGAGACTTAGGAAGATATGTTCAGTTGATACAAAACTATCTCCCATTTCTTTAGCTACATCTTCTGCCTTTAGAAGGATTCTTTGGAATACTTGACTTGGGTAAGTATTTGAGTTACCAGACTGACTTGGCATAGAGTCAACCTTTTTGATTAGTTCATTCCTGTAGCCTTCGTAGTCTACATCCATTGACTTAATTATTTGACTAACAATAGAGTCTGAATTGTTAACCAAAGCATAAGCCAAATGCATTTCGTTTACTTCTGGATTTGAGTTTTTTATAGCCATTGCTTGAGCGTCATTAATGGCTTCTTGAGATTTTTGTGTGAATTTGTTGATGTCCATATTAATCCTCCTCTGCTAATTTTCTATATAATTCTTCTTGTTTCTCACTGAGTTTTTCAGGGTTTTCTATTACTATATTTAAGATCAAATCTCCTATATTGCCCTTTCTATCCTCATATCCTCTCTTCTTTAATCTAATCTTTCTTCCTGAACTTACTTTTTCAGGAATATTAACCTTAAAAGATCCTGATTTAGTATCTATTTTTTTCTTAGCACCAAAATAAGCTTCCCACGGTGTTAGTTTAACTTCCTTGATAAAGTCAATCCCGTCAAGGACCAAACCCTCTTCATCTTGGATAATTACCTTTACCATGATATTAGCATTTAAACCGTATTTTGAACCATCTATTCTTATCTTATTTTTATTCTTGATTCCCTTTGGTATTGTTACATTGATGTCTGTAAGTCTTCCTTGATTTTTGACTTTTATTATTCTTGAAGTCCCTTTGATAGCTTCATCTATGCTGATTTTCATATCATAGTCTAGGCTTTGCTTCTTCTTTCTACCAAAACCCTGACCTATATTAGAAAACCTACTTCCACTACCGAAACCTTTGTTAGTAGATCTTGATCCTTGTTGGAATCCTCCAAAAAGTGTATCGAAGAAATCTGAAAATCCACTATCGCCAGTTGACGAATATGTGTAAGAGCTTCCTCCAAAATTATTAAAGTCGAAACCAAAATCTCTAGGGTCGAAGTTCTGACCTCCTTGGAAATTAGCATTTTGACCAAACATATCATACTTTTTACGCTTGTCCTCATCTGATAAGACTTCATAAGCTTCATTTATTTCTGTAAATTTCTTTTCTGCTTCCTTGTCGTTCGGATGAAGGTCTGGGTGATATTTCTTGGCTAGTTTTCTGTATGCTTTTTTTATTTCGTTGGAACTTGCTTTTTTGTCAACTCCCAACACTTCATAATAATCTCTGTATTTCATATTTACCTCCATCTTCTTTGACCATCTCTGACCTTAATAAAATTATACTAGGTCAGATTCTTTTTTCAAGATATATTTACAAAAAAAGAATTCCCTTGTCAGGGAACTCCTTTAATCTAGTGATTGTATTTTATTAATGATATTACATCGTAGTCCTTTAGGTAATCTCTACCCTTAAGGTCAGTAAGTTCTATTAAAAACTCGAAGCAAGCTATCTTGCCTCCTACTGCTTCAACAAGCTTAGCTGCAGCCTTTGCAGATCCACCAGTTGCTATCAAGTCATCTAAGATGACAACTCTTTCTCCTTCTTCCAAGGCATCTTTGTGCATTTCTAATTCATTTGATCCATACTCTAATTCATAAGAAACTTTTTCTATTTCCCCAGGAAGCTTACCTGGCTTTCTTATTGGGATGAATCCCTTAGTAAGTCTATCAGCAAGAGGAGCTCCAAATATCAATCCTCTTGATTCAATTCCTGCTATATAGTCAAAATCGTAGTCCTTTAGCTTTTCTTCTAGCTGATCTATAGTTTCCCTAAAGGCATCTTTATCCCTTAGCAAGGTTGTAATATCTTTAAAGGAAATTCCTTCTGTTGGGTAGTCTTCTATCACTCTAATTTTTGATTTTAAATCCATTTAGTCCTCCACTCATAAAATCTCTATATTATATAATACCCTAATAAGCAAAGTTATATAGATAATCGCTCCTTATTTCTTCAATCGATTCGTCATAAATTTCAAAGTAGCTTACATCATCCTCATAGGTCACGAAACCTTCTAGCCTTACCATATTTATATCTGACTTATCAATAGACCTAAAGGCTAGGGCAAGTTGTGAAAGCTTAGAGAATTTGATATTTGTCTTAATCTTATCTTTCATAGCTATGTAAGCTATAGGAAGCTTAGGTAGGTTCTTTGCCTTAGTCATCTCGTTTATGAATTGCATCATAAAGTCTTGTTGGGTCGATATTCTACCAAGATCTGCGTTCTCGTAACCCTTCCTAAACCTAACATATTTTAAGGCTTCTTCTCCAGTGAAATGATGGGTACCAGGGCTTATATCCATAGCGCTTGCTACATAATCATCGACTTCTATGTCTATGCCTCCTATGGCATCTATTCCCTCAACTACCGCCTCAAAAGGAATAACGCAATAGTAAGTTAGATTAATTCCCAAGAAATCCCTTATGGTCTGCATTGTCAAATCAATACCCCCGTAAGAGTGAGCCGCATTGATTTTATCCATATATCCATTAATTTCGACCTTGCTATCTCTAGGTATTGAAATTAAATCAACCGACTTGTCAGCAGAATTTGCCTTAACCAGCATAAGAGTATCGGTTCTTGTTCCTGTATCTTCCCCCGTACTATCTACTCCAGCTAAGAGAAATAGAAATTCATCCCCATTTCCAGATATCCTATCATCAGAATCATTTTTAACAAAATTAATAACCAGTATTATAGAGCTGAACAAAACTATAAACATCAAAAATATAAGTATAGACTTAAGAATTCTTTTAAAACTTTTTTCCATATTTATCTCCTAATTAGATTATATGCCTTTTTACCTAAATTAAAATGGTCCTTTTATAAATAAATAGTAAGGTATGGAAGAGGTAATTATGTTAAATGAAAAATTAGATTTATATTTAAATGAAGGATACTATCCTTTTCATATGCCAGGCTCTAAGAGAAGCAAAATACTAAGATCAGATCTTCCTTATAGGAGAGATTTAACTGAAATCTATGGCTTCGATAATTTAAATGATCCAGAAGATATTTTTATTCAAATGGAAGAAAGATTAGCCCAAATTTATAGGGTAAATAAAGCCATAATTTCTACAAACGGATCAACTTCTGGAATTCTTTCAACAATTAGGGCCTTGTGTAGGGATAATAAGAATATATTAATACAAAGATCTTCCCACAAGTCAGTATACAATGCTTGTGAATTAGATTTACTTAATGTTTCATATATAAATATAGTAACTGATGAACAATTGGCCATAAGAGGTATTGACTATGAAGATTTAGAAAAGAAATTAAAGGATAAAAATTATCAGGCCCTGGTATTGACTTCTCCTTCCTATGAAGGCTACCTCCTTAATCTTAAGAGAATATACAAACTCTGCAGAGAAAATAATACTAAGCTTATCCTTGATATGGCTCACGGAAGTCACCTTCCTCTGACGAATCTCTATGATAATTCTTTTGATGTTGCAATTACATCTTTTCATAAAAACTTATCTGCCCTAACTCCTTCTGCTGCCGTCCTAATAAATGATATGGAGTATTTTAATGAGATCAAAAGAAATATGGCAATATTTCAGACATCTTCTCCATCATATGTTATTTTACAATCCATTGATGAAATGATAGAAAAGTTTGAAAGTTTTGATGAGCTTTATAAAAAATTAGAAAATAATTTAGACGATCTATACAAGTTGAAATTAGATAATATAAAGCTAATAGAAGATTCAAAAAAAGACAAGACTAAACTTCTTATATCTACTAAGAATGCAAATATAAGTGGAAGTGATTTAGAAAAACTTCTTAGAGAAGATAAAATCGAAATAGAAATGTCCTATCCAGACTACGTTCTTTTAATTTCTACAATATTTGATACCGAGGACGGATTTAATAGAATAAAGAAATCCCTAAGAAGGATTGATGGATTGTTAGGTTCGAAAAGCAAATCCTACAGTTTAGAATTACAAATCCCTCAAAAGAAATTAGAAATATATGAAGCTATAAATTGTAAGAAAAAATATGTAAAGGTAGAAGATTCTCTGGGAAAGACTGCAGGTGAATTTGTTTACGCTTATCCCCCAGGAAGTCCAATAATAGCTCCTGGAGAGATAATCGATGCAGAAATTCTAGCTACTATTACCTACATGTTAGACAATAATATCCATTTAAACATCAAAGATGAATATATTTCCGTCATAATTGACAAATAATTAAAAAACTGTTATTATAAAGTAAGTAAAGGAGAATATACATATGAAAAGAATTGTAACTTTAAATACTAGAAATCTCCACAAGAGCAAAAAACATGGTGGTTGCGGCGAATGTCAAACATCTTGCCAATCAGCATGCAAGACAAGTTGTGGTGTAGCTAATCAAGAATGTGTTAGCAAGAAAAATAAATAATTGTTTTTAGCTTATCTAGGATAATTCTTAGATAAGTTTTTTATTGTAGGAATTTTGTTAGATTATTCTCAATTCCTAGTAAAACAATATAGTAAATATAAGGAGTAATAATGATTCACCAATACAAGTCCAAGGGCTTTAATATTGTTTTAGATATATACAGTGGTTCTGTCCACGCAGTAGATGATATAACCTATGATATCATCGAGAAATACGAAACAGAAGACAAAGAAGATATTAAAAAAGAAATAATTGAAAAATATGAAATAAGTAATGATCAATTCGAAGAGGCTTATACTGAGGTTAAGGAATTAGAAAACGAAGGGCTTCTCTTTACTGACGACATATACGAGGATCTTTCAATTGATATAACAAATAGACCGACAACAATAAAGGCCCTCTGCCTAAACGTCGCTCACACCTGCAATCTATCATGTGAATATTGTTTTGCGAAGGGAGGAAAGTATTCCGGTCCAGATGCTATTATGACAATAGATGTGGCCAAAAAAGCTATTGACTTTCTTTTGGCAAATTCCGGTAGCCACTACAACTTGGACATTGACTTCTTTGGAGGAGAACCTCTCCTAAACTTCGACCTAGTAAAAGAAACTGTTGATTATGCAAGAAGTAAAGAAGAGAAATTTAATAAGCATTTTAATTTCACTCTTACTACAAACGGTCTTCTCCTAGACGATGAAGCCATAGACTATTTGAATGAAAATATGAAAAATGTCGTCCTATCCCTCGATGGAAGGAAAGAAAAGCACGACCAATTTAGAAAGACTCTAAACGGTAAAGGTTCATATGACGCCATAGTCCCTAAATTCCAAAATTTTGTAAAAAAACGTGGCAATAAGGAATACTACATGAGGGGAACTTTCACTGCAAATAACCTTGATTTTACAGAAGACTTGAAGACATATCTAGACCTAGGCTTTACTAGAACTTCCCTTGAACCAGTTGTAGGAAAGTCTGATGAGACTTATGCCCTAAAGGAAGAACACCTAGATAAAATCTATGATGAATACGAAAAACTTGCAGATATGCTAATTGAAAAAATCGACAAGAATGAAGATTTCATCTTCTATCATTACATGATTGATTTAGAAAATGGACCTTGTGTCCACAAGAGAATTTCTGGATGCGGATCAGGTACCGAATATATGGCTGTAACTCCAACTGGCGAGCTCTATCCTTGCCACCAATTCGTAGGAAATCCTGATTTTATTATCGGAAATATAAATGATGGAATTCAAAATAAGGACTTGGTAAATCAATTTAAAACTTGTAACTGTTATTCCAAAAATGAATGTAGGTCTTGTTGGGCAAATATGTATTGCTCTGGCGGTTGTGCTGCTAATTCCTACAATGCTACAGGTGATATAAATAATATCCATGAATATTCTTGTAAACTTTTTAGAAAAAGAATAGAGATGGCAATAGCGGTTAAGATATATGAATATATGAAAGAATCTGAAAAAGAATTCGCATAGAAAAATAGCGCCGATTAATACCGGTGCTATTTTTTAGATTCTTCTTTTTTAATTTTATTTTCTTTGACAATCTTGGTCTTGGAGAATTCTTCTCTTTCTTTCTCCTCTATGCTTTGAGATATGGTCTTAATCATTTCCTTGTATTTTGGAATTTGAACCTTATCCAAACTATTTACTTTCTTGCTCGTCTTTTTAATTTCTCTATCCAAAGAATTAATTGTAGTATCAAGCTCAGCAAGCTTAAATATCTTGGATCTTAATTGATTAAAAGAAAGTATAGCCTCATCAAAACCAGCATTAGTTTCATAAAATGAATAGGATAAGTTAAGCTTTACATCTTCAAAGTGAATTTCAGATATTTCTGTCTGCATGAATTTATCAACTTTTAAGCTAATACTATTATCTATTGGCACAGTCTTTGATATGGAATCAAGATCCGACTCACCAATGCTTACCAAAACTTTTTTGAAATCATGGCTGACCTTTTTGATCGTCTCATTTACCTTTTCATTTAAATCATTACGTTCTTTTATCTTGGAATCATAAGCTCCGATCAAGGCCTTTCTCTTCTTATCGAGTATGTCGTATCCGCCCTCTAAGAGATTTAGTTCTTCTTTTGCCTTGATTAGATTGGCCTTTGTAGCTGCAACATTATTCGTTTGCATACTATTCACCTATAAACTTATCTAGATTCTCTTTAGAAACTCTGTGAAGCTCATTTCTTGGAAGGATTTTAAGAATTTCCCAACCTAAATCTAGAGATTCATCGAGTTCCCTATTCTCATCCTTATCTTGGGCTAAGAATCTTCTTTCAAATTCATCTCCGAAACGTAAATATTTCTTATCAACATCAGACAAATCATCTTCACCAACAATTTGAGAAATATTTCTAACATCTTGAACCTTAGAATATGATTCATAAAGTTGGTTCATTAAGTCTTCATGGTCAGCCCTTGTGTAACCTTCACCTATACCGTCCTTCATAAGTCTTGACAAGGAGGGAAGTACATTTATTGGAGGGTAGATTCCCTTATTAGAAAGAGATCTGTCAATTACAATTTGTCCCTCTGTTATATAGCCTGTAAGGTCGGCAACAGGGTGGGTTATATCATCATTAGGCATGGTAAGTATTGGAATAAGTGTTACAGATCCCTTAACTCCTCTAATCATTCCTGCCCTTTCGTATAAAGAAGCAAGGTCTGAGTAAAGATATCCAGGGTAGCCCTTCCTTGAAGGAACCTCTCCCCTTATAGATGAAACTTCACGTAGGGCTTCTGAATAAGATGTCATATCAGTGACTATGACAAGCACGTGATAGCCCTTCTTGTAAGCTAGATATTCAGCTGCTGTTAGGGCACATTTTGGAGCAACAAGTCTTTCCATTATTGGAGAATCCGCAAGGTTTTGATACATTACAACCTTATCACGAACACCTGCCTTGTTGAAGGCATCCTCGAAGAACATGGCTTCGTCTTTCTTAATCCCCATAGCAGCAAAAACAAAGCAGAAGTTCTCATCTGTCTTAAGCTTAGCTTGTCTTACAATTTGAGCTGCAATCTCGTTGTGTGAAAGACCAGATCCAGAAAATATCGGTAGCTTTTGTCCACGGATAAGGGTTGTTAGAGTATCAATAGAAGATATTCCTGTTTGGATGAAGTCTCTTGGGTATTCACGTGCTACAGGATTTAGGGGAAGTCCCTCTACTGAATATTTATCATCAGAGTAGATATCTCCTCCATTATCAATTGGCTCTCCTATTCCGTTAAAGCTCCTACCAAGTATTGATTCATCGAGAGGAATCTCTAAAGGCTTTTCATGAAAGCTTACTACTATATCATTTAAGGAAAACTCTTCTGTATTACCAAAAACTTCAATAGTTACAGTGTCATCATCAATTTTAACAACTTGACCTACAAAGTCCATCCCCAAAGCGTGAACAGAAACTACTGCCTTGTAGGCTACATCTGTAACTTTTTCTATCTCAATCATAGATGATTCAATTTTTCTAATCTTAGTATATTCTTTTCTCATCTATAAACCTTCCTTCACACTTACAAAATGATTGTTTATCTTTGAATTAAGATCAATAAACTTGTCTAACTCATCATTTTTTATATTATATTTCATTTGAGTAATCTCATTAATTAGATTTGAATCATATATAGCCTTATGGCTAAGACCACCACTAATAGCTGCCTTACTCTTTTGGTAATAATTATAAATAATGTCGAGCATCTTGACTTGTTTTTCAAGTGGGACATACTTATCAATATCATTGTAAGCATTTTGTTGTAAGAAGCCATTTCTTATAAGACCTGAAACATCTAATATGTTCTTTTGACTATTAGAAAGTGCATCTTCTCCCACTAGCATCATGATAGATCTAACTTCGTCTTCTTCAAGGAGGACATTCATCAATTCATTTCTTATAGCAATTATGTCCTTACCCAGTCTTTCCTCATAGTAGGCTCTGATTTTTTCAATATAATTAGAATAAGAAGAAAGCCAGTTTATAGCAGGATAGTGTCTTGAATAAGCAAGCTTTCTATCAAGTCCTAAGAATACATTTACACATCTTCTAGTATTTTCTGTTACAGGCTCTGAGAAGTCTCCCCCAGAAGGTGATACGGCCCCAATAAGAGTAACAGAACCTTCGCTTCCGTTTAAGTTTTTGAAATATCCCGCTCTTTCATAAAATTGTGAAAGTCTTGATCCAAGATATGCAGGATAGCCTTCCTCGGCTGGGATTTCTTCAAGTCTTCCTGATATTTCACGTAAGGCCTCTGCCCATCTTGATGATGAGTCTGCCATAAGAGCTACATCATAACCCATGTCTCTAAAGTATTCAGCCATAGTAATACCAGTATAGATAGATGCTTCCCTAGCAGCTACTGGCATGTTTGAAGTATTGGCAATTAAAATAGTCCTTTCCATTAGTCCCTTACCTGTATTTGGATCTATAAGATCAGGGAACTCCTCAAGAACCTGGGTCATCTCGTTTCCACGCTCTCCACATCCAATATAAATTATTATATCTACGTCAGAATATTGGGCAAGCTGGTGTTGAAGCATAGTCTTTCCTGTACCAAATCCACCAGGAATTGCAACAGTACCTCCCTTAGCAAGAGGGAAGAAAACATCAAGGACCCTTTGACCTGTCTCAAATAGCTTCTCTATTGGCATATTAGCCATAACTGGTCTTTGATTTCTAACTGGCCAATATTGGTATAGTTTTTCCTCAACCACATTTTTTTCTGTCTTAATTTTTACTACAGTATCTTCAAGTGTGTACAAACCATCTTCTGCTACTTCAACAACTTCACCACTAACTTGATTCATAAGTCTATGCTCGATTGTTTCAGTTTCTTTTATGGTAGCGTAGATGTCGCCTCTTTTAATCTTATCTCCAACCTTAACAGTAAGTTTGACATCCCATTTTTTCTCAGTATCTAAATTTTCAAATCCTATTCCTGAAGGAATAAAAGATCCATTTTTATCCATTATATTTTTTAAGGGTCTTTGGATACCATCAAACATGTTTCCAAGCATACCTGGTCCCAGTCTTACTGAAAGAGGTCTACCAGTTGGAATTATATCTTCATTTACTTTAAGTCCTGATGTATCTTCATAAACCTGAATTGTCGCAAGATCACCCTCAAGTGATATTACTTCACCTATAAGCTTTAGCTTACCAACTGAAACCATCTCACGAACAGTCAAGATTTTCGCATCTGTCGCAACTACAACAGGACCATTTATTGTTTTAATTTTTGGATTCATTAAAACTCTCACTTTCAAGAAGTTGATTTAGTTTTTTACCAACTTCATATTTCTTCTCTTTAAGCCTATTCAAATAAGTATAATTATATCTAAAATCTCTATCAAGATTTGAAATTATAAAACCACCAATATACTCATCATCGAGTACTTCTACATTAGGAAAGTCTATAAGCTTCTTGTCCTTTTCTAATACACTTATTATTACTTCTTCCTTAGCTAAACCAAGGTCTTCTAGAGCTTTATTTATACTTGAAGTTAGCTTGTCTTTATAGTCTTTAGTATTAGTAAAATCTCTAAGATATTCTTTAATTCGTTTTGTCAAATCTTCCAATAGAGATTGTCTATAAAGAAATATATCATTTTTAGATTCAAATTCTTTCTTAGAAACATTCTCATTCTTTCTAGTCTCAGCAAATATTTGTCTATCCTTGACACTCTCTTCCAAGTGCTTTTCTAGCTCCGCCTTTTTATCTGAAACTAATTTTGAATTATCCTCTGTTGACTGATATAATTCTTTTTCACTTTTTTCTTTTTCTTCATCCCATACCATCTTTCTAAAGGATGAAATCTTTGCTTCTAGATCTAGCATTTTTCCTCCAATCAACCATCAATAACTACGATTAAAGGCTCACTTTTATTTTCTCTATAATAATCAACATCCTTGGATATATTATTATAAATTGTTCTACTTAAGATAAGAACAGCTAGATTATCATCACTTACAGAAGTCTTAAATTTACTAAGACTTTCTTCGATTCTATCTACCTGCTCTATTTCTATACCCCCAAGCCTAAACATAAGGTTTAAGCTTGGATCGTTACTTATTAATTTTGCCTTCATTTTATGCGTATAGGATTAGGATTGATATAATTACACCGAAGATAGCAATACCTTCTGCAAGACCTACGAAGATGATTGTTCTACCAAGGATAGATTGATCTTCTGAAATAGCACCAAGTGCTGCTGAACCTACAGTACCTACTGCATAACCAGTACCAATTGTTGCAAGACCTGTTGAAAGTGCTGCACCAATGTATTTTAGACCATCACTTGCTGCTGCACTTGTACCAGCTTCTGCTGCTTTTGAGCTTGATGGGAAAAGAAGAACTATCATCATTACCATAATTGGCACGAAAGTAGATAGGTTAAGCTTTAATGCCTTTCTTATCTTTGCCTTTGAACTATCTTCGTTTGTTTTTAATAGATATAAACCTGAATAAATTGTCATTACGACAACTGCTAATGCTAATAAAGCAATTTTAAAAATCATATTAACTCCTTATTTTTCTGTAATTGGTCTAAACTTACGACCATTTCCTTCATAGTACTTACTAAACATTTCGTAAAATTCTAGTCTTAGTCCTTGGATGAATACAATCATTCCTTCAAGACCTATTATCAGAATATTACCTAATATCAAAATTATTATTCCAATTATTCCACCACCTGCAAGTTTTGCCATGACTTCAAAGGCCATATACAAACCTACGTGGTTGATTGCGAAAGCTCCAACTCTTGTAAAAGACACTAAGTTAGAGAATACCGATAGTAGGGCCTCTACTATTGAGAATGAACTTTCTACATAATAGTCACCCTTTGAACTGTCATATAGCGGATATTCTCCCTCAATCCTTCTTGCTAGTGGCTGTTTAAATATTATCATAACTATTGATAACACAAGAATTATTATAGCTACAAGCATAGGTATTGGGCTTTTTCCTACTATATTAAGGATGATTAGTATAAAAGAAATCATCATCATAAGACCTGCTAGGCCTTCTTTTCCAAATATTCCTTCCTCTATATTATCTTGTTTTTTGACTTTGTTGAAGATTCCTATGATATAAGATATGACCATCAATACTACACCGAACGCTACAGATGCTATTAATACAGTCATAATATTATCAAAAGGCTTGATCAACAATGTAGGTATCAGAGTCTCTATACCAAAGAATGAACCGTACATCAATCCAAATATAGAAGAACTTATTCCTATTCTTCTTACCAGGCCGCCAAAGGTCTTGTTTATCTTGTCTACATAGAAGCTTAATAAAACAAATACTAATCCTTGTCCTAAATCACCGAACATCATTCCATACAACAATAAATATGTTATAGCGAAAAATGGTGTTGGGTCAATTTCGTTATAGTTTGGAGCACCGTACATGTTCACCAAAAACTCAAAAGGACGAAAGAGAATATTGTTTTTTAGTTTGGTCGGCGGTTTCGAGGAACAACTCCTATTGTTTATATTTACCTTAGTTTTGTCGTATTTTTCTTCAAGATTTTTGAAGTCATCGACTTTTGATTTAGGAACCCAGCCACTAAGGTAGAAGTACTTGTCCCCTTTTGCCATCTTATCTTTTATTTCACTACTTTTTTCATAGTATTCGATTGTATGAGGAATATCTTGAATCAAATCCTCATTATTATTCTTGATAGCTTCAATTTTCTCTTCTAGTTCTTTTATTTCTTTGTCAGTTTCTTCTAATTTCCTATCTGTAGTTTCTAGATCATCGGACTCTGGAGTCTTTTTATCTATGAAACCCATAGTATTGACAGCTCTTTTAATATCTTCTTTGACCTGTTTAGGATAAACTAACAAATAATTTTCTTTGCTGTCAATATTTTTATTTTTCTTCTTAATTGCCAATTATTTGTTCCCTTCTTCTAAAATAGATGAGCTAATCTCAGAAACTATATCTTCGCTATAATTCTCATAAATTCTATCAAGCTTATCTTTCATTTGCTTATACTCATCTTCTATCTCTTTTTTCCTTAATTCACCCTCTGAAAGGATATTTGAGTAAACTTCATCAGATTTTTCCTTAGTTAAGGATGAATATTTTTTATCAAGCTGAGCTATTACATCAAAGGTATTAGTTTTCTCATTAGAAACTATATTATCTGTATCAGTTCTCAATTTACTTGTTTCCTTATCAAGTGCTATAAGTTCATCAAGATATCCCAAAGAAATATCATCAAGGCTACCATCCAGGTGGAGAATCAATGAAGGCAAGTTGTCATAGTTATTCTTTAAAATATATCTACCATCCTTGCTTACTTCACCATACCTATGATCAAAGTAGTTGAGATTTTTAATCTTTCTAATATCTATTCCAGACCTATTAAGGACTTCTAAGTTATCCTTATACTCTTCGAGAATATTTTTTTCTTCGATTAATTTATTTTTCCTATCAATTAATGCCTTCAAGTCGTTGTATAAACTGTCAATATCACTTTCGGAAATATGCTTTGGATTTTCACTAGCTGAAGAGTCTATTTTAAATAAATCTTTTAATAAGTTCAACTTATCAATAATAGACTTATCTGGCCTTTCAAAGCTCGATATAGTTGATATATCTTCAGTCAATTCAACATTTTCTTTACTAGCCTTAATTGAGAAAGCTCTTGATGCTACTTGATTAAAGGCATCAACTGGTTCAATATCGCCTAATTCAATAATATCTTCTAGAAAATCATCGAGATTATTTAATCTAGAAGTAATATTGACAAGGTGCATTTTTTCTACTGCCATAATTACCTCACAATCACTAGTTCATATCTTTCAGAAAGAGTAAAGCTCTCATCAACCTCAAGCATACTAACTAAATTTTCGATATTGGTGTGGATAACGCTCATAGCAGATATTACATATAGAATAGATGATCTCTCTTTGATTATTTCATCTCTTGAAAGTTTCATCTTTCTCCTGCTGATTTTAATATGTGAATCCCACGCATTATCGAAAATACTTTTATACTTAGTACCATCAAGGTATTCAAAGAAATCATCCATGGATAAGTTAGAAATCATCTTAAGCCTATCAGCGTTATAGCCCTTACCACCCTCAATCAAATAATTAAATATTTCATTATTGTTTAAATTGAAGAATTTCTTGAGTCTATAAAGCATTTCTAGGTTAGATAAGTTAATCAACTCACCCACAAAATTTTCTATAAGGACCCTCTCTTTTGCTTTAAACTTCTTAGCTAATTTGAGAAGATTTCTAAAATAAAATTTCATCAAAGCATTACTTGATAAAAATATCAATGATTCATTGTCCATGTTTTCATTTATAAAGGGCAAGAGAGTTCTATAATACTTACTATCTCTAAGCCCTTCAATAAATTCTTCTAAGGTCATGCCTACATCAATTTTTAAATCTTTGGAAAACGGATTTTGCTTTAAATTTAAAATATTTTTCTCCAAAGTATTGTTGAGTATACATTGTATCACTTCTTGAATAAGATATATCTCATAAATACTGAAATATTCTTTAAAGAACTCACTCTCAATACCTTCTAGAAAAAAATCTAAACTTTTTAATTCATCGTAGAAATTTCTAAACAAATTTAATTCGACTTCTTTTTTAC
>NZ_JAPJPG010000037.1 GCF_030825785.1 Anaerococcus sp.
AAATTAAGTTTATAAAATTACAAGAAAATAATTTTTAATTTAGGAAATATCTGAAAAAACTCTCTAAAAGTCTAAAAATACTTAAAATGGGGCTGTATTTTTTTCCTTATACATGTTATAATAAATATAAGAAATTTAGCGATCTAAAGTAAGATTTGTAAATTGAAATATATTTATAAGTCTGGGCAAATGATTGCTTAACCCTTAGACTTTACAAAAGACAATATATTGAAATAAATAGAGGAAGGTTATGTCTAACAGAGGTATCAGAGAATTAAAGAGAAAAAAGAAAAGACAAGCGAGAAAAAGAAGAAAAAAGTTCCTACTAACTAGCCTTGCGGCTATAGCCCTAGTGCTAGGAACAAAATTTCTTAAAACCAATGAAGAAGAATTTATAATCCAAAGACCTGCCGAATACAGGCAAGCCCAGGCAGCTGAAGATTTAGAAGAAGACAAAGAAAAAAAGATAAATGGAGATAAAATCCACATAGCTACCCAAGCTGGATTTAAGGATATAGAAATAGAAGAAGATAAGAAAATTACTGACGATAAGTATGAGGATAGTCTAGTAGAGTTTGTAAGATGCGCCAAGACCCAATACGCTTACCAATATCCAAATGATTATTCCAAGACTGAAAAGTTCATAGAAAAAGGGGATTATGTCGCCTATTATGGGAGTGAAAATGGTTTTTCAAAAATCAAAATGGACGACAGCTTTTACTATGTCAATAAATTTGGCCTAGAAAAGTTAAATCCTGAAGAAAATATCAAAGTTGTAAATGGAATAAGCTATGTAAGCGAAGCTTATCCTTTGCCAAGTGATTTCAATCCAGGAGTGGATGGAACCGCCAAACGTGCCTTCGAGACTATGCGCCAAGATATGGAAAGAGAAGGTCTTAGTATAAAGATAGCATCTGACTATAGGGACTATGCCCTAGAAGAAAAGATGAAAGAAGCAGGCGAAGTCGATAGTGAAAATCCTGCTACAAGCGAGCACCAATTAGGCCAGGCCTTCGACTTTTTCACAGAAGGAAGCAAATATAGTGATAAGTTTGCTACTACTAATGAATACAAGTGGCTTTGTGAAAATGCTTACAAATATGGATTTATAGAAAGATACCCAGAAGATAAACAAGACTTCACAAATCACAGACCGATGCCATGGCACTTTAGATTTGTTGGTGTAGAAAACGCCAAGGAAATCTATGAAAATGATTTAAGTCTAGAAGAGTATTTGAAGATTAACTGATTGTATTTTTTTGGAAATTCGATATAATATAGGTGTAAATAGAATTAAATTAAGGAGTTTATATGAAAGCAATTAACACAAATGATGCTCCAAAAGCAGTAGGAGCTTACGTACAAGGTATAGCAACTGATAGTTTAGTATTTACTTCAGGACAACTTCCACTAGACCCAAAAACAGGTGAGCTAGTTACAGAGATCAAAGCTGCAACTAAGCAAGCTCTAGAAAATGTAGAAAACATCCTAAAAGAAGCAGGATCAAGCAGGGATAAGGTTATCAAATGCGTTGTTTACTTAAACGATATCAACAACTTCAAGGCATTTGATGAAGTATATGCAGAATTCTTCAAAGACCACAAACCAGCTAGATCAGCCTTCGAAGTAGCAAATCTTCCAAAAGACGGCCTACTAGAAATCGAAGCTATCGCAAGCTTATAAAACATAAAAGCGGCAGTTTAATCTGTCGTTTTTTTATATCGAAAAGGAGCCCTCATGGAGGATTTTTTAATACAAAATCAGATAGAGAAGGATAAGAAGAAAATAATAGAAACAAGGAGAAAACTTCATAGGATGGCTGAAGTTTCCGGCAAGGAATTTAAGACTAGTAAGTTGCTCAAAGAAGAAGTACAAAAGCTAGGGCTTGCCATAGTAGAAGTGTCAACAACTGGTTTTTATGCTGTATTAGACAGTGGACTACCTGGCAAAACCTTGGCTCTTAGAACTGATATAGATGCCCTACCAATCTGTGAAAACTCCTTTAATTTAACTAGGGAAAAGTATTCAGTATCAGACGAAAAAGAAGCATCCCATGCTTGTGGTCACGACGGCCATATGACAATCCTTCTAGAGAGTATGAAGATTCTAGTAGAAAATAAGGACAAAATCAATGGAAGGCTTATTTTTATCTTTGAGGAAGGGGAAGAGACAGGTTCTGGAATTTTCCCTATGGTAGAGGTTTTAGAAAAAGAAAATATAGATGCCTTTTATGGAAATCACCTGGCAAATTTCCTAAAAACAGGAGAGATTGCAATCGATAAGGGTCCAATCATGGCAGGTTTTATCAGAACTAGGTTTACAATTAAAGGAATTGGAGGCCACTCATCAAGACCCGACCTTGCAGTAAGTCCAATATTTGCCCAAGCCGCCATCATCCAATCTCTTGCGTCAAGCTGGGTCAATAGACTCGATCCAACCAAGACCGTAACCCTAGGCCTATCTACCATACATGGGGGAAGTGCCCACAATGTTATTGCCGATAAGGTAACAATTGATGGGACCTTGAGATATTTCGATAGAAAAGAAGTCGAAAAGGCCATCGATCAAATAGATATAGTAGGAAGAAACATTGCTAGAGCCCACGGATGTGAATTTATCAATGAAACAGGCATTGAACAATACGATCCTGTTATAAATGACCCAGACCTTTCAGCATTAATGGAAGATAATATCAAAGAATATTTTGGAGATAATATTAAAAGAGATGTAAGATGGTTCGCCTCAGAATCCTTTGAGGCCTATGGCAAGCTTGCCCCATCTCTCTTTGCCCTAGTAGGAACTCTAAATGATAAGAAGGGAAGTGGGGCAGAGCATCACACACCAGAATTTGACCTAGATGAAGACAGCCTTGATTATGGTATCTATGCTATGGTCAAGTTTGCTACAAGCTTTCTAGCTAATAAATAATTTATTATTTTTTCTTATCTTGGGTATAAATACTAGTAAGAGAGAATTAGGAGGATAAAATGACAATTCAAGTTAATCAAGAAGCAATAGACTTTACATTAAAAGATCAATTCAAAGAAGATGTTAAACTAAGCGAGCTTAAAGGGAAAAAAGTAATTCTTTCTTGGCACCCACTAGCTTACACACCAGTTTGTACTGACCAAATGAGATCTCTTGAAAGAAACTACGAAAGAATCCAAGAAAAGGGAGACACAGTAGTTATAGGTCTTTCTGTAGATCCATTCCCAGCCAAGGCAAAATGGGCAGATATACTTGATCTAAAAGATCTTAAGATAGTATCAGACTTTTTCCCATATGCTGAAGTAACCAAGGCTTATGGTCTCTTCAACGAAGAAAACGGAGCAAGTAAACGTGCCAATGTTATTATCGATGAAGAAGGAAAAGTAAAATGGGTTAAGGTATATGGAGGAAGCGAACTTCCTGACATAGAAGAAGTTATAGAAAATCTATAAAATATTTAAATCTCGCTTTTAAGAGCGGGATTTTTTCTTTGCCAGCAAACGTTAAGAAAATAACAATTAAAGATAATGCAAATCATTCTTGACAAATAATAAAATAGGTGCTATCATAATCTTGTCAGGATAAGTCTACAGCTTAACAGAATGATTTACCTACATAAAATATAATTAAATAAGGAGATAAATATGAAAAAGAAAAATACTATAGCACTAACAGCGATTCTTTCGCTAGGTTTAATACTAGCAGCTTGTGGAAATGACAATGCTAAAGATAAAGAAGCTAATAACAAGGCACAAGTAGAAGAGAAAGCCGATACTGAAACTAAAGATAATTCAAGCAAAGAAAATGTTGCAGAAAAGAAGGAAGAAAGTACTTCTGATCAAAAGATGGATGATGTTTCTTTAGCTGATTGGGAAGGAAAATGGAATTCAATGTCTGCTTATCTAGATAAAAACGAGGTCCAAGAAGCCTTTACAGACCTAGCTAAGAAGGAAAACACTGATGAAGAAAGCGCCAAGAAGGCCTATGTAGAAAAAAGACACTGCGATTTTAATGGTCTAGAGATTGAAGGAAATAAGGTTAAGTTCTACAATGAATTTCCTGATGAAGGCAAAGAGGCCACAGCAGAAGTTGAATATAAATATGTTGATAAACAAGAAGTAAAACACGGAAATCACATGCTAGAATGGGATATATTTGAAGCAGTAAGCCCAGATGCTGAGTATAAGTACCTACTTATGATGCCAATCCACGGAGAGGAAAGTTTGACACATTTCCATATGAGATATGGTAATGATAAGGATGAACTATTAGGAGAAGAAAAATGGTTCCCAACATTTGTTAAGCCAAACACAACAGACCAACAAATCATGGATGAAATTACAGAATAGATTTTGTAAGAGGGATGGGCTTATCTCGTCCCTTTTTTGTGAGGAGAATAATGAAGAAAATAAATAAATTAATATATCTACTGATTCTTGTTTTCAGTCTGACCTCTTGCAATAAAGCAGAAGAAGATAAGGATAAGCCATTAATCTATACATCCTTCTATCCGATTAATGACTTGACTAGTAAAATTGCTGGAGATACGGCAAATGTTAAATCCTTTATGCCAGAGGGCAAGGAAGCCCACTTATGGGAGCCTTCACCAAAGGATATGAAAAAGCTCGCCAAAGCAGACCTATTAGTAGTAAATGGAGCGAATATGGAGCCATGGCTTGAAAGTGTAAGGGAAAACCTACCGAATCTAGAAATATTGAAATTATCAGATTCGGTTGATCTAATCACCTACAAGGGCCAGGCTGCAGTCGGAGATTTCCAATATATGGCAAGACTTGACTTGACTGATAAAACTCAGAAGTTCGACTTTGCCCATACCCACGAGGACATGATGAGGGTAGCCTTCATAAAAGATACTGGACTAAGAGGAGAAGACCTTGTTAAAAAGGCCAAGGAAGTAATGAATCAGAAAGGAAATCTAGTAGCCCAAAAATCTACTATAGAGGTAGAAGAGGGCAAGGTCTATGGTCTCGAGATGGGGCATGAGTCAGGAGAAATCTTCTACAAGATGCCTGAAGCAGGATCATGGATTTTCATATCAGATAGGATAAGCGAAGACCTTCTTCCATACTATTTGATGGATGAAAATGGAAATTTACTAAAAGATGATGGTAGAGAAGAGTCTCTTATGGAAGGATCATCATCTGGTTTCGATAAGATAAGCTACGATCCTCATTCCTGGCTTTCGATTGTAAATGCCAAAAAATATTTAAACGCTATCCAGGATAAATTGATAGAAAAGTATCCGGAAAATGAAAAGATTTACAAGAAGAATAAGCTAAAATATGTCGATCAACTTACAGATATAGACGCAGAATATAAGGAGAAATTTAAAGACCTTGATCAGAGAGAATTTCTCGTAATCCATTATGCCTACCAATATCTGGCTAGGGATTTCGATTTAATCCAATATCCTCTCCAAGGATTAACGAGCCTAGAAAGTCCAAGTCTAAAGACTATAAAAAAGGCGGTAGAGTTTGCTAATAGTAAGGGAATAGACACAATATTTTATGAATACGGTAAAAACCCTAAGGAAGCTAAGGCTTTGGCCGAAGAACTACATGGCAAGACAAAGCCTTTAGCATCGATGGAGTTTGTGACTAAGGAGCAAGAAGAAGAGGGAATGGATTATATTGACCTAATGAGGATGAATCTAGAAAACTTATATGATTCTATGAAAGGAGAAGCTGATGAAGGCAATAGCAATTAAGGATTTAAGCTTTGCTTATAGGAAAGAAAATGTAATTAAATCTTGCAATCTAGAAGTTGAATCTGGCGAACTTGTATTAATCATAGGGGGAAATGGATCAGGAAAATCAACCCTTGTCAAGCTAATGCTAGGAGAGCTAGAGCCTGATAAGGGAAGTATAAAGATTTTGGGTAAGGATATTGCAAAATACAAGTCCTATAAGAAAATTGGCTACGTTCCCCAAGTCAATGTAGTAAACAAAATTGCATTTCCTATAACTTGTATGGAGCTTGTTGCCCTCAATCTCTATGAAGATTTTGGTTTTATCAAAATACCTAAGAAAGTCCACTATGATAAGGCAAGGGATATACTCATCAAAATGGGCATGGAGGAATTTATCAATACTCCGGTAAACGAACTATCTGGAGGACTTGCCCAAAGAGCCATGATTGCCAAGGCTATGATAAATATGCCAGAACTTTTAATCTTAGACGAGCCAACTGCTGGTGTCGATAAGGAAAATAAAGAAATGTTCTTTAAGACACTAAAGAAACTACAGGAAGATCTGGGTATAACTATAGTTATGATTACCCATGAGCTTAAGGAAATGGAGGATATACAAATGACTAAGACCCAGTATAGGATGAATGAAGGGAGATTGAGTTTATGTTAGAATTTGCCTTTATGAGAAAGGCCCTACTTTCGGGATTTCTCTTATCTATAATGATTCCTCTTATAGGGATTGTAATGGTCAATAGAAAAACTTCAATGATAGGTGATGCCCTATCCCATACGGCCCTTACTGGAGTAGCCATGGGACTAATCTTAGGTTTTGATCCGCTCTTAGGATCGGCTATTGTATGTGTAATAGCTGCCTTCCTTATAGAATTTATTAGGAAAAAGCTCCCTCAATACGGGGATATGGCAACAGCTGTTATCATGAGTACAGGACTTGGAATTGCAGCGATTCTTTCTGATTTCGCTCCGGGAGGTAATTCTTTTGAATCTTATCTATTCGGTTCGATTTCATCAGTTACAAGCGCGGATGTATTAAACACTAGCCTTATTTTTATCTTGGTTCTTGCCCTATGCATAAGTAGATACTCAGCACTTTTGGCAATTTCGATAGATAATAATACAGCTAAGCTTGCAGGAGTTAAGGTAAAGATAATAGATATGATATTTACTTTCCTATCAGCTGTAACAATTGCCCTTGCGGTTAAAATTATAGGAGCCTTGATGGTTACAAGCCTAATAGTTCTTCCAGTAGCAACTAGTTTGATTATATCTAGATCTTATAAGCAAACTTTCTTTGTAACTATAATTCTTGGAATAATATATATGATGGCAGGAATCATTCTTTCCTTTCATTTCGATATCAAACCAGGAGGAGCTATTGTAGTAAATGCAGTTATTGGAATGTTAATTTTTGCCTTGTATAAAAAAATGAGAAAAACTAAAGCATAAAGACATAACTAGCGGATTTATTTCTGCTAGTTTTTATTTGTAAGGAAAATTATGGGTATAAATAGGATAAGGATTAGACTTAATATAAGGAGAATTAAATGACTGATTTAAACAGAATTATTGATAGACAGAGAGAATTTTTCTATGGAGGTTTTACCAAAACAGAAGACTTCAGAAGGAAAAAACTTGAGAGACTGAGAGATTTGATAGATTTATGCGAAGAAAATATCCTTCACGCTCTAGAACAAGATTTGGGAAAAGCGAATTTCGAAGCCTATGTAAGCGAAATATCCTTTGCCAAGGAAGAGATAAAGTTTGCCCTTGATAATCTAAGTGATTGGATGAAGCCAGTTAGAGAGAAGACTCCGCTTACTGCTATGCCTGGGAAGTCTTATAGCTTGTATGAGCCTTTGGGAGTTACTCTTATTATAGCTCCATGGAATTATCCTTTCCTTTTGGCAATCGATCCCCTAATAGGGGCTATAGCTTCAGGAAATACTGTGATTCTTAAAACTTCTTCCAAGACTAAGGAGACTTCTAAGCTCATCAGGTCTATGCTAAATGATTACTTCGAGGAAGAATTTATTTATGTTGTAGATAATGACGAAGTAAGTCATAAAGAATTACTAGAAGAAAAGTACGACCATATATTCTACACTGGAGGCAAAAGTGTCGGCAAGCATATAATGAAAAAGGCCAGCGAAAACCTCACTAAAGTTACCTTAGAACTAGGTGGAAAAAGTCCTTGTATTGTAGATAGAACAGCAGATCTTGATAATGCAGCGAGATCTATCATGTGGGGTAAGACCTTAAATGCTGGACAGACTTGTGTAGCACCAGATTATATTCTAGTAGATTTAGCTATCAAAGAAAAGTTCATAGATAAATTAAAAGAAACAATGATTGACTTTTACGGTCTAAATCCACTAGAATCAAAAGACTATGGAAGAATAATTAACGAAGACCATCTCGATAGGCTCTTAGGACTTCTCGTAGGAGAAGATGTAATAGCAGGAGGCATCTACGATAGAGAAAATCTAAAACTAATGCCTACAATTGTAGATGGGGTTGACTTTGATAGTAAGCTTATGGAAGATGAGATATTCGGTCCAATTATTCCTATTTTGACCTATGATGATATAAATCCAATCCTCTACAAAATTAAAACCATGCCAAAACCACTCGCCTTCTATCTTTTCTCAGAAGATGAGAGGCTTATCGAAAAGGTTATGTATAATATGGAGTTCGGTAATGGATGTGTCAATGATTGTATAATTGAGATTGCAAGCCCTTACCTCGAGTTTGGTGGAGTAGGAGAAAGCGGTATGGGAGGATATCACGGTTACAATAGCTTTGTAAACTTCTCCAACAAAAAAAGCATAATGGAGACTCCATCAAGCATGAAGGCAAATATAAAATATCCTCCTTATGAAGATGGAAAATTAAGCTTTGTAAAGAAAGTATTGTAATGATAAGAATAGAACTAATGTTAGACTACTTCTGTTTCTAAGTGATTTCTAACTGTTACTAGACATTAGACGTAAGTTAATTCTAAAATAAGCTATTGCTGAGGAAATAAATATTTACTTATTGTATCAATATTTATCTTAACTAGCGATAGCTTTTATTTGTACAGAAAAACCAGGTCCAAATAAAGACCTGGTTTTTTGAAATCTTATTTATTCTTGCTATCCATATCAGCCTTGATAGCTTTAGCAAGCTCTTCGATTTGATCAACTTGTTCCATCTTGACACCAGAGTTGATCTTTACATCTTCTCCTACATAGTCAAGTTTTGCACTAGATAGGATTTCCTTAGAAATCTCTAGACTTCTACCGCCCCAAGACCAGTTGTTTAGGAAGGATACAGACTTGTTGGTGAAACCTGTCCCAACAAGCTCTCTTAGGAAGGCATCCATCTTGTAGTAAAGTCCTGAGTTGTAGTTGATTGGTGCAAATACTGAGTGAGAGAATCTGTGGCAGTCGCTAATTGGATAAGAAACATCCCAGTCAGCAACGTCATAAATCTTGATATTTTCTACACCTAGATTTGCAAGCTTAACTGCGAGGATGTCGGCTGCTTCTTCAGTATCTCCATACATTGATGCATAAACAATAACTACTCCGTCTTCTTCTGCCGTAAAGGTTGACCAGTGGTTGTATTTATCCATGATAAAGTTGATTGATTCTTCATCCTTGTATACTGGTCCGTGAAGAGGAAGGATAGTATTTATTGGAAGTCCATCGATTTTCTTGAAGGCATTTTGAACCATCTTGCCGAACTTACCTACTATATTGATGTAGTATCTTCTGGCTTGTTCTAGCCAATCACCCTTGTGGATTACCTTAGCTGCATCGATATTTCCCTCGATTACGTTAAAGGAACCAAAGGCATCTGCTGAGAAGAGGAGACCTTCTGTTGTTTCGTAAGTCATCATAACTTCTGGCCAGTGAACCATAGGGGTGAAGACAAATTTTAGATTTCTCTTACCGAGATTTAACTCATCCCCATCTTTAACTTCGTAGTATCTGTCCTTAAACTCATCATCGTAAAATTGTTCATAAAGCTTAAAGGTCTTTGCATTTCCAACAAGCTTAGCATTTGGCCACTCTCTCATACAAAAATCGATGTTTCTGCAGTGGTCTGGCTCCATGTGCTCGATTACAATATAATCGAGGTCTTCTCCGTCAAGACTTGCCTTGATATTATCTATATATCTTCTAGTAAAGGCTGCATCTACAGAATCCATCAAAACATTTTTCTCATCTTTTATTACATATGAGTTGTAGCAAACGCCGTTTGTTAGCTCAAACATATTTTCAAATCTGTCAATTCTTCTATCGTTAACTCCAACCCAATAGATATTGTCTAGTACTTCAATAATATTATGCATTCTAACTCCTTTGATAATTTATTGTTAATTAAATTATACCGGATATTTAAGAAAAATAAATTATATATAAATGATTATTGATATCAGCAATAATCTAAAAAATATAAATTCTTATAATTTAACAAGAAAGTATGTTAGAAATAAATTATTTGGGTATATATACTATGAAAACAATTGCATGAGTTTTAGATTATGCGACATATCTACTATAAACTATCTTAAGTATCTTGTCTAAGATAAGATATAGTTTTATGATTCCAATCCTTTAGTTTATTTAAGCTTACTGGATGGAAGGGACAAAGCACTCATGTAATTTATTGTGAACTATAAAAGGAGATATAATGGGATACAATTTACCAAAAGATTTAGAAGAATTTAGAAAAGTAGTTAGAGATTTTGCTGAAGAAAAAATTAGACCAATTGCTTTTCACCTAGACCAAACTAAAGAATTTCCAAAGGAAATCGTAAAGGAAATGGGAGAGATGGGGCTAATGGGTATACCATTTCCAGAAGAATACGGTGGAGCAGGCCTAACTAACCAACACTACGCTATAGCTGTAGAAGAGCTATCTAGGGTAGATGGTGGTGTAGGAGTAATTTGCTCAGCCCACACATCTCTAGGTACTTGGGGACTTAATGAATTCGGTAGTGAAGAACAAAAGGAAAAATATCTAAGACCTCTTCTAACAGGTGAGTCCATAGGTGGATTCGGACTTACAGAAGAAAACGCTGGATCAGACTCTGCTGGAACAGAAACTACAGCTGTTCTAAAGGGAGATCATTATGTATTAAATGGTAAGAAGATATTCATTACTAACGCTCCAGAAGCACAAACTTATCTAGTAACAGCTGTTACAACACCAGGTAAGGGTAATCACGGTATATCAATGTTTATCGTAGACAAGGACTTTGAAGGATTTACCTTCTCTGAACCATATGACAAGCTAGGTATCAGATCATCAATTACCGCAGAGCTTCACTTTAAGGATGTTAAGGTTCCAAAAGAAAACCTCCTAGGTGAAGAAGGCAAGGGCTTCAAATACGCTATGATGATCCTAGATGGTGGTAGAATTGGTATAGCATCACAAGCTCTTGGTATAGCACAAGGCGCTTATGAATCTGCCAAAGAATACGGACTTGCTCGTGAGCAATTCGGAGAAGCAATCGCAAGAATGCAACACAACTCCTTTATCCTAGCAGACATGGCAACAGAGCTTAAGGCAGCTAGACTATTAATCTATGATGCAGCAAAGAAGAAAGACGCCCACGTTCCTTATGGTAAGGATGCTGCAATGGCTAAGCTATACGCATCAGATATGGCAGAGAAACTTACAAGCAAGGCCCTACAACTTTACGGTGGATCTGGATTTATCAAGGGAGTAGATGTAGAAAGATACTACAGAGACTCTAAGATTACACAAATCTACGAAGGAACAAACGAAATAATGAGACTAGTAATCTCAGGCTATATCCTTCCAAAACCAGCCAAGAAAGATAAGAAGAAAGAAGCTCCTAAGAAAAAACAATCCCAAGTAGGAGATAGAAAGCTAGAAATCTTCAAGGGAGATGAAAAAGAAGCTGCTAAGAAATTATTAGAAGCCCTAAAGGCTGAAGGATTCACATTCGATAAGAAAGACGTGGACCTAGAAGGACCAATCGAAGAAGCAGATTCAGTAGTAGCTGCTGGTATGGGAATTGGAGAAGAACAAAACCTCGAAATGATCAAAGAACTTGCCAAGGAAACAGGCTCAGTACTTTCATCATCAAGACCAGCTTCCCAAGTTAGAGGATACGTTCCAACAAATAGATTTATCGGTCTATCAGGTAAGAAATTTGCTGGTAAACTATACATCGGTGTCGGTATCTCAGGAGCAATGCAACACTTAAGAGGAATTCCAGAAGCTGGAACAATAGTTGTAATCAACAACGACGAAAGCGCAGCATTCTTCGATAACTGTGACTACGGTATAGTAGGAGACTTCCACAAAGTAGTACCAGCCCTAATAGAAGAAATCAAAAATGCTTAAAATAAGAAGAAGTGGAAATGAAATTCCGCTTCTTTTTATTTGTAGACAAATGTTTGACTAAATGTTAATTCTTGTTTACAATAGTTCTATAGGTATTATAAGGAGAAATCAGATGAAAAAACAAGTTAAAATAAGTCTATCACTGATGCTTGCTTTGGGTATTGGGTTATTTCCAACAAATTTATCTAAAGCTCAGGATATGAATGGTGAAAACGTTGTTGAAGAAAATTCAATTGTAGATAGCCAACAAACACCATTAGAAGAAATTACAGACACACAAACAGAAAACGATGGAAATAGTGGTGTATTATCTACAGAAAACAAGATAGATAATGAAAATAATAAGACAGAAGATGTATCTAATGAGGATGGGTCATCATATTTAGAAGAAAAAAGTGCAAGCACTCAAGTTACTGATGATCAAAATGATAAAGAAATCATTGATAAAGTTTCTAAAATGACACTCGACGAAAAGATCGGTCAAATGATGATGTTGGAATTTAGAAATTGGGAAGATAAGGAAGGTAAGCTAAAACCAGTAACAGAACTAAACCAAGATATAAAGGATGCTATAGTCAAGTATAAAGTTGGAGGGGTGATTTTATTTGCTGAAAACGTACAAACTACAGAGCAAACAACAAAACTAACCCATAATATCCAAAAAACAGCCATCGACAATGGACTAGATCCCCTTCTCATATCAGTAGATCAGGAAGGTGGCATTGTTGTAAGGCTTGGTACGGGAACATCCCTCCCTGGAAATATGGCTCTAGGTGCTACTAGAGATAAAGAGCTAGCTTATAAATATGGTAAGATAATAGCTCAAGAAATCAAGGCTTTAGGAATAAATGTAAATCTAGCTCCTGTTCTAGATACTAACAATAATCCTAACAACCCAGTAATAGGCTTAAGATCAATCTCCTCAGATCCAAAATTAGTTGGTGAGTTGGGGGCTGCTGTTATTAAAGGCTTACAAGATGATGGGGTTTCAGCAGCAGTTAAACATTTCCCAGGTCATGGAGATACTGATGTAGATAGCCATTTAGGTTTGCCAGTGGTTAACAAATCTCCTGAAGAAGTTGATAAATTAGAACTTGTTCCATTTAAAAAAGCTGCAAATGATGATGTGGATATGATAATGACTGCCCACATATCATATCCACAGCTTGAAAAAGATACTGTTATATCAAAAAAAGATGGCTCAACAGTTGGCATACCTGCTACTTTGTCCGATGATATTATAACAGGAATAATAAGAAATAAGATGCATTATAAGGGTGTTGTTATAACAGATGCTATGAAAATGAAAGCAATAGCAGATCACTTTGGAGAAGAAGAAGCTGTTATAATGGCTATTAAAGCAGGCGTTGATATTCCTCTTATGCCTGCCTTGCTAGAAAAAAGATCAGATCTTCTCAAACTAGATAAGATTTATGCTAGGATAAAATCAGAAGTCGAAGCTGGAAATATCAATGAAAGCCAAATCAACCATTCAGTATATAGACTACTCCACCTAAAAAAAATAAGGAATATTCTTGATAAAAATCAATACAATATTCCACTAGAAGATAAAATTGAAAAAGCTTTGGCAATAGTTGGTAGCAAAGAGCACTTTGATCTTCAAAGGGAAATCACTGATAAGTCAATCACTGTTACTAAAAATATTAACAATGCACTTCCGATTTATCCTAAAGCAAAAGAAAAAGTATTAATATACACTCCTTACAATAATGAAATACCAGGTTTTGAATATGGATTTACTAAACTTCAAGAAGAAAATGTTATTGATAAGGATGCTATAGTTGATGTAAAATCATTCTACGAATATAGGAAAGATCCACAAGCTGCGGACGAGATACTAAAACAATACGCAAAGGATTATGATTATATTATTGCTGTAAGTGAAGTTGGAAATGCGAGACATTTGCTAAAAGATAATTGGATTTCTAATATTCCTGATAGATTGACAACTTATGCAAAAGAAAATAACAAAAAATCTGCTATAATTAGTATTAGCAAACCTTATGACTTAGATAGGTATAAAAATGCAGATGCACATGTATTAGCTTATGGAGCTAAGGGAATGGACCCAACTGAAAAAGGAAAGGAACCAGTAAAAACATTCGGCCCAAATATTCCATTCTCATTAGATATTGTATTCGGCAAGGTTAAAGCTCAAGGTAAATTGCCAGTTGATGTACCTGGTTTGGATGAAAATTATAAGTATAACGATAAAATCGCTTATAAATTGGGCTATGGCTTGGAAACTATTTTAAGAAAAGATGAAAAATATATAAAACCAGGAGAAAATCAAAATTCAGAAGTCTCAGATGGAAGTTCTAATGATGAGAACTTAGGTTCAAATGAAACAAGTATAGTTGATAAAAGTAATAACCAAGCAAAAGATGATGAAGAAGTTAAAACTGATACCAACTTAAAAAACAAAGACAAAGCATCACTATCAAATGCTAATAAGGAAGAAATAACTAATAAAAATCAAGGACCTAAGACAGGGGTTTCTGGTCTAGGATCTATCTTAGGACTACTAGCTAGTTCTTTAGCTGGTGTATTCGCATCAAGAAAGAGAAAATAGCAAGAAAAAAGAGGCGATGAGCCTCTTTTAAGGTGACCCCATAAAGTTGGACCTAATACCAGAGTTAGAACTATACTATATACTAGCTCTGGTATTTCTTTGTCCTATCCTACCCCTAGGGGTAGGAATTTTTTATGCTGCATTTTTCTTTCTGCATTCTATTGGTGATAAGTATCCTAATTTTTCTTTTATTCTTTCCTCGTTATAATATTTTATGAAATCTTCTATTGTTTGTTTTAAGTGTTCATATGAGTAGAATTTTCTTCCATAATATATTTCTTGTTTTAATATCCCAAAGAAGTTTTCCATTGGTGAGTTGTCTAAGCAATGTCCTTCTTGTTATCATTGATGGATTGTTTATCTTTAATTCATTTGCTAGGCTTTGATAGGACATTTCTCCTGTTAAGT
>NZ_JAPJPG010000076.1 GCF_030825785.1 Anaerococcus sp.
AGGGAACATTTTTTGGAGCATGGATTTTTTGAAATCTTCCATCTTGGAAACTTTGTCTTCTTGCTTTTCAATTAGAGCATCAATATTTTTAAACAAGTCTCCGATTTTTTCTTGTTCACCGAAAAAAGGAATTTTTATATTTAAATTCCTTACAATTTGAGCTGATAGATTACCTTGACCACCTTGCAGATATTTATTTAGTATAATTTCTTTATTTTTATTTAAATAATTTAATACAAATACGCTATTGTAATTGTCATATAATTTTATAGCTAAAATAGCTTGATTTATAGCTCCACTCATTTTTATAATATCAGCTTCACCACTAGTAGCTCCGTACAATGCGTAAACTAAATCTCCTTCATCGACCATCTTTGCAGATGAATTTAAAAGACCTTCTTCAGATATGAAGAGTTCTGTGCATGCGCTATGAATTTCTCCCGATCTAATAAATGGAATGGTTCCATTATAATAAGTCGAATTCCTTGATGAAGGTGTTCCTCCTGAATAGAATCTAGCTAAGTCATCTATTTTCTTTTCTTCCCACTCCCCATCAAAACCATCGAACCTTAGCTCTGGTACCTTTCTCATAAATTACCACCTAAGATTTCCATAAATCCTTCAAGCTCCGCCTTAGCTTCATCTGTGTTTGCCACAAGGTTTTTCATATCAGCTAGGATTTCTGCCTTAAGCTTATCAGCTTCTTCATTGATAGACTTGATATCCTTTGATACTTCTGCCAAGTCTATGGGTTCTTCTTCTTCGAAGGTGTCGACATATCTTGGGATATTTAAGTTGAAGCCATTTTCTTCTATCTCATCAAACCCTGCTAGGTGGGCGAATTTGTCTATTTCTTCCCTGGACCTTAGGGCCTTGTATATCTTTTGGATATTTTCTTCGGTTAGCTCGTTTTTGTTGCCTTTTTTGACAAATTCCTCGCTAGCATCTATGAAATAAACACTTCTGTCAGTCTTATCTTTCCTTAGTATTATTAGACTTACTGGAATTCCTGTAGAGTAGAATAAATTTGGAGCAAGGCCTATGACTGCATCTATTGATCCATTTTCTAACATGACTTTTCTAATCTTTGCCTCTGCCCCAGACCTAAAGAGGACTCCATGTGGGAGAAGTATTGCCATAGTTCCTGTGTTTTTCAAATGGTAGAAGCCATGGAGAAGGAAGGCAAAGTCTGCCCTTGATTTGGGTGGGAGGACTCCGTATTCAGAAAATCGTGGATCATCCAAAAATCCCTTGCTCGCATCCCATTTGGCAGAATATGGTGGATTCATAAGAACTGCATCAAAGTTGGTTGGCTCATCTACTGGCCAATCATCTGATAGGGTGTTGCCTTGGTTTAAGCTCTGATACTCAAGTGGCACGTCGTGGAGGATCATATTCATACGAGATAGGTTGTAGGTAGAATTGTTTAGCTCCTGACCAAAGTATCTGATGCGGTTTGCTTCATTGGAGAAGTTTCTCACATTTAAAAGCAAGGACCCAGATCCAAGGGTTGGGTCAAACACAGTAAGGCCCGCCTTATCTTCTTTGCCATCCATAGCTATCATAGCCATAAGTCTTGATACTGGCTGTGGAGTATAGAACTCTCCTGCTTTTTTGCCTGATTCTGAAGCAAAGTTTGCTAGCATATATTCGTAAACATCACCAAGTACATCGCCAGAATAGTTGGCAAAATTGACCTCGGCAAATTGCTTCATAACATTTGATATACGTTTGTTCTTCTCCTGTGGCTGTTTTCCTAGCTTGTTTGAGTAGAGGTCTATATCTTCAAACAATCCATTGAAGTCCTTATCAGCTCGCTCGATTTCATTGAAGGCCTGGCCCAGGTCATCTAGTTGGAATGTGCCTTCTTCGATTTGCTTTATAAAATTAGTAAAGGTATGATCTGGGGATATTACAAAAGAAAATTTATTCCTAAGCTCATCAACAATAAGGTCAGCATCATCTCCTTGCATCTCTTCTTGATAAATTTGCTGAATAGTTTTAAGGTCGGCATCATCAACTTCAAGTAACTTGCCAACCTCATCAAGCATCTTATCTGATAAATATTTATAAAAAATTATTCCTAATAAATAGTTCTTATATTCATTGGCATCCATCTGAGACCTAAGATCATCAGAAGCCTGCCATAATTTTTGGTAAAGATTAATAGTAGTTTCCATATATACACTCCTTGTTAGTATAATTATAACAAAAAAGGCTATTTTTAGCTAAAAAAAGCAGAGTAAGTTTTAACACTAACTCTGCTAGTAGATCCAAGTTTAGGGATAAGTTCAAAAATAAGGGTATACTTTTTTCCTCGTATAAATTACATTAAGCTATTATTAAGTTTATTCTCTTTTACAAAAAAATCGTTCTGAAATAAGTATCAATTACTTCTACCAACACGATTTATCTTACACCATTAAGTTATGATCTAATTTTTTGCCCAAATTTAAATCACTTCGAACTATTATTCAATTTATTCTTTTTTTAAAAATGTTCCCACTTTAATCCCAGTTACAGTTTTTAATCTTCTGTAACCATTGATTTTTGACGTCGTAATTTTATAGAAGTCATTAACTATAATATCCTCTCGAGGCCTTTGGCCTCTCGCTTAGTTTTTCGGACTCAGCTTTGCTTCGTCTCGAAAATGACCGATGCTTATGCATCGGTCACCCTTATATGTTGGGACTATTCCCATTAGCGAATCAGAAAAGCCAACGCTCCTATTTGTCGCGTCGGCTTTTCTTCCCTGCAGAAGGGTTTCCATCCATTTATTCTGCGGTGCTTCGCACCTTGGTAAATAGTGGAAAACTTAAAAAATATTGCTCGCAATATTTTTTACTCCCATTCTTCTTTTTCAAACGTCCGATACATCTGAAACCATTCAAAATACAAGATTCTATTTTTTCTAATACAACCA
>NZ_JAPJPG010000038.1 GCF_030825785.1 Anaerococcus sp.
CTCGATTAAGGAGTTTCATCAGTTCGCTATGCTCACTGTGACAATTCCATTAGAGATGGTTGTTAATAGTAATATATTCTTTAATTTAGGTTATATAATTAACTGCTCTTTAAAAGTAATACGTGAGGTTTCTCCAGTCCTCCTAGAGCCATACGGGCTTGTTTCGAAGCAAGTGATACGGGGGGGGGAAAAGCTAGCTTTCCCTCATTCCTTATCTCGAGCCTAGTCGAGAGATCTATTTATTAACCAACAGCCTAGCCTAGTCGAAGTATCTCATTAGAATTTTCCCCACAAAAAAAGCTGTTGATATCAACAGCCATATTTTGGTGTACCGAAGAGGATTCGAACCTCCGACACCCGCCTTAGGAGGGCGGTGCTCTATCCAGCTGAGCTACCAGTACATATAAAGGACAAAAATGCGTCCTCTATTATTATATAGTTTTTTATCTTGCAATCAATACTTGGAGCAAGAAATTTATATTATTTTCTACATTTCTTTTGATCTTTGAAAATAGGCTTGCTTCTTCGACGTCCTTTTTGGCGATAAGATCGATCGTATGGGCTTCGTTATCATAGGATACATCTACCTTACCTAGGACTTCTCCTTCTTTGATTGGTGCCTTAATCTTATCATTTAGGCTTATCTTAGTGGCTACTTTCTTGTCATCCTTGGATATGATACTTAGGTTTTCTTTTGGGAAGAGATCTATGTAGCCTTGTTTGGCGCTTACTTCATCTATAGTCTCTAGGCTTTTGTTTGTATCTAGGACTTTCTCGCATGAGTAGTATCTGGATACATAATAGATCAAATCACTCATGACGCTATCTCTCGTATCTTTCTGATCTGCTCCCATCACCACACCTATAGTCCTAAACTCGTCGTTGCCATCGAGCTCTTTCATATCTGTACTTGTGATTAAGCAGTAACCTGCCTGGTCTGTGGTTCCTGTCTTTAGGCCATCTACTCCCTTTATTTCTCCTCTTAGGGGAATGGTGGAGTTTTTCTTGATGCCCTTGCCTGGAATATTTACTTCATCCATGGTCGAATATCCCAGGATATCTGGATATTTCTTTACTATTTCAGAAGATAGTTTGAAGAGGTCTCTGGCAGATGACTTATTTTCCTTACCATCATCTGTATTTATCCCACTTGCGTTATAGTATTTTTGGCTAGTAAGTCCTAGTTCTTCTGCCTTCTGATTCATCAACTGGGCAAATTTATCTTCGCTTCCTCCTACAGTTTTGGCTAGAAGATGAGCACAGTCATTTCCACTAACCGCGATGAGGCCTTGGAGAAGCTCTTCTACAGAGTAGGATTCATTTTCTTTAAGTCCTAGGGCAGAGTACTCCCAGCTTGTAAGCTCTTCTGCTCTCTTATCTGCCTTCACGCTAGTATTTAGGTCAAGTTTTCCCTCATCGATTGCATCTCTTACTAGAAGAAAAGTCATAAGCTTGGTAAGAGAAGCCATAGGTAGAGCTTCATCAGCGTTTTTCTCGTAGTAAATATCTCCTGTTTCTTGATTTCCTATAAGGTAGGCTGTAACATTGTCGTCAAGTCCTACTACCCTACCTTCACCTGCCGCAAGGGAAGTCGTCCCAGTAAGTATCAGGATTAAGGAAAGGATAAGGGCTGTTATATTTTTCTTAATTTTCATAGTCTACCTCAAAAATGATTCGAGCTTTCTATAGTTCTTACGCAAAAGCTCAAGGGCCTTGACATCGGCCTTCTTATTATATTCAAAACCTAAGTTCTCTGCCTCAGCCATGCCAACTTTCCTGAATAGGCCACAAGCCTTAAAGAGGCAATTATAAATATCCAAGAGATCGTTAGTATTATAGGATAATTCCAAATCTTCTCTATATTCCTTACTTAGGGAGTTGATAAGGCTTGACCCGTCCTTGCCCATATCCCTTAGGCCGTAGAATTTATCTATAATATGGAAGTTGAGCATTTTGATTAGCTCATAACGCAAATCATCCATCTTGATCGAAGCTGCTATTGGATCTTTCTGGTTAATATATAGGGAAACTTCGATAGCATTGGCAAAGAAATTGTCCACACAGGACTTAAATTCGTATTCCTTGGCCATGTCGTATTTGAAGTCCCTGTTTGGATTAAGTTTCTTCTCACCAGCCCTATTGTAAATAAATTCGATATCGCTTGGAAGCTTCTTTATAAAGTCTTCTGCCAAATCTTTTGCTATAATTGACTCAGAAATCTTTGTATTATCTTCCTTGTATACATTTATTATAGTATAATTTTGCTTATTCTTATCGACTTCAAAGCTATCCTTTCTCCTATTGATAAGGATAATATCATCGAAGAGATATCTGATATCCTCTTCAAGCTTTCCTATAATAACTTCATCGACAACAGTATACAAATCAATGAACTCGTCATTTGTGTTTGATTTAAGGTAAAATATAGAAACTATGGAATCCTTGTCCTTGGCATAGTCTACAAATCTATTTTTAATTTCACTTTTCATCTATCATCCAGCTTTCTATAAAATTCTTCAAAAGTCTCGCTGTAAGTCCCCAGATTACAGGTTCTGTATCATAAAAGTACAAGTCACTATAGCCCCTCCATGCCCTGTATTCCTGGCCATTAGGGATCTTGTCAAAGGGGAAATCCTCCGGATAGTCTACCTTATAAGGCGACCTATATCTGATTGGTGGATTATCCTTTAGATAGTCTATATCCACAGCAAAGACTGACTCCACTTCTTCATTATACTTTATATCTTCAATATTTTTCTTAATTCTACCATAAAAACTCTTCACATGCCTGTAGGATGAATTGAGAGTCATAGAAGAATATCCCAGATATTCGATATCACTATGATCTAGGCATAGCTCCTCCATCGTTTCTCTAATAGCGGCTTCCTTGAAGTCTTCACCTTTTTCAACTCTTCCACCAGGGAAAGACACCTCCCCAGGTTGGCTGATATGGGCGCTTCTTACCTCAAGTAGGATATGGTCTTTGCCATCAATCTCAATTATCGGTATAAAGACCGCGAAATTTCTTAATTTATTGTAAAAATCGTCATCAACTAATAATTTTTTCATAATATCTCCTATAATAAATGATATTAAATTAAGGATTCAAAGTCAAATATATAATAATAAATTTATATTGGGTATAATAGTGGTGTAAATATAATCTAGGAGGAATAATGTTAAAAGAATTTAAAGAATTTATAGCACGTGGTAATGTTATTGACATGGCTATAGGTATAATCATGGGATCTGCCTTCACAGCAATCGTAAAAAGCTTAGTAGACGATATCCTAATGCCGATCATATCAGGACTTACAGCTGGAATCAACTACGAAGATATAGTAGTTAATATTGCAGGAGCAAGCCTAAAGGTAGGTAACTTCATCAACGCTGTCATTTCATTTTTAATTATCGCACTTGTAATGTTTATGATAGTTAAGGCACTAAACGCAAGACACAAAGATGATGAAGAGGAAGAAGTAACAACAAAAGATTGTCCATACTGTAAAAGCGAAATTCCAGTAGAAGCAACAAGATGTCCACACTGCACATCTAAGCTCGCCGACTACGTAAACGCAAATGAATAAGAAAAAATAAAGCCGCGAAAAGCGGCTTTTTGATTGAGGAAATTTATGCTTTGTTGATAGATAATTTATAGAATAAGTACTTTCTAATACTACACTCTATCTCTCCTTGCGTCAAGCGTAGCCGAGACATCTATTTCTTTCCCCCTTATATCGAGCGTAGTCGAGATATCTCTCTTATCAAATATTCCACTCCGCCACCCCGAACTTCACGTGAGAGGTCTACAGAACCGTGGAACATGTTTGATTTTAGATTTTGTTATTTAGGTATTTACGTAGATAACTTGAACTTTAATATACACATGTCATCATCGACTGTAGATCTCTCGTCGCTCATTTCATTCGCTCTGTCGACGGTAGTTTGCGGATTCAGCTACACTTCATCTCGCAAAACCTCGATTAAGGAATTTCATCAATTCGCTATGCTCACTGTGACAATTCCATTAGAGATGGAGATTATGTGATTTCCACTGTATTTCGAATTCAAAAATTAACTGTTTTTTAAAAGTAACACGTGATGTTTCTCCACTTCGGTCGAAACAAGGGAAAATAGTAGGAAAGCTAGCTTTCCTATCTTACCCTAGTATCGAGTGTAGTCGAGATATCTCTTTTCTATCTCTTCTTTTCTTTGACATAGTCACATGAGGAGCATTTTATTTCGTCTGTGGACCTGTTTTTCTTGTGGATTAGGAGAGAGCCACATTTTGGGCATTTTTCTCCTGTTGGTGGGTCCCATAGGGCGAAGTCGCATTTTGGGTAGTTGTCACAGCCGTAGAATCTCTTGCCTCTCTTGCTGACTTTTTCTATTATTGTTCCGTCATCACATTCTGGGCATTTTACTCCAGTAGATTTTACTATAGATTTAGTGAAGTTGCAGTCTGGAAAGCCGGTACATCCTATGAATTTCCCATTTCTTCCGTGTTTTATAGCAAGCGGCTTGCCGCATTTTGGGCATTTTTCGTCTAGGATTTCATCTCTTACCTTGTAGTCCTTGCCATCCTTTTTGACACCCTTCATGTCTTTTTCGAAATCTTTGTAGAAGGACTTTAATGTTTCTTTCCAGAATCTATCTCCTTCTGCGATATTATCTAAGGCATCTTCCATTTCCCTGGTGAACTCTACGTTTATTACATCGTCGAAGTTTTCTTGGAGGAAAGTATTTACGGTTTTTCCTAGATCTGTTGGCAATATTGATCTTTCTTCAAGTTCTACGTAGTTTCTTGAGATGATTTGATTGATGGTTGCAGAATAGGTTGAAGGTCTACCAATGCCGAATTCTTCCAGGGTCTTTACAAGGCTTGCTTCGGTATATCTTGCAGGAGGCTTGGTGAAGTGTTGGTCCTTATCGATTGACTCAGCACTTATTATGTCTCCTTCTTTAAGCTCTGGTAGGATATTTTCGTTTTCTTTATTTGCTCCCAATTTATTGAAACCTTCAAATAGGGTGATTCTCCCATTTGTCTTAAAGATTAGGGAATTGTTGTCGAAGAGGACTTGGGTTGATAGGAATTCGTAATCTGTCATCTGGCTTGCTACGACTCTTTCCCAAATCATCTTGTAGAGCTTGTATTGTTGGTCTGTTAGGTATTCCTTAATCTCTAGAGGATTTCTCCTAATAGAGGTTGGTCTTATGGCCTCGTGGGCATCTTGGCTGCCCTTTTTCTTGCCCCCATAGGTGTTTCCCTTGCCAGCATATTCCGGTCCGTATTTTTCCTTAATATATGAGAGGGCTTCGCCTACGATCTCCTTGGAGATCCTATTTGCGTCAGTTCTCATATAGGTAATAAGACCCACGCTTCCATCTCCTACATCTATACCTTCAAAGAGCTGTTGGGCTAGCTGCATGGTATATCTTGTAGAAAATCCTAATCTGTTGGAGGCATCTTGTTGGAGGGTTGAGGTTGTGTATGGCTTTTGAGGCTTTCTTCTCTTCTTAGTCTTGGTAATTTTTACAACTTCAAACTTATCCTTATCGATTTTATTGAGGACCTTATCAGCTCCGTTTTCATTGCTTATTTTTATTTTCTTGTTGATTTGTCCATAGAATTCTGAGTCGAATTTCTCCCTGCCTTCCTTATGGTGGGCAGTTATAGTCCAGTATTCTTCTGGAACAAAATCGTCGATTTCCTTTTGCTTATCTACTATAAGCTTAAGGGCAACTGATTGGACACGGCCAGCAGATAGGCCTGCCTTGACCCTCTTCCAGAGGATTGGGCTTATCTCGTAACCTACAATCCTATCCATCACTCGTCTTGCCTGTTGAGCGTCAACTAGGTTCTGGTCGATTTTTCTTGGGTTTTTGATGGCGTTTTTGACATTTTCTTTGGTTATCTCGTGGAACTCTACCCTGTTTTTGGCCTCAGGGTCAAGGTCTAAGAGAAATTGCAAATGCCAGCTTATGGCTTCTCCTTCCCTATCCGGGTCTGTCGCGAGATAGACATTTTCTGCCTTTTTCGCTTCTTTTTTTAGTTCATTTATAGTCTTTGCTCGTCCCCTAACCTTGATATATTCTGGTTCAAAGTTATTTTCTATATCCACTCCAAACTTACTCTTTGGAAGATCACGGAGGTGGCCTACTGTTGCCATTACCTTGTAGTTTCTTCCGAGCATCTTTGAGATGGATCTGGCCTTGGTTGGAGACTCTACTATTACTAGGTTCTTAGCCAAATACTCACTCCTTTATACTAAATTCGTTATTTCCTATATTTTCTATATAATCCTTAAGCTCAAGCGATGTAAGGAGGAAATTGACCACGTCAATCTCTTCATCTAAGCCACTAGCTATAGTGTCAGCACTTGAGTTGGGGTAGTTTACAATGTATCTTACCACTTGGGCCTCTGCCTTATCAAGTTTTGAATAATCAAGACTCCTTCGACCGAGGTCCAAATCTTTCATATAGTCGAGCTCTTCTATAATATCTTCTGGAGAAAGGACGAGCTTGGCCCCTTCTTGGATCATCTTGTTGGTCCCTTTGGAATAGATAGAGTTGATATTTCCAGGCACTGCGAAGACTTCCTTACCTTGGTCTAGGGCACACCTTACAGTAATCATGGTCCCCGATTTTTCCTTGGCTTCAATCACGACTGTACCTAGGGAAATCCCTGATATTATCCTATTTCTCCTGGGAAAGTTAAAGGCAATAGGCTCCGTCCCTAGGGGAAATTCTGAAAGGATTAGTCCTGTCTCTTCGATTCTCCTGTAGAGGTCCCTGTTTTGTTTAGGATAAATCTTGTCGATCCCACAACCTATAACTCCGATTGTCCTCTTGCCCACATCAAGGGTTGCCTTGTGGCAGGTCGCATCTATCCCATAGGCAAGGCCTGATACTGTTGTAATTCCAGCCATGGCTATACTTTCTGCCAAGTTCTTACAGGCCCATCTCCCGTAGTCCGTACACTTCCTCGAACCTACGAAGGCTATGGAATTTTTGTCAGCCTCATCGTCAAACTCTCCCTTGTAATACAATACAGCTGGCTTATCTTCTATATATAAGAGATTTTTAGGGTAAGCTTCATCGAGCATGGTGACATATTTATAATCCTTCTCATAGACTAAGTCCAGATATGACCTAAAGGCCTCGATACTTTCCTTATCAAAAACCTTCCCGTAGATCTTATCTGTAAGGAAATCATAATAGGTCCTATCCTTTTCGAAAAAGTCCTCCAAGCCCGTCTTTTCGTAGAGGTCTAGGATTGTCTGGTTATTCAAATATATGTAGTTTAAATATAAAATAATTTCGTTTTTAGTAAATTTAAAAGGCATTTTCTATATAATTAATCTCTCCCACATCCGCTATAACTTCAGCAACATCAAATCTCACAAGCAAATCTGTCATATTATTTTCTATAAGGAAGGCCTGGCTTGCTTGGATAATTTTCCTTTGCTTACTAGGAGTAACTGCCTCGGCAGGACTTGCAAAATTGGCATTTTTCCTAGTTTTAACTTCTACAAAAACAATCATATCGGAAAACTTCGCCACTATATCTATCTCGCCGAAGGGCTTCCTGTAATTTCTAGCAAGGATCTCATAGGACTTTTCCTTGAGATAGTCTTCGACGAAATTTTCCCCATAATCTCCAAATTCCTTCTTATAGGTCATAGATACTAAGCTGCCTTTCGTGGAACTTCCTCAAGAAAGTCTGCCTGTGGATAGGAGTTTCTCCGAACTTTTCTAGGCCCTCGTAGTGCTTTTTGGTCCCATATCCCATATTAGTCTCGAAGGAATATCCAGGATAGATTTTTGAAAAATTAATCATAATATCATCACGTCTGACCTTGGCAAGAATTGATGCACAAGATATGGAATATTCATTTAGGTCTCCCTTGACTATATTCATCTGAGGAATATCAGTATTTATCCTTTCCGCATCGATTAGGACGATTTCCGGGCGGATTTTAAGCTTGTTTAGGGCATCCTCCATGGCCTTATGGGTGGCGTTTTTGATATTAAGCTCATCAATTAATTTAGGATTGGCATAGCCATAGGCAAAATCTATGGCATCAGCTAGGATCTTTTCCTTGAGGCTTAGCATCTTCTTTCTAGTAAGCTTCTTCGAATCAGTCACTCCTTCTATGTGAGAATCTCTTTTCATAATCACAGCACAAGTTACGACAGGACCTGCCAGAGGTCCCCTGCCTACTTCGTCAATACCAGCTATAAGCTCGTAGTCTTCATGGACCTTTTTCTTTATAGCATCGTCGTATGGTGAATATTTCATGCTTTTTCCAAAGTAATCTTGCCAAGCTTTCCTGATCTAAAGTCATTTAGAATAATATTGGCAGTTCTCGTATAGTCAAAGTCTCCACCAGAAATTATAGCCCCACGCTTTTTGGCTATGGTCTCGTAGATTTCTAGGGCAGGAAGGGCAGGATCAACTCCGTATCTGTCGACCAAGGCTTCTGGATTGTTTTCCTTCATTTCCTCCAAGAACTTAAGGGTCAAGTCTTCTATATTTAGAACCTCATCTTTAATAGCATTGGTAAAGGAAAGGTGGAGGCCGATTTTTTCTTCAAACTTAGGCCACAAGATTCCAGGAGTATCGAGGAGCTGGATATTTGATCCAGTCTTAATCCATTGTTTGGTTTGGGTAATACCAGGACGGTTACCTACCTTGGCTCCCTTTTTCTTTGAAACCTTGTTGATAAAGGTGGACTTACCAGAATTTGGCACACCTACAATCATCATCCTAATCATGGGATTATCTATATTCTTTTTCTCATTTTTCTCAAACTTATCCTTAAGGAGGGTCCTTGCTTCCTTGTAGATCTTATCGACAGGGACATTTTCCTTTGAGTTCATCAAAAGGGCAGGGATCCCTTCTTTTCTAAATTTCTTAACCCATTTCTTGTTCTCCTCAGGATCTGAGAGGTCTGATTTATTCATTATAATCATCCTTGGCTTGTCAGCCACAATCTCATCTATCATAGGATTTCTAGATGAAATTGGTATCCTCGAATCGATTATCTCTAAGACCACATCTACCAGCTTCAAATTATTTATAATAATCTCCTTGGTCTTTTTCATATGACCAGGAAACCAGTTAATATTCATCGTCATTATATCTCCTCCGTATTCTCTTCTATATATTATACATAAAATAGCCATACTTTTACAAGAAAAAAGACCTAGGCAACTTAAGCCCAGATCTATAGACTAAAATTCTTATTGTTCGTAGGGATATTTTCTTCCGGAAATGCTAAGGTTAATACTACAAATAATATAAGAAAGAAGAGATTGAGAGCTAATTTTTTCTTAGAGACAATCTTTCCCTCAAAGTGAAGCTCATAGCTTATATTAAAGATAAGCATTAGAAGAAGCCCACAGGGATAAAGCCAGTGGTTCACATTTGTTCCCAAAAGCCCAAAGATTATAGGAATAAAATAATTAATCCCTTTCCTATATTTCTTAACTAAAGATTCTAAATTATTATCTACCTTACTCATCTATTCTCTCCCGAAGACCTCAAATAAGCCCATTTGTTATAAGGGCAAAACATATAACTAGAAATGACCTCTTCTTTTGATCAAAATCAAATCCCTTATTCTTTCTCTTTAAAAGAAAAGTCCCAAGCTCAACTAAGATAAAATATATAAGAGTCAAAAACACTAACCTAACAAATTTCATAAGCCCTCCTTCTATCTATTAAAATCCTACCCGAAATAGATAAATAATAAACGAAAATCTCCTCTAACTAGAAGCAGACTGATAATAAGTCAAAGCCCTCTTCCAAGTATAGGAAGTTAAAGCAAACAGTACCGCTGTATATACAATGGAAAATATTGCATCCTTTATGTTCACATCACAATAAAGGAGACTGTGCAACATTTTGTGTGTAGAACCTCCTGATTAGGGTAAAGAAAACTAATCAGGTGGAATTATTATGCCAAGAAAAATACCAGAGACAAAAAGAAGCAAAATAGCAAAAATGTTAATTGAAGAATATCAACCTCAAAGTACACAAGATATCCAAAAAGCACTAAAAGATCTTTTAGGTGATACAATGGAAGAACTTTTAAAAGCCGAATTAGATGAGCATTTAGACTATGATTATGGTGAAAAACCACTTTTTCTAAATACAAGAAACGGTTCAATCAAGAAAACAGTAAAATCATCTTATGGAAACATAGATTTAAACATACCAAGAGATAGAGAAGCAACATTTGAACCACAAGCATTAAGAAAATACGAAAAAGACATTTCAAACATAGAAAATCAAATAATATCAATGTATGCCAAAGGAATGACAACTAGAGACATATCAAGTCAAATCAAAGATATCTGTGGCTTTGGAATATCAGAAACAATAGTAAGCAAAATAACCAACAAAATACTACCAACCATAGAAGAGTGGCAAAATAGACCGTTAGAAAAAATCTATCCTATGGTATTCTTAGACGCTATACACTACCATGTAAGCGAAAACAACATAGTAGTAAAAAAAGCAGTATAAATTGCCCTATGCTACAATCTAGAAGGCCTTAAAGAAATCCTAGGCATGTGGGTAGGAGAAAATGAATCAAACAAATACTGGTTACTAATCTTAAATCAATTAAAAGAAAGAGGACTAGAAGATGTACTCATATTCTCAATAGATAACCTCCCAGGATTCACACAAGCCATAGAAGCAGTATACCCAAAAGCATAAATTCACCAAAAAAGTGTGGGGAAAATCATGTATAATCCGCCAAATAAGAAACTCAACCAAATATGTAAGCAGCAAAGACATCAAAGAATTAATGCGAGACTTAAAAGCAATATATAAAGCACCAACAGAAGAACTAGCCTTAACTAATCTAGAAATATTTGAAAACAAATAGGGTGAAAAATACCCAATGTGTGTAAGCTCTTGGAGAAAAACTCGGTCAGAATTATCAACCTACTTCAAATATCCAGAAGGCATAAGAAAACTAATATATACAACAAACGCCATGGAAAACTTCAATAGACAACTAAGAAAAGCAACAAAAAACAAAACAATATTCCCAACCGACTATGCTTTGCAAAAAATCTTGTATCTAGCAATGGTAGATGCTTCAAGTAAGTGGACAAGTAGATTACGTGGCTGGGATCAAATCTTATCCCAATTATCAATATTTTTGAAGGGAGGTTTTAATCAAGTTTAGAATTTAGTATAAAATCGGCTGTAAATTTTCATAAAAATTTGACAGTTTATTAAAGTTGTGTAAAATTAAGTAAAGCTCCATTCCTATAGAAATGGACTAACATTGATACAAAAAATGTATCAGCCCTTACCCTTTTATCAGGATTAAGGTTGATACACAAAATTATTTACCGACCCGGGTCACCTTATTTAATTTGGTAGCTCTTTTTACTTGTATCATATTATAATTCTTTTATATTTGTACAAAGTATAAAACATAGTTTATCATTTATTGGCTAGCTTTTAAAACCATAGTAAATACAGATCCACTTGGTATATTATCCGTTACACTTATTTCGCCACCATGGGCTTTAACTATAATCATACAAAGATATAAGCCTAGACCTATACTCCTCTTGCTATCGATGATTTTGTTATTAGCCGAATAGAATTTTTGGAATATTTTTTTCTTATCGGTATCCTCAATTCCTTTTCCATTATCTGCTACTTGGATTATGACTTTGTTTGCATCTTGGTAGGCTCTTATATTGATACTTGACCCTTCAAAAGTATATTTTATAGCATTATCTACAAGGTTTATGATGACTTGTATTATTAACCTCACATCCATATCAGCCATTAGGTAGTCATCGTCTATATCAACAGTTATATTGTGATTTTTTTTATCTCTGCTTACATGCTTTAGGGCCTCTTCTATGACTTCTTCAACCATTTGTGGTTCTATTTTTAGTTTGCTTTTACCTTCTTCAACTCTAGTTACTGAAAGTAAATTTTCTATAAGATTCAGTAGCCACTGGGAATCATCATAAATATCTCTATATAGCCCTAATTTCATTGTTTCTGTCAAGTTTCCCGAATTATTAAGTAATATATCCGAATTACCATAAATAGTAGTTAGGGGTGTTCTTAAGTCATGGGAGATAGATCTTAAAAGATTTGTTTTCAATTGTTCATCTTTTATTCTCAAATTAGCTTCGTTTTTATCTTTCAAAATTTTTTCTTTCTCTAAAGCCAAAGACATATCTCCAAGGATGGCTAGTAAAATTTTATTTTCTACGGAATCTAGCCTATCATTGCCCAAATATATTCCTATAACTCCATAAACACTTGTATTAAATCTGATGGCATAATATAAGTACTTCGCATCTGGCAAATACTCTGTTCCAGCACCTGCACTTTTGTTATTGGAAAATACCCACTTTACTATTTCTAATTCTCTGAGAAATTCTGTATCAGCATCCCTAAGGTCATCATTGAATATTAGTGGATCCTGAATTTCTCCATCTACTATATCGTAATAAACTATATTTCTATTTAGTAGGTTTGATAATTGATTACAGCCTGTTTCTATGATTTCGTGTTTGGATATTTTAGTCTGTAAAAGTTGATTTGTTTCTAACAAAAGCTTTGTTATATATATCATATTTGATGAGTTCTTTGCATTTTTTCTTATCTGGCTTGCTATCCTACTTGTCAAAAATGATACTGTTAATAAGACTAAAAAAGTAATAATATATTCAGGATTAGATACTGATAAACTTAAAGTTGGCTGAGTAAAACAATAATTAAAGGCTAATACGCATATTACAGATGAAATAAAACTCACTAATTCATCATAAGTTACAAGAGCAATAATAAAAACGCCTAGTATATAGATCATTATTATATTTGCATCACTGTAGCCAAAATTATAAAATATATAACCTATTAGAGTGCTGATTGCTAGTATTATAAAAGCAATTAACAAATCTTTTGATATATTTTTGTTTTTTTTAAATCCATAAGGTTTGACCTTATCATTTATTGGAACAGCGTAAATGTCAATTCTGTCAGATTTTTTTACCACTTGATCATATATACTGGTATTTAAAGATAATAGCTTAAAATCATTTTGATTTTTTCCTATTACAACTTTTTTTACTTTATATAGTTTTGCAAAGTTTATTATTTGGCTTGCTATATCGTCATCATATATAATCTCAACCATAGCCCCCATATTTTCCGCTAGACTTAAATTGTCTTGTAGGTAGTCATTGTCCTTTTTTTCATGAAACTTATCTCTATCAGATACATATAGAGCAATTAGTTTAGCTTTTTCATTTTGGGCTATCTCATTGGCTTCTTTTATTACTTGACTATTAGATTGGGATTCAGAGATACAAACTAATACCAAATCTCTATTAATTAGATCCATTTATTTCATCTTCCCCTGATTTATTGATTCTAATCATCTTGTAGCCAACTCCAACATGAGTTTGGATATACTTATCGTCAGTTAATTTTTCTATCTTTTTTCTAAGAGAGGTCATATATACCCTCAAAGAAGAAAGATCAGATTCAAGGTAATTGACCCAAATGTTTTTTAGGATATATTGGTGGGTAAGAACCTTGCCAACATTTTCTGCTAATAAACATAACAAACTATATTCTATTGGCATTAAATGTATTTCTTCACCTTTAATAAATACGCTTCTAGAAGGATAATCTATTCTTATATCTCCATTTTCAAATGAAATTTTTTCTTCAACACTATTATTCTCAGCATAGTTTATTCTTCTTAAGGTTGACCTAACTCTTGCAAGAAGTTCGTCAACATTAAATGGCTTGGTCAAAAAATCATCTGCCCCAGCATCCAAGGCTTCTATTTTATCTTCATCATTGGTCCTAGCGCTAATTACTATAATTGGAGTAGTCGAAAAATCTCTGAATTTTTTTATTATTTCTATTCCATCAATGTCAGGCAAGCCCAAGTCAATAAATACTATGTCATATTTATTTGAGGTCATTAGCTGTAGAGCATTTTTACCATCAATTGCTAGGTCATATTCATAATCATTTATCTGCAATGTTGTTGATATCAAGTTTCTCACAGCTCTGTCATCTTCTACCACTAATATCTTTATATTTTCATTCATATTTACTTACCTTCTTTATAGCAAAATATTGGTCAAATCATTCTAAGCCTCAAGTTATGATTACCTGAGGCCTTATATTACAATATTATTTTTTCATTTCACTTACTAAGTCTATGTTTAGTTTCAATACATTTACAGTTTGTTCGCCAAAGATTCCCAAAGCTTTTTCACTAGTATTTTGTTTTATCAGTTGTTCTAAGTTTTCTTTGGAGAGATTTGTATTTTTTGCTACTCTATCAACTTGTAATTGAGCTGCTTTGACAGAAATGTGTGGATCGAGACCTGAGCCTGATTGGCTTATGATGTCTTCAGGGATATCTTCTTTTGATACCGTAGGATTTTCTTTAATAAACTTATCTATATCTTCGTTAATTCTTTTCTTTAGGTTAGGGTTGCTTACTGCTAAGTTTTTACTACCAGAAGCTAATCCATCATACTTGTCTCCATCTTCATAGACATTGTAGTTAACAGCTGATGGTCTCGAATGAAATAATTTTGGATCAGTAAAATCTTGACCTATTAATTCAGATCCAACTACTTCATTATCTACTTTTATTAAACTACCATTTG
>NZ_JAPJPG010000039.1 GCF_030825785.1 Anaerococcus sp.
TGAAACTTTAAGACTTATTAGATTCTTTTTTACAACTTCTGCTGTATTTTTACCAATTTCTAGAGAAAACTTATTTCTTATAAATTCTACAGTCGTATCATCTATATAGTCTCCCGCCTTGTTTATATTTTTGGTACTTATAACTCCATTTAGGGAAACTACTGTTGCCTCGCTAACTCCAGCTCCTAAATTTAGCATAAATATTCCTCTTGGCTCATCAGGATTTAAATCCATCCCATAAGCCGCTGCTAAAGTCTGATCTACTAGGATAACGTCCCTACTACCTGCATGGAGGGCAGCATCTTCTACGGCTCTTGCTTGAATATCTGTGATAGAAGAAGGAACGCATATTACAACCCTTGGTTGAAGGAAGGAGAAGCCCCCGTTTACCTTCTTGAAGAAATAATTGAGCAAGGCCTCAGTCAGATTAAAGTCTGTTATCACTCCATCTCTTATAGGTCTTACTATGTGGATTTTCTCGTGGGTCTTGCCTAACATAGCCTTGGCCTCTTCTCCAATAGCTAAGACCTTAGTATTATTTTCATCCAAAAGCAAAAAACAAGGCTCACTTGCTATAAGCCCTTCGCCCTTCTTATATACTAAAATATTGCTTGTGCCAAGATCGATGGCAAAATCTGAAGCAATCATTCTAAAACTCATAATCTATACCTCTTACAAATTCTCTTCTTTTTTAAAACTATAATAACTACTATTTCCTATAACTACATGGTCTAGGACTTCTATATCCAAAATATCCCCAGCCTCTACCAGCCTATCTGTGATGAGAAAGTCCTCGGTCGAAGGCTTTGGATTGCCGCTAGGATGGTTGTGGACTAAAATCATTGACTTAGCACTCTTTTTGATAGCAGGCTTAAAGACTTCCCTTGGGTTTACTACAGTCGAATTTAAATCTCCTATAGAAATCACTTCCTTGGCTATGATAACATTTTTGCTATCAAGTAAAATTGCATAGAAATGTTCCTTCTTTAGGTTGGAAAGTCTGGGACTCATGATATCATAGACATCCTTACTGGTCTTAATCTTTTCTATCTTCTTATCTAAGACTCTCTCGTTAATCCTCTTGCCTAACTGAAGGCCAGCCACTAGCCTAGTGGCTTTTGCTTCCTTGATTCCTCTAATACCAATTAGTTCATTTACTTCGATTTCTAGAAGCTCTTCATAGGAAAAGATCTCAAGAATCTCCTTGGATAACTCAATTACATTCTTATCCTTAGTACCGGTAGATAAAATTATTGCCAAAAGCTCATAATCGCTAAGAGCGGCAAAGCCTTCTCTGATTAGCTTTTCTCTTGGTTTATTGTATTTTTCTAAATCTTTAAAGCTTTTTGTCTCTTTCATTTCTACTAAATCCAATCTTTTCCATATGCTTTATAAGATAATTCGAACTAAGACCCACAAAGAATCCACTAAAAGTCCCAATAAAAACTAAAAGCGGGAAATAATAATACATCTTGATATTGTCCATAACTATAGCAGAAACCAAAACTTGCCCAAAGTTGTGGAAGAAAGCACCGATTTCACTTACTCCTATAAAGCTTAGGCTCTTTTCGAGATATTTCATAGAAACACTCATAGAAATACTTGCAAGAATCGCCCCAGCTACTGAAAAAAAGAAGGAGCTAACCATACCTGTTGCCAAAAGTAAAAGGAATGATTTAAGTACTCCAATCAGAAGAGCTGACCTAAGTCCATAAAAGTACAAGCTTACTAGTAGTATTATATTTGAAAGTCCAAGTTTTGCACCTGGTATTGGAATAGGTAGGGGAATAAAATGTTCAACTAAAGAAATCGCTAGAGCCATGGCTACAAGTAGGGCCATGGTCGTTATTTTTCTTATATCTTTGTTCATCTAACCACCTTATCTATCGAATCTTCTCTACTGTTATTTGTATCGTCAGTAGAATAAATTTCCATAAACAGTCTATTAGGTAGGCAGACTATCGTCTCTCCTACATCATAAATTGGGGCCATATGAACACAAATCTGATCGTTGCAATCAGCTTCTGATACGTAGGCCTGACCGTCTTTTATCTTAACTATGTTATAATGTCCTCCATATTCGATCCTAAACTCATCGTCCTTATCTAGGGGAACTTCCTTGATAACTTTGGAATCCAGCTCAATAACTAATATATTTCCTTTCTCTTTCGAGGTCATTTTGGAAATAGCAAAGGCAAAAGCCAAAGAAAATATCAAGAGAAAGCCGATAACATAGATATCTCCTTTTTTTATTTTCATTTTACACCTCAAGAACTAGTTTATCATTTTTATTGGGAGATTGTCAATTTTGGACATAAGAAAACAGCGCAATTTCTCGCGCTGCAAATTCTATTCAAAAACTTCTATACATTTGTTTGGACATTTGTCTGCTGCTTGCTTTAGAAGCTCAGAATCGAAGTCATTTCCAATCTGTTCTACTGAAAGGAAATTATCCATCTTGAATGCTTCTGGGTAGGTCTTAGCACAGATTGTACATCCTATACAAGAGTTTTTACAATTATTTCTTGCATCCTTGCCCTTATCATGACTTGAACAAAGTACAACTTGTTTTTGGCTAAATGGAACTAGTGTTATGATATTTTTAGGACAAGTAGCTACACACTTACCACAAGCAACACACTTGTCTCTATCTACTACAGCAACTCCGTCTTTTACGTGAATTGCATCGAACGGACAAACTTTCTCGCATGATCCACATCCTACACAACCATAATTACAAGCTTTCTTGCCCCCGAATAGTGCTATTTGTGCTCTACAATCTTCAAGTCCTGAGTATTCGAAAAGGTCCTTAGCCGCTTCGCATGTTCCGTCACATTTTACAACTGCAACTTTTCTATCAGCTCCGCCAGCAGCTTCTACTCCCATTACCTCAGCTACAGCATCTGTTGTAGCCGCACCTCCTATAGCACAAGCATTCACAGGAGCTTCTCCATTTGCAATAGCTGCTGCAAGTCCATCACAACCTGGGAATCCACAAGCACCACAGTTGGCACCTGGTAGGGCGTTTCTTACTTCTTGTTCTTTGACAGATTTTTCTACGTGGAATTTCTCACTTACTACACCAAGGGCAACAGCAAAGACGAAACCTAGGATAGCGAGTACTGCTATTGGAATTATTATAGTTTCTAACATTGCTCCCTCCTATGCTAATCCTGCAAATCCCATAAAGGCGATAGCCATAAGTCCTAGGGTTACTAGGGTTATTGGAACACCCTTAAAGGTTTCTGGTAATGAATTGTATTCGATTCTTTCTCTAATATAAGCTAAAATTGTAATAGCAAGTGTAAAACCAACAGCAGCCGCTAGGGCATAAACTATTGTTTCTACTAAAGTATAAGATGAGTCTATTGCCTTGATTGCTACACCTAGAACTACACAGTTTGTTGTGATTAGTGGAAGGAAGACTCCCAAGGCACCGTATAGGGCTGGCATAGATTTTTTCATTACTGTTTCTACTGCTTGTACTAAGGCTGCGATTACTAATATGAATACAACTGTTTGTAAGAATCCGATATTTAATGGATTTAGTATGTAATATTGGATTATCCATGTGATAATTGAAGCAAGGGTTATAACAAATATAACTGCCATTCCCATACCTCTTGCTGTCTCTACCTTGCTTGTTACACCAAGGGATGGACATATACCTAAGAATTGACCGAGTACATAGTTACTTACGAAAATAGTTGCAATAATTATTGAAAATAGATTTCCCATAATATCTCCTATCTTATTTTCTCTTCTTTGAAATAGCATTGAATGCTGCAACTAACATACCAAGAACTATAAATGATGATGCTGGTTGTTGTAAGAATCCGACTGTATATGCTTCCGGAATTATTTGAGCTCCGAAAAGTGTTCCTGCTCCTAGAAGCTCTCTAAAGAAAGCTAGAAGGGAAATTGCAAATGTGTATCCTAGTCCTTGGCCAAGTCCATCTACAATTGATGCTACTGGTCCGTGACTTGAAGCAAATCCTTCAGCACGAGCAAGAATCAAGCAGTTTACTACTATTAGTGGAATAAAGATACCCAAGGATTCATCTAGGGCTGGCATGTATGCTTTGATTGCCATTTGTACTATTGTTACAAAGCCTGCTATGATTACGATAAAGGCTGGGATTCTTATTTCATCTGAAATGAAATTTCTTAGTAAAGATATTACCAAGTTGCTCATTACTACTACGAATATTACTGATATTCCCATTCCTATAGCATTGATCAAGGAAGAAGATATGGCAAGAACTGAACACATACCTACTGTTTGAACGAAAACTGGGTTATTAGCGAATATTCCTTCGATAAAGACTTTTCCTAAATTTTCTTTAGGAGCTTTCTTTTCTTTTTTATTCTCTATTGGTCTATCAATTTGATTTTCCATAATATCTCCTAATTAAGTTCACCTAGGACACTTGCTGCGTCATTGATACCTCTTAGGATTGTTCCTGTAGATATTGTCGCACCAGAGATGCCTACGATCTCATTTTCTCCGCCGGACTCAGAAGCTTTTACTTCCCCATCCATATTTACTCCTATCATTCCTTCCTTGAAGAAGTCTTCTTCCATTTGTTTACCGAATCCTGCTGATTCTGCGTGGTTTAATGGAGCAAATCCAGTGATATTGTGATCTTTGTCACATCCTATTAGAAATTCTATGTCTCCACCGTATCCACCTGGTGATAGGATTTGGAATACATATCCGTCGCCTTCCGCTCCAGTAGCTTTGTAGATTTTTTCAAGAGTTTCTGGCTTGCCATCTACTTCTACTTCCTCATAAGAGTCAGCAGGTAGTACAACTGATAGGGATTCTTGAAGTTTCTCTTGGGCCTTAGCCTCTATGATTGGAGCTGTAGCGTTGTTTGTTAGCGCTAGGGCAAAGGCGGTAACTGATGTAATCAAGAATAATTTTAGACCTAATTTTAAACTATTATTCATTTTCTTTTCCTTTCTTTGCCTCAACTTTACCAAAAGTCTTGGATCTTGTGTGAGCTTCAATTATAGGAACTACTAGGTTCATCAGTAGAATTGAGTATGATACACCTTCTGGATATCCACCCCATACTCTTATAATAGCTGTAAGGATTCCTGCTCCTATAGCAAAGACATACTGACCTTTGATTGTCATTGGTGTTGTTGTATAGTCAGTTGCCATAAAGAAGGCACCGAGTAACAAACCACCTGATAGAATATTTCTTAGAGAAGCAGCAAAGCCATCAGCTCCAAATATTCCTAATAAAACTGTCGCTGTAAGTATGTATGTTAGTGGGATTCTAACGTGAATTACCTTTCTTACTATTAGATAGCATGCACCGATTAAGATTGCAAGGGCAGATACTTCTCCTAAACATCCAGGGATGTTTCCTAAGAATAAATCCATTGCGCTAAAGCTTGCTGGATCTGATAGAGGAGTTGCTCCTGATACCATTGATACGTCTTTTACAGTCTTAAGAGTAGCTACTCTTTGTGGTGGTACAAAGTTTGTCATTGTTTCTGACCATGAAGCCATAAGGAAAGCTCTTGCTGCAAGTGCAGGGTTTACAATGTTTTGTCCGATTCCACCAAAGAACATCTTAGCTACTATGATTGCAAACATAGCTCCGATTACCATTTGCCATACTGGTAGGGTGAATGGAACGTTGTAGGCAAGGAGTATTCCTGTAACTACTGCTGATAAGTCTTTGATTGATTGATTTCTCTTTGTTACTTTGTTAAATATATATTCTGATAACACGCAAGTTAATACAGACGCTAGGATAAGTATTAAGGCTCTATAGCCGAAGTAATATACTGAGGCTATACCTGCTGGTATTAGTGCTATGATTACATCTAGCATGTCCTTTTTAACTGTACGATTGCTTCTAACATGAGGAGAAGCTGTTACCAATAGTTGTTTTGTATTTTCCATATTCTCCTCCTATTTACCTGCTTGTCTTATTTGTCTCTTACCAAACTTGATAGCTTCTACTAGAGGTCTGTTTGATGGACAAACAAATGAACAAGATCCGCACTCTATACAATCCATGATATTAAGCTCTTGGGCTTTTTCGAATCTCTCTTCTAGGGAGAACTTGTGGATGTAGAGTGGAAGTAAGTAAACTGGACAAACATCAACACATCTGCCGCATCTGATGCAAGGACTTACTTCAAGAGGCTCCGCCTCATCGCTTGCAAGGACTAGGACACAGTTACTTGCTTTTTCTGTTGGTCTGGTTAGGTCTGGTTGAGCAATACCACACATTGGACCACCATTTACAAGCTTAGCAATATCATCTGCTCCGCCTGCTTCTTCTATAAGATAGCCGAATTCTGTTCCGCAACGAACTAACATGTTTGTTGGGTTTTTTACTGACTTACCTGTTACTGTTACGATTCTTTCATAAAGTGGCTTATCCATATAGATTGCTTCGTAGATTGCATTCATTGTGGAGACGTTTGATACAATTGCTCCAACGTCCATTGGAAGACCGCCGCTTGGTACTTGACGATTTAGACAAACATCTATGATTCTTTTCTCGTCACCTTGTGGGTATTTTGTTTGAAGCTTCTTGATTTCAATATTAAATGATGAATTTTCCTTAGCAAATTTTTCTAAGGCACTTACCATTGTATCATAGGCCTTTGGCTTGTTATCTTCTATAGCGATAATTCCTTTTTTAGCAGATACTGCCCTCATCGCTTGGATTAGGGCCTTAAGTATTCTTTCTGGCCTGTTTTTCATTAGATAATCATCACAAGTAATATATGGTTCGCACTCCGCCCCATTCACTATTACTGTATCAACTGGCTTTGCTGGTAAATATTTTATGTGAGCAGGAAAGGCTGCTCCACCCATACCTACTATTCCAGCTTCCTTGATCTTTGCTACTATTTCTTCTGCATTAAGATCGACATTATCTTTTTCTATGTATTCTTTATCTTGGTCGAAACCTTCGGTATCAATTACGACTGCCTTGGCGTTTTTGCCTGAGGCAGTTTGTAAATCGATAATGTCCTTTACCACTCCTGCTACAGATGAGTGGATATTTGCAGAGAAATTTCCGACAGCTTCTCCTATAAGCTGACCTACACTAACTTCGTCTTTTTTTGCTACAAGACATTTGCTAGGTGCACCTATATGTTGAGTTAGAGGAATTGTTACAAGTTTAGGAATACTTGCCATATGAAGTTCACTGTTTTCAGTAAGCTCCTTATACTCCTCCATGTGCACTCCATTTTTAAAAGTAATGGAATTCATAAATCTCTCCTTCTATTTTTATTTGCTCTCCTACTATTATAAATTAAAATCGCTTTACATTCAACGGTTATCTTATATTTCTTATGAAATCTTTAATAAAAATCTCAAAATTTCTATTACTCAGGCTTCTTAGGTCGGAAATTTCTTCCTTGCTTGGAAGGCCATCCTTGTAAAACTTTTTCATAACTTCATAATTGGCATTTACCTTTGTGACATATTGCCTAGTTTCTTCGAATGGTATATTTAAGGGGTCAGGATTATCCTTATCAATAGTACCTTCCTTAAGCCAAGTATCGACATTGCCAACACCACCATTGTAAGCAGCAAGGGCTAGGTCTCTGTTGTTATAATATCTATAAAGATAGTCAAAATATCCTACTCCCAAATCTAGGTTGTAGTCGACATCGTTTAACTTTTCTGGATAGTAATCAATCCCTACGACATCTGCAGAGTGCTTGGCCGTATCTTCTAATAATTGCATTAGACCGTGGGCTCCTTGGTGGCTTTGGGCCTTATTGTCAAAGTCAGATTCAACCTTGACGATTGACGCAGTTAGGAGGGGATCTACATTATATTTTTCGGAATATTCATAAATTTGATCTTGGTAGGATATTTGAGTTCTGGATGTTTGATAGGCTATAAGGCCGTAGACTATAGCGAAAAATATGCCTATAGCAAGAAGTATAAAGCCCAAAACTTTTCCTATAAATTTAACAACTTTCATTAAAGTCACCTCGATTAATGATTTTTTCTATTTGTCTTCTTAAACTTTCTATATCGCCGCTATTGTCGATTATGATGTCACTTTGCTTTTTCATTTCTTCTAGCTGATCCTGGCTTTCAATCTTTCTTATGGCAAAGTCATAATCGATTTTATCACGAGCCATAAGTCTTTTGATTTGGACGTCCCTAGAGGCTGTAACAAGGACTACCAAATCATGAGGAAATCTATCCTTTATCTTAAAAAACAAGGGAACTTCTATAAAGACCTTATCCTTATTGCTTTTTTCCACCATCTCATCTATAGCAGATATTATATTGGCATGGCTTATTTCATTAAGTCTTTCCATCTTCTCCTTGTCATTAAAGATGATCTCAGCAAGTTTCTTCTTATCAAGATTATCACCATCGAAGGCAGGGGCGAATATATCCTCCTTTTTGATGGCGAGATAATTCTTGCCCCCTTTTTTGATAAGGTCTCTATTTACCTCATCGGCACTAATTAAATCGTAGCCTTTTTCTTTTAAAATATCTGCTACAGTAGACTTACCTGAGGCAATAAGGCCTGTAATTACAATCCTACTTGGACTCATACATGCTTACTCCTGTGTCAATATCTACTATCAAAGGAACCTCAAGATCTGCCGCATTCTCCATGGATTCTCTTAGGATTTTGATAGCCTCATCTTTAGATGATTCATCAGCCTCTAGAATTATCTCATCGTGGATTTGGAGGACTATTTTAGCATCAAGTCCTGCTTTTTTGAGATTCTTGTCAGTTTCTATCATGGCAATCTTTATAATGTCTGCTGCAGTTCCTTGGATAGGAGTATTTAGAGCAACCCTTTGGCCGAAGCTTCGAACGTTAAAGTTTCTCGAATTAATCTCTGGGACATATCTTCTTCTCTTAAAGAGAGTCTCCACATAGCCATCTTCCTTGGCCTTTTCTACAATAGAATCCATATATTCCTTGATTGATGGATAGCTTGCCATGTAATTGTCAATGTATTCCTTGGCTTCCTTCCTTGGAATATTTAAGTTTTGTGATAGGCCGTAGTCACTTATGCCATAGATTATTCCAAAATTTACAGTTTTTGCCTCAGATCTTTGTCGTTTTGTAACCTTATCAAGGTCATTGTGAAAGACTTTGGATGCGGTCTTGGTATGGATATCTACGCCTTCCTTGAAGGCATCTATCATATGGCGATCTTTAGAAAGTGAAGCGAGTATTCTTAGCTCGATTTGTGAATAGTCCGCATCTATTAAAATCTTTCCTTCCTCTGCCCTAAAGGCTTTTCTGATAAGTCTACCCTCGTCGGTTTTTATAGGAAGATTTTGTAGGTTAGGGTCTTGGGAAGAAAGCCTACCGGTGGCAGCTATATTTTGCCTAAAAGTCGACCTAATTCTTCCGTCTTCATCTATGGCCTTCTCAAGTCCTTCTATATAGGTTGAACGTAGCTTGAAAAGCTCTCTGTATCTTTCGATTTTAGGAATGATTTGATGTTTATCCCTTAATTTTTCAAGGACTTGTGCGTTAGTTGAGAAACCTGTCTTAGTTTTCTTGATAACAGGAAGGTCCAAATCTTTAAAGAGAACCTCGCCCAATTGCTTGGTCGAATTGATATTAAACTCGCTACCAGCAAGTTCATAAATTTCCTCGGTAATCTTATCTATATCCTTGTCGATATTCTCCTTTAGATCTTCAAGGACATTTTTGTCTGTGACAAATCCCACAATTTCCATATCAGCTAAGACCTTGGATAGCTTAATCTCAATTTCCTTATAGAGGTCTAGCATATGGTATTCGCCAAGCTTGTCTTCCAAAATTTCCTTAGAATCTTCTATTGCATTAATTCCGCTTGCTAGGTAGTTTCCAAGCTCATCAAAGTCTAGGTCCTCATATTTTAGGGCCTTCTTACCCTTACCTAAGAGGTCTACTGGACTTTTTACTTCGTAGTCTAGATAAGATTGACTTAAAACTTTTAGATCATAAGAAGACCTTGATGGATCGATCAGATAATGCATAAGCATCATATCTTCATAAGGAAGTTTAAGATTGATCCCAAGTTTATCTAGAAGGACAACATCTTCTTTGATATCGAAGGAATTTTTCACTATTTCTTCATCCTCGAATATTTCCTTGAACTTGCTTACAAAATCACTATCAGGATCTATTATATAAGTAGGAGTTCCAGTGGTCTTTATTCCAAGCTTATAAATCTCGCTGTGAATATACCTATCTCCTTCATAAATGGACTTGAATGTAAATTCCTTGTTTTTCTTGATAGCTTCGATTAGCTTATCTGGATTCTCTAACTCATCATAAGTAAAGTCCTTATCCACCTTTGGACTATCTCCCCCATCCATATCTTCTAGGAACTTGTTGAAATTGTATTTAGAATACTTTTCTCTCAAGCTTTCAAGATCTGCTTCCTTTACCTTAAGCTCTTCTAGGTCAAATTCAACTGGAGCACTGGTCACAATTGTGCCTATTTTCTTACTCATATAGGCTATAGCTTCACTATCGATTAGAGTCTGTTTGGTCTTTTTACCAGAAACTTCGTCTATATGGTCATAGAGCCCTTCGATAGATCCATATTTTTGGATAAAGCTAATCGCTTTCTTTGGACCTATTCCATCAACTCCAGGAATATTATCGGACTTATCTCCTTCTAGCCCCTTAACCTCGATCAATTGCTTAGGACTTATACCAAACTCTTCCTTGATGGTATCGACTGTGTATTCTTTGGTTTCAGAAACTCCCTTTTTGGTAAGATTGACCACGATTTTCTCATCTACAAGCTGCAAATAATCCCTATCTCCAGTGATGAGCACTGACTCGTAGCCTGCTTCTTGAGCTATTTTTGCATAGGTTCCCACAATATCGTCCGCCTCGAATCCATCGAGGTCAGTATATTTAACATTAAGAGAATCTAAGATATCCTTTAGGATTCCGAACTGATAGGATAGCTCACTTGGCATCTTGTCACGTGTTCCCTTATAGTCCTTAAACTCCTTGTGCCTAAAAGTCTTAGATGCCCTATCAAAGGCCACAAGGACATAATCTGGTTTATATCTATCAAAAGCCTTGTTATACATGGTCAAAAAACCATAAACGCCATTAGTCATAACGCCGTCATTGTTTGTAAGTTTAGGAAGAGCAAAAAACGCCCTAAAAATCAAACTAGACCCGTCAATTAACATAACTGTTTTACTCATTATTACTCCTTTACATATAGTATATCATACCTGCAAGAGACTATAAAATGAAAAAAGAGAGCAAAAAGCTCTCCACTATTACTTACTAGTAATATCTATATAATAGTCGAAATCACTAATATTATAATTGTTATCATCTTCAGGGTAGGTAATTCGCACATCATTTGTATCATAGAGATATCTAGCCATAAAATAATAGTATGATGACTTATCCCTCTCATTCATCTCAACAAGGATTTTTTTATTCTTACCCTCTACCTTAAACACCTGTAATTTTTCCTTATTTTCTAAATATAATTCTCTATTATTATCTTTCCTAAACGCATTTTTTATTGGATTTATTGATAGATATATCATAAAAATCCCCATTATCGTAGGAATTATTTTACTTCTATCAAATGGCATCCAGTAAAAGCTAACTAAAATCAAATAAGCCCTAACAGTCTTTACATATCTACCGTATCCTGCAAGATTTACGGCTTCATTTATTGGCATAGATAGGATATACATTAAGTAATTTCCTAGCTGATAGCATGTATAGACTGAAACTACAAACAAGAATATATTTTTATAAATAGTATCCTTATTGTATATAAAGTAAAAAATAATAATAATAAGTGTCAAAATAAGAACAACTCTCTCATCAGAGATAGCTTGTAAAAATCTCTTGCTAATTCGAAGTATTTCAGTCTTATCTTTATCCAAAAACCCATCTTTGTATGAAGAAAGATCCATATTATGCTTACCTAAGTCTGAAAAGTTTCTCTTAACATGAAAAGACCAAGATTTGTGGGCAATTATCATTGTAGCAAATGGTAATATTCCTATAAATTTATTTGACTTCCAATATTTTTTGACAGTATATAAGCTAACAATGAGCACAAAAAATAAACTGGAATTTTTGATTAAACTTGTAGCAATAATCATTGGAAGTAGGAGGATTAGATTTTTCTTATCTTTATTAATATCATTGTCTATAACAAAGGCCAATAGAGCAAAGCCACTTGCCGATATTAAGCTATCAACTAACAAGCTATTAATTTGTACATTATCCATCATTATATATACTGAAAAAACAATAAGCACTGGAATCAACCATTTATTATCCTTAGTTCTAGTAAAGATAGGAAAATAACCAGCCAGCAGTGCAAGTGCATGAGCTATAAGACAAGCATTTTCAGAAAATTCTAAAGGTCTTGTAAGACCATATATAAAATAAGCGCTAGCTTGAGGATAAGAAGTAAAACTAATTACCTTATCTGCTTCTAAATTTAGTCTGTCATTAGTCAGTAAGAACCTACTAATAAGTCCCCAATGACTAAAATCATCGTAATGCAAAAACTCCACACCCTTAAGATAAAAAACAATTACAAGGTTCATTATAAAAAATATCCAGTAGTCTCTAAAATAGGCAAAGACTTCTCTTTTCCTTATTAAATAATAAATTAAAATTAAAGTAAATGAAATATGAAATAAGTAGCATGTAATTTTCATATATCCTAACAGTGCAGAAATATATACTAGGCTTGTAAGTACAGAAAAATAAGCAAAAGGAATAAAATATATGTTTATTCCAAATTTGTCTTTTACGATAGATGAGAATCCTAAGAAGCCTAAAAGTATTATTAAAATCTCTATCATTACTTACTTCCATTAAAAATAAACTTATTCTGTATAGTAAAAGAAATAAGGAAAATAATAGTATCGACTATAAGTTTTATAAGGCTTGCATTCATATTTACTCTTTCAAAAATCATATCCACAAAAAATGCTGAAAGTATAAGTTGGCAAAGCCACAAAGATACATACTTTATAAACTTACCCTTATCTTTCTTCTCATCAGCAAAAACCAGATTCTTATTTACATTATAATTAAATATCCCAGAAATAATCCTAGCTAGTGCAGTAGATGCCCAGATAACCTTACTAGATGTAGCCAATATCCTTGTTAAAAACTTAGTAAGAACTGTAAAAGCCCCAATATCCACCAGAAAAGATGAAAGGGATGAGATGATAAACTTAAAGAAAGTTCCAAGCATAACTCTGTAGATCTTAAAAGAATCCATGATGGGGTGAAAGTGGGTCTCGCTATTATTATCAAAATAAACAGTTTCTATAGGAATTTCTATGATTTTCTTCTTAGTTTGGGATGAATTAATGAGCATATTTATCTCATACTCAAATCTTTCGCCTGGCAAATCCAAGAAATCAGGAAGATAGGCTTTAGGAATAGCCCTAAGACCTGTTTGAGTGTCCCCTATCTTATCATAAAACATAAGTTTATAGATAAAACTAGTTGTCTTGTTACCGAAAGATGACTTAAAAGGAACACTTTCCTCATTGAAGTCACGAGAGCCCAAATACATAGCCACTTCGCTTTTTTTAAGTATATTTGCAATATTTTGGACATCACTCGCCTTGTGCTGACCATCTGAATCTACAGTAATTACATAGGAAAAGTTCTCGTAAGTATTTAATATGTAATTAAAAGAATTCTTCAAAGCTCTTCCCTTACCAAAATTCTTGTAGTGGGTAAAGACATCGAAGCCTTCATTTATTAATTTGTCAAAATATTCATCGTATTCCGCCCTACTCCCATCATTTACCAAAAGGATCCTAGTAAAACCCATATCTCTTAATTCGTAGAGATAGGATTTTAGTATATCCCTTGGAGGGTTGAGGGCAGGAATTAAAATAATAAAATCATCCATAATATCCTTCTTATATCTTCTTGCATTTATTATACTATAATAATATTAATTATATGAAATAATAGATAGAGTCCGTATAATTGCATAAAAAAAGGTCATCTGAAACCTGAACTAGTGCAATGCTTCTAACCAGCAAAAACCAACTAGGAGGAACAATTGATCCAATTACACTTTACAATTAATCAAGAAGAAATACAAAATTTAATTAATGAATCAGTAGATAATAAAATTGCTAAATCTATCTTAACAAAAGTTTTTAATGAACTTATGGAAAAAGAAAGAGA
>NZ_JAPJPG010000040.1 GCF_030825785.1 Anaerococcus sp.
AAGACTGGAGGGGGCCTCTGCCGCCCCCTTAGGCTGTCCCCTAGAGAACGAAGATGTTAACTTAATTACTAAAATAACTAGATTGTTCAGATAACTCCATACTAAACATTTTTAGTCTCAGATATTTATAAAAAATATCTCCCCGCCCAATTTCTTGATTTTTCCTTCAATTTATATGATAATTATACTAAGAGCAGAAAGGAAAATTTATGATGTTTGAACTTGTTATTGGTTTAAGTTTTGTGCTGGCTGTGGTAAGCTTGATTTCGGTTTTGTTTACTGAGAAGAAGGCATTTTTCGCTATATGTGCCTTGATCTTTTTGGGGGCCTTTTATTTTACTAATGCAAGGGACCCAATTGCTGAAGTTTGGCCTTTGATTTCTTTTGTGGCGGGGATTACTCTCTTGGCTCTTGAGATTTTTATTCCGAGTTTCGGCCTTATTGGAATTTGTGGACTCGTTCTAGTTGGACTATCCCTCTACAATTCCTTTATGATGGATGGCAGGGAAGTGATCCTTCTTGTGGCTGCGACTCTTGCTATCATCCTAAGCGTGACAGTCTATGTTACACTTGGTTTTAGGGCTAATATCTTCGATAAGGGGATACTTAAGAACGTAAATAGTAAGGAGAAAGGCTACAATTCGAAAGTCGACTATTCTTACCTAATTGGCAAGACTGGAACTAGTAAGTCAATCCTAAGACCTACTGGAAGGATTGAAATCGATGGTAATTATTACGATGCTACTAGCCAGGGTGATTTTATAAAATCCCTCTGTGAGATTGAAGTTGTTAGTGTAAAAGATGGCCACATTGTGGTAAAGGAGATAGGATGAATTTTGTAATTTTAGGCATAATTGTCGTTTTATTGGTGGTGTTTTTCACCATGGTTCCGGTTGGACTTTGGATAACTGCTAGATTTTCAGGAGTAAATATTTCAATGCCAGCCCTTGTCGCTATGCGTTTTAGGAGACTTTCTCCATCAAAGATTGTAAATGCAATGATTAAGTCTCACCAGGCAGGGATTCAAATTCCTACCAATGATTTGGAAAGTCACTACCTAGCAGGAGGAGATATCAATCAAGTAGTTGATGCACTAATTGCGGCAGAAAGAGCAAACATCGACCTTTCATTTGAGCAGGCCGCAGCCATTGACCTTGCAGGACGTAATGTATTCGAAGCTGTCCAAGTTTCTGTTACACCAAAGGTAATCAACACACCAGTAATCGCCGCTGTTGCCAAAAACGGAATCGAGGTTAAGGTTATAGCCAAGGTTACTGTTAGGGCAAATATCGAAAGACTAGTAGGTGGTGCAGGTGAAGAGACAATCATTGCCAGAGTCGGAGAAGGTATTGTAACCACAGTGGGTTCATCTAATTCTCACGCCCAAGTTCTAGAAAATCCTGACAATATTTCCCAAACAGTTCTTATGAAGGGGCTTGATAGCGGAACTGCCTTCGAGATTTTATCTATTGATATAGCGGATGTGGATGTCGGAAGAAACGTCGGTGCCCAACTTCAAAGAGATCAAGCAGAGGCAGATAAGAATATCGCCCAAGCTAAGGCAGAGGAAAGACGTGCCCAAGCTATCGCCCTTGAGCAAGAAAACAGGGCCAAGGTAGTTGAGGCAGAAAGTAAGATTCCAACAGCTATAGCCAAGGCCTTCGAAGAGGGCAACCTCGGTGTTATGGATTATTACAATATCAAAAATGTAAATGCCGACACCAAGATGCGTGAGTCAATTTCTGGAGAAGATGGGGCTGATCTAGATGTCTAGAATCTTTCCTAAGAAAAAAGACCAGGGGAAAAAACGCAAGCCATCCTTCGACGATTGGTTAAAGAAGACTAACGAGCTCCTAAACGAATATATGGATGAGCCGGTCGGGGAGATGTTTGGATCTAATAATAAAAAGATAAAGAAAAAAGTTTCGAATAATACTAAGCAAAAGCAAGGAAAGCTCCCCAAAGAAGACTTCAGAATAATAAAGGAAGAGGGAGACCCGGCAGCTGAAAGAAGGATAGAAGAAAGTAGGGCAAAGAGAAAAAAAGAAAAGCTCTACGAAGAAAATAAAAGCAAAAACAAAAGAAAGACTCTTAGAAAGGCCTTGATCTACTCAGAAATTTTGGGTAAGCCTGTCTCTAAGAGAAAGTAGGATGCAAGCTTTAGGGCTTGCTTTCTTCCTTCTATCTATAGATTATTATAAATCATTTATAAGTCGCTTGATTTGGTTAAATATAAAGAAATCTCTCGACTACGCTCGACGGAAGTTTTCGGATTCAGAGACAAGCCCATCCGGCTCATTGAGGATAGCAGGGCTTGCCCTTCATCTCGAAAATCCTCGATTGTGAACTCTTCGAGTTCTTGGGACTTATTTTTCAAATAAGTCCCACTATTCGATTTTCTTCAAAAATCGAAGCCCGACAGTCCGGCACCTGCCATAAATTCACTTCATTCATTGTGGCTAGGACCATTAGAGATAAGGGAGCTACTTCCCCTCAATGTAAATTCAATTAGAAACTAGGGCCCTTCCTCAGATAGGGGCCTTATTTGATAAACTTTTATTTTATATAGAAGTTTTTTAAATTTCAGAAATTTCAACATATTTGTAACAATAAATAGTATAATATTCTTAATGGAGGATTGATATCATAGAATTATTAGCAATAGAAAACCCTGACCAAGTTATTAGCTTGTTTGGGAGTTTTGACAAAAACAGAAAATATATAGAAGAAAGATTTGATACCAAGATTAAGGTTAAGGATAATGACCTGGAGATTAAGGGAGAAGAGCTTAATACTAAGCTTACCAAGGATCTCTTAGAACAACTCCTTACTCTTATAAGTAAGGGCGAGTCCCTAGACTTTCAAAAGATCAAGTATCACGCAGACATGCTCGAAAGAGAAAATAAAGACGTGATTAAGGGGCTTTTGGGCGATGTGATAGTCACAAGGGCTGATGGCAAGCCAATCAAGCCAAAGACCCTAGGCCAAAGGTCTTATATTGAAAAGATCAGAAATAATGATGTTGTCTTTGGTATAGGGCCAGCAGGAACAGGAAAGACCTACCTTGCTGTTGCCATGGCCGTTAGAGCCTTCAAGGCTGGGGAAGTGGATAGGATAATACTCACTCGTCCAGCAGTCGAAGCAGGGGAAAGCCTTGGGTTTCTTCCAGGAGACCTTCAAGATAAGGTAGATCCATATCTAAGACCACTATATGATGGGCTTTTTGATATTTTAGGCTTTGATACTTATCAAAATCTCGTAGAAAAAGGCCTTATAGAAGTCGCTCCCCTTGCCTACATGAGAGGTAGGACGCTCGATAGGTCCTTTGTGATACTAGATGAAGCACAGAACACGACCCACGAGCAGATGAAGATGTTTCTTACAAGACTTGGCTTTGGTTCCAAGGCCATAATCACAGGAGATAAGACCCAAGTCGACCTTCCTCGTGGCAAGAAAAGCGGTATAAGGGCGGCAGAGCATATACTAAAGAATGTAGAAGGAATTGCCTTTATGGAATTTTCTTCTATAGATGTAGTAAGACACCCTCTTGTTCAAAGGATAATCGATGCCTACGATAAGGAAGATGCGAGAAGGATGGCTGAGAGAAAAGAAAAGGAAGCTAATAGCAAGAAAGAATAGGAAGGCTTATGCATCTTTTAATTGAAAACAATACAGAAGAAAAAATAGAAATGGATGCTGACCTAGAAAGAACTGTCAAGGAAGTCCTAAAGACAGAGGGGTTGGATGAGGACTATGAAGTCTCTATCACCTTTGTCGACAGGGAGGAGATTCATAGATTAAATAGGGAATTTAGGGATGTGGATAGGCCAACAGATGTCTTATCCTTCCCCCTAGATGATACTATAGACCTTCCAGATAGAGATAAGATGTTGGGAGATATAGTAATCTGTATGGATGTTGCCAAAGATCAGGCCATGGAGTTCGGCCATTCTCTAAGGCGAGAGATCATGTATCTGACCTGCCATTCCACCCTCCATCTTTTAGGCTACGATCATATGGAAGAAGACGAGAAAAGAGAGATGCGTCATCGTGAGAAGGAAGTGATGAGAAATCTTAGAGTCTTCAAGGACGAAGATAAAGAAGACTTTGACCATATGGACAAAAATGACTACAAGAAGGAAAAAGAAGAAACAAATAAGGAAGATGAAAAGTTTCTAGAATTTAGAGATGAGCTTAAGGAAGAAATCAAGGAAGAGCTAAGACTTGAGCAAAGATACGCCAATGTAGAGTACGAGAAGATCTATACCAAGGAGAACCTAAGCCATGGGCAGAAGTTTCTCAAAGGCTTCGACTATGCCTACGAGGGTCTAGTCTTTGCCATAAATCACGAGAAAAACATGAAATTTCATCTTTTAGCCTGCGCTATAGTCTTTGTGGCAAGCTTGTTTTTCAATATTTCTAGAATTGAGATGATGTTTCTAATCTTTGCTATATCATCAGTCATAGCTCTAGAGCTTGTAAATACAGCCCTTGAGAATGCTGTCGATATAGCAGCTGACGGTAGGTGGCTATCTCTTGCCAAGTCCGCCAAGGACGTATCTGCTGCGGCAACCTTTATAGCAGCCCTTAATGCACTTTTTGTAGGCTATATGATATTTTTCGATAAGTTCTTAAACTTCTACGACTCAGTAATCTTGAGGATTGCGAGAAGACCGAGCCATTTGGCGGTAATTTCGATTTCCCTAATAATAATCATAACCATATTCCTTAAGGGAATTTTCTACGAGGGTCATGGAACCGCCTTTAGGGGAGGCTTTGTGAGCGGACATACTTCCGTATCATTTGGCCTTGCGACCATTGGAATCCTCCTTGTGGACAATCCCATGGTAATGATTCTTATGGTCTTACTCGCCCTTATAGTTGCAGAATCCAGATACGAGGCAGATATTCATTCGATAAAAGAGATAATTAGAGGAGCCATACTTGGCATAAGTGTGGCACTTGCAATATTTGGGATATTTTCATGAAAGATTTAGATAAATTAATAAAACTTGCCCTAGACAATAAGGAAAAATCTTACTCTCCTTATTCGCACTTTAGGGTTTCGGCGGTTCTCCTTACAAAAGAAGGCGAGGTTTTTGAGGGAGTAAACATCGAAAACGCCTCTTACTCACCGACAATTTGTGCGGAAAGATCTGCCCTTGCTGCTGCCATCTCCAAGGGTTATAGAGAATTTGATACAATAGTTATCACAGGAGATTCGATAGATACATATCCTTGCGGAGTCTGCAGGCAATTTATGGCGGAGTTTTTCGATGAGGATACGAAAATCGTAATAGCAAACTCCCTAGATGATTATAAGACCTATACTTTGGAAGATTTACTTCCATATAGTTTTGGCAAAAAGGATTTACAATGATAAAATCAGGATTCATCTCTGTTGTAGGTAGGGCCAATGTTGGAAAGTCAACCCTAATGGAGAAGATTATAGGAGAGAAGATTTCTATAATTTCAAACAAGCCCCAAACTACCAGAGATAAGATACAAATTATATATAACGATGAGGAAAGTCAGATAATCTTTCTTGATACGCCGGGGATCCAAACTCCTAGAAACAAGCTTCAAGAAAGGCTTTTGACCTTCTCAGAAGAAAGCCTCAAGGAATCTGACATCATCACCATGGTTGTTGATGATTCAGAAGAAATTGGAAGGATTGACGGAGAAATCCTAGAAATGCTTGAAAAAATCAAGCTTCCCAAGATTCTTCTAATAAACAAGACCGATCTTGCTGATAGGGAGAAATTAGCCCATATCAGAGAGAATTTTAGGGCTTACGATTTCGATAGAATTATAGAAATATCCGCCCTAGAAGGTAAAAATATTGATGTTTTCTTAGACACTATCAAGGAAATGCTTGACTTTGGCCCAGCCTACTACGATAGGGATATGATCACAGATAAGAGCGAGAGATTTATCGTAGCAGAGATAATAAGAGAGAAGGCTCTTAGAAACTTATCCAACGAAGTCCCTCACGGTGTGGCTGTTAGGATTGATGATTTCAAAGAAAGATCTAACAAGAAGCTAATAGATATAAGGGCTACAATTGTGGTGGAGAAAAATAGCCACAAGGAGATTGTTATCGGCAAAAATGGCCAGATGATCAAGAAAATCGGCATGGATGCGAGAAGTGAGATAGAAAAATTCCTATCAAGTAAGGTCAACCTCCAATTGTGGGTCAAGGTAGAAAAGGACTGGAGAAAGAAAGAAAAGCTGGTGGACCGCTTTGGCTACAAGTGAGCTTAAGGACGTGACAGGCTTTATCTTAAGGGAGTTTAGCTATCAGGAGACTAGCAAAATCATAGAAGTATTTACCGACAAGGTCGGCAGAATTTCTATCATGGCCAAGGGAGTTTACAGAAAAAACTCCGGCCTTCTTTCTTTGACAGGAAGATTTATGAAGGTAAACTTATCCTTGTACAAGATGAAGGGAGACTTCTACGGTATAAGGGACGGCTACTTGGTAGAATCATACAAGAAAAGTGCCAAGAATTTTGACATCATCCTCTACAAGTCGGCCATTTGTGATTTTCTCCTAAAAACTATCGATACAAGCCAGAAGGATACAGTCTTTAAGCTCCTTGATACAAGCTTTAGGGCCTTAGAAGACGCTGATTATGGCTATCTTAATATATTTTTGGGATTTTTAATCAAATATATATCATTTTCAGGTCTAAAGCCGAACTTTTCTACTTGCGGCATTTGCGGTAGAATTATAGATAAGGCGACAGGCTACTTTTCTATCAGAGAAGCCTCCCTCATATGCGAAGAGCATAAGAAGGATGCGGATAATGTGATTTATCTTACTAGAGATGACCTCGTATATTTTATGAAGTTATTATATACAAAATCAGAAGAGCTTAGTAAGCTTAAGATGAGCCCTGACTATGAGAAAGTAGCGAGATTAATAATAGATTATTGCTTAATTAGCCTTGATATCAAGAAGTTTTCTTCTATGGATTGGGTCTATAAGAGATTAAGCGAAAGGAATTAGAATGTACTTTGAAGATTTAATAATGAAACTTGAAGAGTTTTGGAAGAATGAGGGATGTTCGGTAATGCTTCCTTACGATACGGAAAAGGGAGCAGGAACTATGAATCCCAATACATTTTTGCGTGCCCTAGGTCCTGAGCCTTGGAAGGTGTGCTATGTGGAGCCATCAAGAAGGCCAGCAGATGGTAGATATGGGCAAAACCCAAACAGACTCTACCAACACCACCAAATGCAAATTCTCCTAAAGCCAACCCCAGATAATATCCAAGAGCTTTACCTAGAATGCTTGGAAGCAATAGGAATTAACCCAAGAGAGCACGACATAAGATTTGTCGAAGACAACTGGGAAAGTCCAACCCTAGGAGCCTGGGGACTCGGTTGGGAAGTATGGCTTGATGGAATGGAGATTACACAATTTACTTATTTCCAACAAGTCGGAGGTATCAACTGCGAGATCGAAAGTGGTGAGATTACCATTGGTCTTGAAAGAATCTTTATGTATCTATCAGGAGTGGATAATGTATTTGATATTAAGTGGTCTAAGGATCTCACTTACAGAGACATCTTTGGTCTAGCCGAATACGAGAATTCCAAATATTCCTTCGAAGACGCAGACAACGAAGTCCTAGAAGAATTGTTTAATATTTATGAAAAAGAAGCCAACAGACTAATCGATCTAGGTCTATGCATACCTGCCTACGACAATGTCTTAAAGACAAGCCACGCTTTCAATACCCTAGATGCTAAGGGGGCCATATCAGTTTCTGAAAGAAGCCACTATATCAAAAGGGTAAGAGACGTATCAAGCAAGGTAGCCCACAAGTTTATCGAGAAAAGAGAAGAGTTAGGCTACCCTCTTCTAAGAAAGGATAATGATGAGTAATTACTTATTAGAAATCGGAGTAGAAGAGATACCTTCTGATTATGTCAAAAACACCAAAAGACAATTAGAAGATAAATTTAAAAAACTAATAGATGAAAACAAACTAACTTGCGAGTCTATCTCAATAGAGTCAACTCCAAGAAGATTTGCTATCTTGTTAAACAATTTAGAAGCAGACCTTACAGAAAAGACCGTCTCTGTCAAAGGACCAAGTGTAAAGATCGCCTATGACGAAGGCGGCGAGCCAAAGAAGCCTCTTTTAGGTTTCCTAAAAGGCCAAGGAGCGGACATATCTGATGTAGTAATCAGAGAATTCAAGGGCGAAGACTATATCTATGTAGAAAAAAAGGAAAAGTCAAAATCAGTTTCTGAAGTCCTAAGAGAAAATGTCTACGAACTAGTGAAGTCAATTTCCTTCCCAAGATCTATGAGATGGGCAGGAAAGTCAATAAAATGGGCAAGACCAATCAGATGGTTTGTATCAATCCTAGATGACGAAGTTCTAGACTTTGATGCTGAGGGAATTTCTGTAGGAAGAGTGACCAAGGGCCACAGAACTCTTGGATCCAATCATATAGAAATTGACAAGATTGAAAACTACGAAAACCTCCTTAAGGAAAACTACGTAATCCTAAAATATAAGGACAGAAAAGACATCATCCAAAGAGGACTTAACAGACTATCTAGCGAAGTTGGCGGAGAGTATATGAAAGACGAAGCCCTCCTAGATGAAGTTATAAATATAGTAGAATATCCAACTGTACTAATAGGGGGAATCGACAAAGACTATCTAGAAATCCCAAAAGAAGTAATAACAACTCCAATGAAGGACCACCAAAGATATTTCCCAGTTCTAGATGAGAACAAAAATCTTCTCCCATACTTCCTAGTCGTAAGAAATGGTGACGAAGAATTTAATGAAAATGTAGTAGAGGGAAACAAAAAGGTCCTAGTAGCAAGACTTGAAGATGCCAAGTTCTTCTACGATATAGACATGAAAAAGCCGCTCGAAGCCTATGTAGACGAACTAGAAAATCTTGCCTTCTTTGAAGGTTTGGGCAATATGAAGCTTAAGACAGAAAGGCTCACGGACCTTACAGAAAGATACAGACAAGCCCTAGCTATTGGCGAAGATATGGCACATCCTATAGGCAGAGCAGCCTACCTATCAAAGGCAGACCTTGTGACAAAGATGGTAGTAGAGTTTACCGAGCTACAAGGAACTATGGGTAGGATTTATGCAAGTAAGTCAGGCGAGGAAGAAAGAGTGGCAACAGCCATAGAAGAATCCTACATGCCAAGATCTTCTGGATCAGCCCTACCAAAAAATATCACAGGTATCATCCTTTCTATAGCAGATAAGATGGATACCATAGTTGGTCTCTACGCTATAGAAAAATACGTAACAGGAAGCCAAGACCCATTCGGTCTAAGAAGGGCCTGTCTTGGAATAATAAATATCTTCCTAGAAAATTCTATCGATATAGACCTAAGAAAGCTTGTAAATGATGCCCTCCTAGTCTATACAGAAAAGAATGAACTTGCCTTCGATTATGATACAGCAATGGACAAGGTCTTAGACTTCTTTAGGGACAGACTCAAAAACAAGCTAATCGACGATGGGGTAAGCTACGATACAGTAAATTCTGTAATAAATACAGACGAGTTAAATATCATAAAAATCGTAAAGAAGGCTAAAAGCATTGATAGCTTCTTAGAAGATAATGAAGATCAAGTATCTTACTTTACAAGAATCGTAAACCTCTCAGACTATAGGGTAGATGCTGAAGTAAGAGAAGACTTATTCGAAAATGACCTAGAAAGATCTTTCTATGAGAAAATCACAGAGCTTGGAGACTTTAGTCCAAGTGCAGAAGCGAACTTTTTGGAAGAGCTTAACAGGATAAAAGAAACTAGCGAAATAGGTAATACTTATCTAGACAATACCATGATCAATGTAGAAGACGAAGAAGTCAAAAACAATAGAATCGCCATGCAAAACAAACTGGCAAGAAGGATTGAACAAATCCTCGATATAAAAGAAATAGTAAGGTAAAAAATGAAAGAATTGACTACAATACTTATAAGTGATTCGACCGGAGAGACTGCACAAAACTACATCAAGTCAGTTACAAGCCAATTTCCTAACCTTAAAGTAAATCTTATTAGAAAACCAAGTATAGATACAACAGATGAAATTGACGAAGTGATGGATCAGGCTGACAGCAATTGTATAGTCGTTCAAACCATCGCCAACGAAGACCTATCCAAGCATCTAAGAGCTGTAGCCAAAGAAAAAAACATCGAAGTACTTGACATCCTAAACTACGGAATCAGAAAGGTAGAAGAAGCGACTGGCCTTAAGGCGGTAAGAAAAATCGGCCTAACCAGAACCCTATCCGAGGATTATTTCAATATGATAGAAGCCATAGAGTTTGCCATCCAATACGACGATGGCAAAGATCCTAGGGGATTTCCTCTATCAGACATAGTCCTTGTAGGAGTGTCAAGGACCAGCAAGACTCCTACAACCATGATTCTTGCAACCAAAAACTTCAAGGTCTCAAACCTTCCTCTCGTGCCAGAAATAAAATTGCCACGTGAGATATTTGAAGTAGATCCTGAAAGGATCATAGGCCTTGTGATAGACCCTGACAAGCTATCAAACATCAGGGAAGTAAGGAGTAAGTCCTTAGGCATAGTAGGAGAGTCAATATACTACGAGGATACAAGAATCAGAAGAGAGCTAGAATATGCACACGAAGTCTTCAAGGACCTAGATTGTAAGGTGATAGATGTTACAGAAAACACAATCGAGCAAACTGCAACAGATATTGTCCAATACTACTTCGAAAAGTTTCCAGAAGAGAGCAAAAAGCACGTCCAATAAAAGGAGGGGGCATGAAGAAAGACAAAATTATAGTATTAAACTTCGGCGGCCAATACGACCAACTCATCGTAAGAAGAGTTAGAGAAATGGGAGTATACGCTGAATTATTCGACTGCGATACCAAAATCGAGGACATTGATTTTGAAAATGTTGCAGGAATAATCCTAACAGGCGGCCCACAATCAGTAAACGACAAAAACTCACTAAAGACTGATGACAGAATATTTGACCTAGACATTCCAATACTAGGAATCTGCTACGGACTCCAATATATCAACCACTATTACGAGGGAGAAGTTGAAACACCTAAAAACGGTGAATATGGTAAAACTCCACTATTTGTAGACCAAAAAAGTGAGCTTTTCCAAAATGTACCTCAAGAATCCGTAATCTGGATGAACCACAGGGACAGAGTAAACAAAATCGCAGAAGGCTTCAAGAAGATCGCTTGGACCTTAAATGCACCAGTGGCAGGTATAGAAAACAAAGAAAAGAAAATCTATGCGGTACAATTCCACCCAGAAGTAGTCCACTCTGAGTATGGAAAACAAATGCTAGAAAACTTCGTAATAAATATAGCCCAAGCTGAGAAAACATGGACTATGGAAGACTTTGCCAAGGCGAAAATTGCTGAAATCAAAGAAAAATACTCTGGAGAAAAAATGATCTGCGGCCTATCAGGTGGAGTAGACTCATCAGTAGCAGCGACAATCGTATCAAAGGCTATAGGAGATAATCTCCAATGTATCTTCGTAGATCACGGCCTACTAAGAAAAGACGAAGCCAAATCTGTAATGGAAACCTACAAGGACCTTGGTCTAAACGTAAAAATGGTCGACAAATCAGAAGAATTCCTAAGTCTTCTAGAAGGAGTGGAAGAGCCTGAAGAAAAAAGAAAAATCATAGGCAACCACTTCGTAGAAGTATTCGAAGAGGAAGCGAGAAAAATCGGAGGAGCCAAATACCTAGTCCAAGGAACAATCTACCCTGACGTAATCGAAAGTGGTAAAGATAAGGCAAGTGTCATCAAAAGCCACCACAACGTAGGAGGTCTTCCTGAAGATATGGACTTCGTAGGACTCGTAGAGCCACTAAGAGAACTCTTCAAAGACGAAGTAAGAGCAGTAGGAGAGGCAATAGGAGTACCACACGATATGGTATGGCGCCAACCATTCCCAGGACCAGGCCTTGCCATAAGAGTAATTGGTGAAATCACCAAAGACAAACTAGAAATAGTAAGAGAAACAGACGCAATCCTAAGAGAAGAAGTAGAAAACTTCGGATTAAAAGAAGACATCTGGCAATACTTCACAGTATGGACACCAATCAAGACTGTAGGAGTAAAAGGAGACGCAAGAGTATACGAAAACGTCATAGCAGTAAGAGCAGTAACCAGCACCGACGCCATGACAGTAGAAGCCGCCAACCTCCCATACGACCTAATGCAAACCCTATCCAACAGAATGATAAACGAAGTAGCAGGAGTAGGAAGAATAGTATACGATATAACCAGCAAACCACCAGGAACAATTGAATGGGAATAATCGCAAAAAAATCAAAAACCTTGTAAAATCAACGGTTACAGAAGATTAAAAACTGCAACTGGGATTAAAATGGGAACATTTGTAAAAAAGAATAAATTGAATAATAGTTCCAAGTGGTTTACATTTGGACAAAAAATTAGACCGTGGTTTCAAGCTACGGTCTTTGTTTTTATCCAATATGAACATTTCTTTTAAATTTTATATTTTTTTCGTTACAGAAATCCTCAAATTTATTTGAGTCAAAATTTTTATAAAACTCATTAATTAAATATTTTTCATCTGTATCTCTTAATATAATAGCTGCTTCAGTTAATCTTCTGCTTCTTAAATACTCTGAATGCGTTGTTTCGGTTAGAATAGAAAACAAGCGACTAAACATGAATAAGAGTATCCGGATAATTGAATTACTTTCTTTTCGCTGACTTCACCATCAAGAACTGTTTCAAGATAATCAATCGAATTGTTAAACGACTTGATAATATTCACTTCGATCCCCCTTTCTTTCTGTTTATTTTATTTTAGAGGAAGATTTCTTTTCCTACCCTACAATATTCGTACAAGTTTTATAGGTTTTGTCTAATATAAACTCATAACTTGATAATGTCAATAAACTGAGATTTGTCGAATTGTACAGTAGTTACAATATTTTTATAACCATTTATTTATATATTTCCTGATAAAATCATTTACTTCATCCGGATTATCTTGATTTGAATTATGAGCGGCATCCTTAATAATGTGTAGTGGGTATCCTTCCCTTTTTTGCCACTCTCTTGTATACTGCGACACTTTACCGACTTTATCGTGTTCCCCAAGTAGGAGCAATACAGGACATTTCAGATTTATTTCATGATTTTCAAGTATAAATGCTGCTTCACCTATCCACATCAAGTGGCATAATTCCTTTTTACTATAGGTTGAAAGCATAAGTTTCATACTGTTCTGAGTATACTCAGTGATACCACAAGCTTTTGCTATGAAGTCTCTTAGCATTTTATCTGGATATAGTTTACATATCCACTCAATCTGATTCAACCAAAACATATCTAATTTGCTGTAATAATTACCAAAAGGAACACTATCTATAGAAATAAAACCTATCGCTTGTTCTTGATGTCCTTCTATATAATATTGGGCTATCATTCCTCCAAGTGATTGCCCAATAAATATTGCCGATTTAACATTCTCAATTTTTAATATACTTTCTAGCTCTTTCGTCACAAATTTGTAATTAAACGTACTATACGGTCTAGACTCTCCATGACATGGGCAATCCCAAACAATAATATTGAAATCATTTTTAAATTCATCTACCTGTTTGTCGAATAATCTACGATCAGCTGTCAATCCGGGAAGCATTACGATACTTGGTTTTTCGACATTTTCATTAGTCCAATAATAAGTTTTTCCATGCTCGGATCTCATACTTTTTTTAATCATACTGTCTCTCCACAAGTTCAATTTTATTTATCTCCATATTTTCTTTACAAATCGAGATATATTATTAATTTTTAAACCACTGTTGAGTTTATGATATCCTTGACATCAATACTACACTCTCCACGTGTGGTCTTTTTGAGTACATATTTTATTTTAAAAATCTTGATTTTTTAGGGTAAGATAACTTCCAATCTTCAAATTCTTCGTCTGTTATCTCATCGTTATAATGCTTTTTTCTCATCTCATTCCACTCTATAAGAAAATTATTGAAGTCTACATCATTTGATAAAAGTCCAGTAATTTCTCCATCACCTGCCAACGGTCTAAACTTCATATCTTTTTCATAATCAAAGATTATATGCATTATTTCAAAAATAGAATTAGGTTCATGATTAATTAATGCTGATATATCAC
>NZ_JAPJPG010000041.1 GCF_030825785.1 Anaerococcus sp.
GTGTTATGCACGCCGCCAGCGTTTATCCTGAGCCAGGATCAAACTCTCATAAATAGTTTGTTATGAGAATCTTTTGATCAAGACTCTATCATTTACATCTGACTTATATCAAATGCGTGATTTAAATTTTGTCCTCATCTTTTATATATATAAAGATAAGAATCATTGTACTCAAAGTATTAACTTTGGTTGTTGTTATTGTATTCTATATAATTTATGATTATCATCTTATGATGTTAATCTCGGTTCAACGTCGCTTGTATCTTGCGACTCTTATATGATACTACATAAGTTTTTGTTTGTCAAATAATTTCATCATTTTTTTATGATTTTTTTAATTTTCCAAAGCTTTAAGCTCATGCGGTATAAGATAAGTATACACCCTCAAGAGTGACTTGTCAAATATTTTTTCTTTTAATATTTTCCGCTCGCTCTTGGAACGTGCCTTATTATAATACTATGGATTTTTCTTCTTGTCAAATAATTTCTTTTTTTATTTTTCTTTCTATATATATGCTATATTTATATATGCTATATTTGTTTCTATCCTTTTTCTTTAAGTTAACACAAAGGAAAGATTACCCCCTCCAATAAGAAGAAAATAGTTTGGGGAGCTCTGCTTGCCCTTATAGCTATATCCCTCCTATTTTCTGGCGGTCTTACAGCTCTTGAAAATACCCTAATCATTGTAGCCTTGCCTTTTTCTCTGGCAATAATTTTTATGATGATTTCCCTACTAATAGAGCTAAAACACGAAAAAAATAAAATGGGACTTTCAATAACGCCAGATAGGCTTCCAAAAACAGATCAACCTTTCAAATCCTATAGCGAAGACTAAAAAAATCGCCTCCGGGCGATTTTTCTTTACCTAGCTTGCCTCTCATTTGTTGAGTTCAATATCTCAGGGCTTAGGTTTTCTAGGGCATAATTTAGTTTTTCCAATATTTTGTCCTTATTTTTAAATCTATGACTTACGTTTATGAGATTTACCATGTGTCCTGATGAGAAAAGAGCTTCGTCAGGATAGTCTAAATTTTCTACTAAGACTATTTGTTCCTTTATAATTTCTCCAAGGCTTGCTTCCTTAAAATCTCCTTCTTTCCTCATTTTGTAAAGCTCAGATCCATATTGGACCGATGTTGTCATAGGAAATATAGATTTGGCTGGGTAGATATTTAGAAATTCTGCCGTAGCCTTGGCATTTACTTCTGAATTTCCACTTCCTGCCACTCCCATCATAAGGATGGCATGATAGCTTAGTCCTGCTTCTTTTATTTTACCTAGGGAATCCTTGTATTCTTCTAAGTTACAACCCTTATTTATCTTAAGTAGGGCTGGCTCGTAAGCTGTCTCCACTCCTATATATAATTCATCAAAACCCAATTTCTTTAACTCTTTAAGTTCTGCTACTGTTTTGTTCTTCATATTATAAAATGAGGCATATGAAGTTATTGTTTTGATATTTGGTAAATATTTATGGATTAATTCCCCTATTTCCTTAAGTTTTTCAAAAGATAGGGCGAAGGGATCTCCATTTAAGAGATAGATTCTTTCAAGATTTGGATAGTAAAATGCCAACTCCTCCAAGTCACTTATTATATTTTCCTTGGGAGCTAGAGAAAAAGGTGTGTGTTGATACATAGTGCAAAATACGCACTTGTTGTGAGAGCATCCTCTAGTTACTTCCAAAAGAGGCGTCCTTGCCTCAAGGGGCGGCCTATATATTTCGTTTCCTGTATAATGCATACATCCTCCTAATTAGATTATACAAGAAGGCTAGTAGTTTTCATAAAAACTCTAGTATAATATATAGAGGTGATAATATGAAAGCTATAGAAATATTAGTAAAAGAACACGATCAGATAACAAAGTTTTTGGATAGGTTAGAGGAAGAATGTCTTTCTATTCTAAAGGATAAAACTATAGATGAGGAATTCTTCAGAGCAAGCATCTCCTTTATTAGAGAGTTCGCAGATGGAATCCATCACAAGAAGGAAGAAGATATACTTTTTAAATATATGATAGAAGAGCTAGGAGTTTTGGGAGAAAAAGTCATAAAAAATGGTATGCTAGTCGAGCATCAACTTGCTAGATCCTATGCGTTTAAGCTTGAAAACTCACTAAATTCTTACAAGAAAACAAAAGATGATAGAGATATCCTCCAGATTATCGCAAACTCTATGGCCTATGTAAATCTTTTAAGAGAGCATATAGATAAGGAGAATTCTACGGTATATACTTTCGCAGAAGATAGGTTAAAAGATGATATCAAAGAAAAAATCGAGAAAGAAAGTGATAATAGACTAAAGGAAGACGAGCTATCCTATAAAAGAAAGGAAGAACTTCTTAACATTATTTTCAAAAAGTTATAATCGTAATTTAAAGACATACTTAGTCTAAAACGACTAGTATGTCTTTTCTTATGCATCTATAACTTCTTGTAGTTTTATAGGATCTACGTTTTTTTCAGGAAATGAAATACAAATTTCAGTTTCTATATCAAAAATATAGGTGTTTTCCTCACTAATACTTATAGGAATTTCCTTATCAACTAATATAGGATCTTTAGAATCAAAGCGCATCACTATTGTTTCTCCCCTATCGGTTCTAGTATAACCATAGGTATCTGATCCCATGTACTCAACATTCGAAAACTTAACTTTTATATCAGATTCCTTATCGTAGTTAAATTCTTCCGTCCTGATTCCTAGAAGGATTTTTCCCTCTTCTACTTTCTTTTCTAGAAGATCCTTCGTCTTAAAGTCAGGTAATTTAATCTTTCTAGAAAAAAGTTCTACATAAAGCGAAGATCCTTCTTTTGTTAAATTGCTTTCGATTATGTTCATCTTAGGAGAACCAATAAATTCTGCAATAAATCTATTCCTTGGCCTATAATATAGGTTCAAAGGTGTATCAAATTGGACAAGTTCTCCTTGATTTAAAACTGCAATCCTATCTCCCATTGTCATAGCTTCTATTTGATCGTGAGTTACGTAGATAAATGTTGTATCTAACTCCTTATGAAGTCTGACTATTTCAGATCTCATCTCCACCCTTAGCTTGGCATCAAGATTTGATAAGGGCTCATCTAATAGAAAAACCTTGGGATTTCTAACCATTGCCCTTCCCAAGGCGACTCTTTGTCTTTGTCCTCCAGATAATTGGGCTGGTTTTCTATCTAGGAGAGCTTCAAGTTGCAATATCTTTGCAATTTTTTCAACCTTTTGATTTATATTCTCTTTCTTTTCTTTTTGCATCTTTAAAGCAAATCCCATATTATCCCTGATACTCATATGAGGATATAGGGCATAAGATTGAAATACCATAGCTATATCCCTATCTTTGGGGTTTACATCATTCATCCTAGCTTCATCTATATACAAATCTCCCTTGCTTATTGGTTCAAGCCCTGCAATCATCCTAAGTGTTGTAGACTTCCCGCAGCCAGAAGGGCCAACTAGGACTACGAACTCCTTATCTTTTATATCAAGATTTATATTCTTTGCTCCTTCGAAGCCATTATCATATATTTTCCAAATATCTTCTAATTTTACTTTTGCCATAATTACCCCTTTACTGCTCCTGTAGTTAGTCCCTTTACCATATTCTTTTGGGCGAACATAAATATTATTAGCGATGGTATCATACAAACTACAACCCCTGCTATCATCAAAAGCATCGATTGTGAATCTGCTGAATTTAGCATAGATATACCAATTTGCACCGTCCTATATCTATCAGATCCAGTTATAAGAAGTGGCCACATATACATATTCCATGCTCCCAAGAAAGATTGTACAGCCAAGGCTCCTATTGTCGGTTTTGAAAGAGGAATAAGGATTCTAAAGATAAAACCCAAATCACTTGCTCCGTCTATCTTACTTGCCTCATAAATTTCCATAGGAAAAGATTTAAAAGCTTGTCTAAAGAGAAAGATTCCCATGGCACTAGTTAAGTAAGGTGCAACCAATCCAAAAAATGAATCTGTAAAGCCCCATCCAGAAATCATCAAGAAGTTCGAAATTATGGTAGTTTCTCCAGGAATCATAGTTGTCGCCATTATTATCGCAAATAGAATTCCCTTTTTCTTAAAATTTAGAAAGTGAAGGGCAAAAGCAGATAAAATTGCAGTTACCATTTGAAAGAAGGTTATGATTACAGAAACTATAAGAGAATTTATTATATAGCCTTCTATTGGGGCTATCTTAAATACATCCTTATAATTATTAATAGTTGGGTGTGCTGTAAAAAAAGTCTTGTCGTACAATTCATGACTAGGCTTTACACTCATAACGAAAGCATAGATTATAGGAAATAGTACAAAGAAAACTACTATAATATTTAAAATCAATCTTAGTACTTCAGTCTTTTTAAGACTTCTTTTTATAGATTTTTCTTTTTGTTTAGCATTAATCTCTTTTACATTGCTACTTACTTGCATTATTGTCTCCGTTTGATCTAAAGGCTATGATTGTAAGAATCATAACTATAAAAAATAAAACTACTGATTCAGCGGAAGCATAACCATACCTGTAGTTCATAAAGGCATTTTTATAAATATCATGCACTATTACATTAGTTGCCTCTCCTGGTCCACCTTGAGTAAGAAGCTTTATTTGTCCGAATGATTGGAAGGCATTGATTATATTAGTAACTACAACAAAAAACATTATAGGTCTTACTGAAGGAAGGGTAACATGCTTAAACTGATTCCAGTTATTTGCTCCATCAATTGAAGCTGCTTCATACAAGCTGTCATCTATTCCAGCTAGTCCTGATGAAAAGTACAAGAAATTCATACCTGAGTTTAGCCATGCTGTAAGAATACCTACACTTACAAGAGCCCAATTAGGGTCGGCTAGCCAGTTGACATTTGTTTTTAAAATCACATTTAAAATTCCTACAGATTGGTTAAGCATTACTTTAAATACTAGAGCCATACCTGATGAAGCTATAGCTATAGGAAGAGAATAAGCAGCCGAGAATAACCTGATAGCTGGAAAATTTACTCTGCACAAAAGTGCTGTAGAAAATCCTATTAGAACACCTATAATTACAACTATAACAACATAAATCATGGTTACCTTTAGACTGTTCCAAAAAGAAGGGGAAGATAGAAGATCCGAATAATTTTTAAATCCAATAAAAAGAGTATTGGCCCCCATATTATCCGTTGCGTACAGACTACGAATAATAGTCTGTACGAAAGGATAAAATACAAATAGTGCTAATAGAGCCAGTGCTGGAAGCATGTAAAGATAGGCTTTATTATTGTATTTATTCATTATTTGTTAACCTTGTTGTATGATTCTAAGGCAGCATCTATTTCTTCTGCCATCTTTTTGCTTGCATCTTCTGGGCTTATATTTCCATTTAGGACCTCTTCAATGTACTTTTCCATAATTTGTCGAGATTCTTGATACACTGTTGCAAGTGCCCCTTGATCTTCTGGTTTTGAATCATGTAACTGATCGATTGCAGTCTCAAATTGTGGAGATTTCTTAATTAGATCTTTGAATTCCTGTGTCTCGAGTACTCCCTTATTTACTGGGAAATATCCAGTATTGGCATTCCAATATGTTTGGGATTCGACACTTACTAAGAACTTGATGAAATCCCATGTTCCTGCCATTTTTTCCTCATTACCTGAATTTATAGCATATAAAGATGCGCCTCCGATTGAAACTCCATTTTTATCAGAATCTTTTACAGATGGGAAATATGCAGTGCCAACTTCGAATCTATCTCCTACTTCTGATAATATTTGTGTAAGAGAAGCAGTTGATGCAAATGTCATAGCGCTTGTTCCTGAATTAAATTCTGCAGTTCCACCTTGTTTGCCAACATTAGGTGCTATACCTTCATCAGCTAGATCTTTCCATGACTTAAGTATATTAGTAACACCACCATTTTCTTCGAATACTGATTTTGTAGGATTAGCTTTTCTACCATTTTCATTATCAAATAGGTCAAGCCCTTGTTTATTCATGAATTGATCAATCCACCAACCATATACACTAAAGGAAATAGGCATATCTGTAACACCAGATTCCTTAAGTTTTTGACCTACAAGCTTCATCTCTTCCAAAGACTTTGGAACTTCCACACCAGCTTTCTCAAACATATCCTTGTTGTAATAAAGAAGAGGTGTTGAAGAGTTAAATGGCATAGAGTTTAGTTTTCCATCTACTGTATAATAAGCAAGAAGATTATCTTCTAATTGACTTGTGTCATAATTTTCTTCATCGATAAAATCTTGCATAGGTTTGATAAGACCTGAGTCGATCATATATCTTGTTCCTAATTCAAAAACTTGAACCAAATCAGCGCCGACATCCTTGCCTGAAGCAGATGATCTAAGTTTTGTAAGAGCATCGTCGTATTCTCCTTGGAATTCTGCCTTCACAAAATATTTATCTTGTGACTTATTATATTCAGCAACTAGATGGTCTATGGCGTCGTTTAAATTACCACCCATTGAGTGCCAAAATACTATAGTTGTCTTGCCATCTGAACTAGTGGCATCATTGCTACTGTTTGATTCAGAGCTTTCACTATTTTTACTATCTTTTCCTGTATCAATTGATTTCGAATCCTCATTACGTCCTGCACATGCAGTTAAAGTAACGAACATCAAGACTAACATTAGTCTGCTAGCGATTTTTTTAAACATAATTCCTCCATTTATTTTATTTCCTTTAGAATTATAAAGGAAATATATCAAATTTTTTTATTAACTTTGTAATGTTTTTGTAAAATAAATCTATTTTTTATTAAATTTATTTTATAAGTAAGTCACTAACCCTATCAGGAAAATCTGTTATAAGGCCTGTCGGATTAAGGTCTAGACATTTGCTGAAGTCGTAGTCCGCTTTGCCAAACCAAATATTTAATCCTATATTATTTTCCAAGAATTTCTCTGCTATTTCTTTGTTAATAGTGAAATTTAACGGATGGAAATATTCCATTCCCATGTTTTTCACGTATTCCCATGGTTTATACAGTCTTGATGATTCTAGGACTCCACATTTTATTTCTCTATCTATTTCTTTCATCTTGATTAAAGAATTGTGATTAAAAGACGAAATTATTATTTTATCCTTCATACCATATTCATTTATGAGGGCATAAACTTTTTTCTCTATTCCCTCGTATCTTATAATGGACGTCTTAAGTTCAATGTTTGTAATGATATCTTTGTTTTTAGCAAAGTCAAAGTATTCTCTTAAGGTAGGTATTGTCTGGACTTCACAATTTAGATATCCCTTTGAAGCATTTAACTTTTTAAGTTCTTGTAAAGTTTTATCTTTTATTAGACCCTTTCCATCTGTAGTTCTTTCTAAAGTTTCATCATGAATTATTACAAGTTCACTGTCCTTTGTAAGGTGAACATCAAATTCTATACCATCCGCTCCCGTTTCTATTGCTTTTTCATAGGCGAGCATTGTATTTTCTGGATATACTCCCTTAAATCCCCTATGGGCTATGTTTAACATTTTTCCTCCTTAGCTTTTTACTATAGAATATAGTAAAGGATTTTTGTAAAGAATAAATTAAGCCCTAGTAAAATTCATAAAAAATAGGCCCCCGAAGGAGCCTAGATTATTTTCCTTTTTTCAGTAAGCCTTTCAGTAGGTAAAGAGAAAAAATCAAGCTTATTGTTAAAATCAATATTATTAGAAGTCTCATATCCTTATTGTTTAACCCGATTAGAGCAAGGCTTAATATAGAAGATGATATGATTAGGCAAATACCTATAAAAACTATGGCATTAACCTTTCTTTTTTCAATTCTCTCAAAAAGTTTGAGATCCTTATCACTTCTTTTTTGCTCTATAGCGAAATCTCCTCTTTCTAGTTGCCTTAATATATTCAAAGAAGCTTTGGGCAGCTCATTTATAAAGCTTGCTGAATTGTAAGTATTTTTAAGTATTTTGTTTGAGACTATGTCTGGGCTTAAGAGTTTAAGAGCCATGGGTCTTGCTAGGGGTATAGCTAGGGCTATGAAGGATTCTTCTGGGACTAGCTTTTCTATAAGACCTTCTACAGTTAATACAGTTTTGCCGAAATTAGTAAGCTCTGATGGGATTTTGATTGAAAAATCTACCAATAGCCTATAAAAGTCCTCTATAAGTTCTACTAATTTTAGCTGGCTAATATTCATAGCCATGTATTTATCCAAAAGCTTTTGGATTCTTCTTTCAAAAATCGGTATCTTCTTGCTATCAAAGGCCAAAAGTCCCATGCCAAGTATGGCATCTGTCACAAGGCTTACTTCGTTAAAACTTGCTCCTAGAAATATTTTGATTATCTGATACCTGTAGTTTTCCGAAAGAGTAGATACAATACCAAAATCAATTAGATATAGATTATCATCCGAATCTACAAAGATATTTCCAGGATGGGGATCCGCGTGGAAAAAGCCATAGGAAAACATCTGATTGGTGTAGGCCTTGATGATTTTTTTGGCAAGAGACTTTCTTGTATCTGGGTCTTTATCGTAACTTGATCTAATAGTTTTACCATTTATGTATTCTATAGTTAGGACCGACTTCCCACAATAATTTTCGTAGACAGCTGGAGATGATAGGTCACTTGACCTCTGATTATCTTCCCTATATTTTAAGATGTTTTCCTTTTCATTTTTGAAATCAATCTCTTTTCTTAAAGTTTTACCAAATTCTTCTAGGACTTCTCCTAAGTCGAAGGATTCGATAAAGTTAAGTTTACTCTGATATTTCCTATATAAGTCCCTTATAATAGTGAGATCTTCACTTACCCTCTCTTCTATATCTTTTCTTCTAACCTTTACTACGACCTTTTTGACCGAATCATCTGTCCTGATATAAGCTAAGTGGGTTTGGGCAATAGATCCTGTCGCCAAGGCTTTTCTATCAAATTCTACAAATATCTCTTCAATATCTCTAGCAAATTCTTCTTCTATAGTTTCTCTTATATAGGAGAAATCCTCTTCCTTTACATCATCTTGGAGCTTTTCTAGTTCGTTTATTATATTGTCTGAGAATATATCTCTCCTGGTAGATAAAATTTGGCCGAATTTAATAAAAACTGGCCCCAAGTCCTCAAAGAGGGTGACAAGATTTTGACCAAGGCGAATCTCTCTTTCTTTATCTTCCTTCCTATTATTTCTATCCTTAGCAAAGACAAACCTCATATCTCTAATAAGCTCTGGATTCATAAATTTCTTTACTATTTCATATTTTCTCTTCCTATAAGTCATAAGATACTCTTTTCTATTTATTAAAAGCTACACTTATATTTATATTTACCCAAATTAAAGCTTAAATAAAAAAGGCTACAGCATAGCCATAGCCTCATAACTTATATTTTTATAATATTGCTTCTCTTAAATCTTTTAGAGCATCTCTTGCTACATCCATAGCCTTTTGCATGGCATCCTTGCCTGTCATATCGACTCCCGCTTTCTTTAGGACTTCTAGTGGATATTCGCTCTCTCCTGCCTTTAGGTAGTTTAGATAAGCCGCTCTATCCTCATCTGTTCCGTGAAGGATTTTTTGACTTAGGGCAACGGCACTCATAAATCCTGTCGCATATTGGAATACGTAGTAGAACATGTAGAAGTGTGGGATTCTCGCCCATTCTGCAGATATAAATTCATCTACTTCTATATCTTCTCCGAAAAGATCTTCGTTTAATTCTTTGTATATTCCGTGAAGCCTTTCTGCAGGAATTGGCTCACCAGCTTCTACTAATTTGTTTACCTTATGCTCGAATTCTGCAAACATAGTTTGTCTAAAGACTGTTGATTTGAATTGGTTTACAAAGTAGTTTAGTAGATAAGCTGTTTCTTCCTCAGACTTAGAGTTTTTGAGCATATAGTCTAGGAGAAGAAGCTCGTTGGTAGTTGATGCAATCTCTGCCAAGAATATTGAATAAGAACCGTATTGGTATTCTTGATTGCTCCTTGTGTAGTAGGAGTGCATGGAGTGACCTAACTCGTGAATTACTGTAAATACATCATCTATTGTATTTGTGTAGTTGAGTAAGATGAATGGTTGAGTATCGTAAGAGCCTGATGAGTAAGCTCCGCCCCTTTTGCCCTTGTTTGGACAAACGTCGAACCATCCCGTTTCAAATCCCTTCCTTGCTACTTCTACGTATTCCTCGCCGAGTGGTTTGATAGCTTGGAGGACGATTTCTTTAGCTTCGTCAAATTCGATTTTCCTATCATAATCTTTTACAAGTGGCATGTAAATATCATGGAATCCTAGGTCATCTACTCCGAGGAATTCTTTCCTAAGAGTGGTGTAATCTCTGTGGATATCGACATTATCGTGAACTACCTCTAATAGGTTGTCGTAGATTTCTTCTGGTAAGTTATTAGCAAACAAGCTCATTTCTCTAGCTGATGAGAATCCTCTAAGCTTAGCTTCTGTGTTGTGAGCTGAGAAGTCTCCATCTAGAGTGCTTGCTAGGGTATTTGAGAATTGTCTATAGATCTTATAATATTTCTCATAGACTTCACGTCTAAAATTCCTGTCCTTATCTTGTTGCAAGTTTACGAAGTTCGCATCGGTGATTTCTATCTCTTCCCCATCTTTTTCTACACTTGGAAAAGACATATCAGCATTTGAGAAAATCATATAGGTCGCACTTGGATTTTGGGCAGTCTTACCAAAGCTTGCTATTATTTGTTCACTTTTCTCATCCAAGGTGTGGTCTTTATACCTAGCAATATCTTCAAAGTAGTGAGAAAGATGAGCTATCTCAGGATCTTTTAGATATTCATTAATCTTTTCTTGATCTGTTGCCAAAAGCTCCGGCCTTACGAAAGATAGGGCTTCGGTTAAGGCAACGTATGTGTTGGTAGCTACCTGGTCCATCTCTTGGTATTGGGTAACTCTAGTATCTTCATCGCTTTTTAATGATGCGTAGACATAGGCTTTCTCTAATTTTCTAGAAAACTCTTCGTCTAATTTGATAAATTCTTTGAAATTATCTAAACTAGATGTGATTTTTCCCTTAAAGCCTACTAGCTTATCAGCTAATTTCTTGACATTTTCTATATCTTCGTAGAAGTCTTCGTCTTTTTCATAAATCGAAGTCGTATCCCATTTTAATCTTTGATCTATATCTTTTCTTTCCATTTTTTCTCCTATTTTATCGTGATGGTGTCTTTCCCATCTTCAGTCTTTCTCTTTTCGATATTTAAAATCTCCTTATCCTTTTTATCGTAAAGAAGATTTCCTATTTCAAGCTCTTCTCCTAAAATAGTGTCCTTCGCCAAGTCCATATCTAAGTCATAGGCCCTAGAAATATCTTGTAAATATTTATCTTCAGCTTCTATCCTGGCCCTTATAGCTTCCTTAAGGTCCTTCTTAGTAGAAGTTTCACTAGATTCTACCAAATCATCTAGCCTTCTGACTTCAGGCTCAATCTTTCCAGTCGTATTGTAGAAGGAAAAAGAATCGAGCAGGCTTAGATATTTATTGTATAAATAGTAATTACTTAGGCTTTCATTTTCAAAGACTAAAAGCTCGCTTACTAAAAGCATAGGTCCGCTTTCCGAATCAAAGCTTATGACCTTGATCCTACTTACAAGCTCACCTTCTCTTGAAAGAGGTCCGTAAGTATACTCAACCTTTCCTTCATCGTCATAGACTAGCTTGAGATTTAATATATTTGCTTGGTCTTTCTCTAGCACAAAACCAACTTGACTTCCTGCAAAATTTATCTCCTTGATAAATCCTGTAGCCTTATCAAGGCTTATATTATCACCAATAACAGCCTTCTTATAATCTTTTTCGAAGTCGATTTTTCTAATAGTCTCCTTGGTAGATGCGTCCTTGTAAGTTACCTCCGGCATCTCTATAGTTTCTTTGGGTTTATCCACTTCGTCAATCTCTTTCTCGAACTCCTCCTTAGACTGAAAGGAACATGCACTTAACAAAAACACTAGACTTAATATCCATAACTTCATCTTATCCAACACCCAGACTCTTATTACCAATTCTTATAAACAAGAAAGCCAAGATTATGAAGGCTAATACAGAAATCAAGATGGTAGTCTTTGGAAGCTGTCTGTTTACAACAGGGAAAATTCCAGCAAGAAGAACCCCTGCCAAAAATCCTCCCATGTGTCCTTGAATTCCAATTCCAGGTGCAAGCAAAGAATAGACTATATTTATAACTATTATAGAAATAAAACTTGCCCCAAGTCCTCTTAATATCTCATCATCCTTGTAGTTAATCATAAGACCAATAGCAAGTCCAAACATCCCATAAAGGGAAGTGGAAGCTCCGGCAGAGACAGTATTGGCCCCGCCGAAAGCATAGGTAAAGATATTACCCAAAACTCCAGCCAGGATATAGATTATTAGAAAGTTAATAGATCCATAAAGTCTCTCAAAAAGAGGGCCTATATTATAAAGGAAATACATATTAAATAAAATATGAAAAAATCCAATATGAATAAAGGCTGCCGTAAGGGCTCTCCACCACTCGCCTTGATAAAACAAGGGCTTGACCATTGCTCCAAATCTTACGAGATTTTCAATATTCTCGCTTCCTCCTGTCAAAGTCATTATAGCGAAAACTGCTATATTGATTATCATAAGGACAGTCGTCACTTTTGTTTCTCCTAATTTTTTAATATTCATAATAGATAATTGTACCGCTTTCCTAGCTAATTTTCAGGACTTGTGAGATATTTGTTATTAATCTCGCCTGCCAATTGTCTGATCTTTTCTAAAAGAGAATTCCTATCAAGACCTGACTCTATATGGTATTTGTAAATATAATCAAAGTAGGTCTTGTCGTAATTATCTTCATTGTTATCATCGTGAAGGAAGATAATCTTTATCTTATCATTGTATCTTTTGGCAAGTTTCGCCATATTTATAGAAGAATAGGCATTAAACTGACTTAAGTCCTCACCTAAAATCAGATAATCCATATCCTTAATCAAATCTTTAAAATCAACCTTTTCCAAAATATAGTCCATTGGTTGGGTGATTTTTGCCTTAAAGTAAGTAAACAAGGCCCAAGCACATCCGCCACCAGAACCTAAAGAAGGAAAATCAACATGACCAATTCCTAAAAGATCGGCGGTCTTTTCCATGAAGTTCTCACATCCTCTAAAAAGCCTTGCCACATCAAGATCGCTAGCTCCCTTCCTGTAGGCTCTGTTTTCAAGAAAAGAATTTTCTCCAAAAAGAGTCATCTCACTGCTTGTAGCAATCTTGATATCAGCCTTCTTAAATCTCTGATCAATCCCATCTATATCAATCCTACTAACCTTGGCCAAATTTTTGGCTACAGGAGAAAGACTATTATCATCCTCATCATAGAACCTCGCTCCCAAGGCATAGAGCATGCCCATTCCCATATCGTTGGAAGCACTATCGCCTACTCCTATATAAAAGCTTTCCGCCCCATTGTTCAAGGCATCCAGAAAGACTTCTCCAAGTCCCAAGCTCGATGCATTCATAACATCAAGGTCCTCCTTATACAAAAGAGAAAGCCCTGACGATTCGGCCATCTCTATAGTAGCAAAACCATCATTTAACAAATACCTCGCGGTAATCGCTTCGTTTAAGGGATTATGTACATTGACATAGTGGTAGTCTCCCTTAGAAATAAACTTCATCGACTCTATTGTTCCTTCTCCTCCGTCGAGAAAGGGTATAGGATAAGCCTTAGAGGACAACTCCTCCTTAAAAATCCTCCCCATAGTAACAGAATCTTCAAAATTTTTGATTGTATCTATAGCTATTAATGTTTTCATTTTATCTCCTCATCCTTACCTATACCCTAGTTAGACATATATAAAATACTTTTGTTAAAAAAATCACTTAGAAATATAAAATATCTTATTTTTAGATATTACTTTTCGGGTAAACGCTATAATGAAGGATACATTCTAGAAAATATAGGTAATTAAAAGGATGGTACTATGATAGATATAATCCTCATTTTGATAACAATAACATTTGTTGTGATTACTGCTTACTAAGCTGATAAAAATAAGCATAAAAGCAATAAGAGCTTTTCATACAAACTATCAAAATTTATTGCAAACACATTAAATTTCGTTACTTTTTTAGATACTAAAGACGTTAATAATATAATTGATGATATAGAAGATAAAAA
>NZ_JAPJPG010000042.1 GCF_030825785.1 Anaerococcus sp.
AAGCAAAGATTTCTTCAAAGATCCAGAAAGAATTAGAAAATCTAGCGAAGAATACGAATCGTATCTAAAATAAGACAAGCTAAAACCGACCTAGCTAAAGCTAAGGTCGGTTTATTTTATAAGTCATCTTCAATAATTGATGATTTTGAGTAGGCTGTTACTTTTGCTTCGAAGAAGTCTGTCTTTACTCCGTTTGGATCTGAGTATTCGTCTACCCATTTCATGGATTCTGGTATTTCCTTATAGCCTTGGTAAAGTGGCTCAAGCCCCAAGCCCTTGGCTCTAAGATTACCCAGATATTTGATATAATCTTCTATCATCTTCTCGTTAAGTCCAGCTATACTATTACCTATAGAGTATTTTCCCCAGGCGATTTCTTGCTCTACACCTTCTTTTAGCATTTCTCTATAGTAGTTTTGTAATTCAGGAACAAAGAGGTCTTCTCTTTCCTTCTTAAGGTCATTTATAAGAGATCTAAAGAGCCAGAGGTGGGTATTTTCGTCTCTGTTGATGTATCTTATCTCTTGGACCGTCCCTGGCATCTTGCCGTTTCTTCCAAGATTGTAGAAGAAGGAGAAGCCTGAGTAGAAATAGATTCCTTCTAGAATATAGTTTGCTATAAGGACTTTCATAAACCTAAATTCGTCGTCATTTTCCAAGAATTCGTTGTATTGGTCTCCTATAAACTCATTTCTCTTAAGGAGATGCTCATCTTCCTTCCAGAGGTAGAGGATTCTTGTTCTTTCTTCTGGAGAACAAATCGTATCCAGGATGTAGGAATATGATTGTGAGTGGATTGATTCTTGGTAGGTTTGAATTGACAAGCAAAGATTGATTTCATTTGCTGTAATGTAGGTTTGTAGGTTTGGTAGGTTAGCTGTTTGGATTGAATCAAGATAGGTTAGGAAGGAGAGAATCCTGTCGAAGGCCTTCTTCTCGTGCTTATCAAGCTTCCTATAGTCCTTGATGTCTTGGTTTAAGTTGATCTCTTCTGGTATCCAGAAGTTATTCATGGCTTGTCTGTACCAATCGCTAGTCCAAGTATATTTAAGGTTGTTAAAATCGTTTAGGTTGGTGGTGTTCCCTTGGATTATTTTTCTCTTAGATAGGTCAATATCCCCATCTTCATTGAAAATACCACGCTTGTTAACTTCCTTTTTTTTGCTATCTTCCATTGTTTACTCCTTATAAGATTGACTGAACAATTGATGCAATTATGGCAAGAACAATGCTTGCTATAACTAAACTTCCTAAGTGACTGTCTATATACGCCCCATCTACAAATTTGAAGGCAAGATACAAGACAAAGGCATTGATGACTAGGTTGAACAAACCTAGAGTCAAAAATGTGATAGGAAAAGATAAAAACTGCAAAATTGGCTGAACTACCTTTTGTAAAAGTGTTAGAACAATTGCAGTAAGAACAAGGGCAACTGGTTTATCGAATGAAATGTGTGAAATGAAGTTACTCATAAGCCAAAGAGCAACAGCATTTGCTATAAATAGTACCATAAAATCTCCTTTACATATTTTATATTATTATATTAGAAGAAAAAATAAGGGCAAGATTGGAAATTTTCATTTTTCTGGTAAGCTGATTAAAAAGGAGAAATCCATGATTTTTATTAGCGGAATTTTGTATATATTATTAGTCGTCTTGGGCTTTTTTGTAGAGATTAATAACTATATTCTTATAGCTATGATCTTTATTTTTGCTATAAGTCTATTCAAGGAAAGAGAGCTTCTAAGAGGTGTGGGAAGTATTAAGACTAAAATAATATCTATAATCTTTCTTATAATCTTGATATTTATTCTTTCCCTAATCCAAGAAAATTTGGCAATTACAAATTACAGCTTCATAAATAATGACAATAAAATAGCTTATTCCTATCTAATAGTCTCTTATCTAGTCTTGACAGCCCTTATAGAAACTAGAAAGAGCTTAAAGTAAAAAATACCAAAAAGTCGATTAAATCCCGGCTTTTTGGTATTTTTAAATTCTAATCTTTAGAATACTCTATTTAATTTTAGCTTGCGCATGAGTCGCATTCTTCAACTTCTTGGCTCTTTCCTCTAACATAATAGATAGACTTAACTCCAGCTTCCCATGCGGTTATATAGATATTTAATAACTGTCTCATGGTGTATTCTGTGGTTATATAGATATTTACTGATTGGGCTTGGTCTATGTGCTTTTGTCTTACTCCAGCCATACGCATAGATATGTTTTGGTCTATGTCGTGGGCATTTTCGTAAAGCCAGAAGGTCTTTGTTGTAAGTCCTGGGGCAACCCTTGGAACTATGGCTCCCTTTTTTTCTTCTAGGAAGTAACGGCTCATAATTGGGTCAACTCCTGCTGATGTACCTGAGATGATTGATGTTGATCCTGTTGGAGCTATGGCCATTAGATAGCCATTTCTTAATCCATTTTCCTTAACATCAGCCCTTAACTTCTCCCATCTTTCACTCTTGTAATCTCTTAGGTCAAAGTAAGCACCAGTCTCCCAGTCGCTTCCTTCAAAGCATGAATAGGCTCCCTTTTCCTTGGCAATTTCCATGGATTCCTTGATGGCGTAGAAGTTTATATCTTCGTAGACCCTATCTACAAATTCACCATGGGCCTTCTCGTTTTGCCAGCTTATGTCGTTTTTGACTAGCATGTGATGGTAGCCACTTGTTCCTAGTCCTATCGCCCTGTATTTTTTGTTGGTTACCTTGGCATATGGGGTTGGGTAGTAGTTTAGGTCGATTACATTATCAAGGGCCCTTACAACTGTTCTTACAGTCTCTTCAAGCTCTGCACTATTATTTACATCGACCTTTCCTAGGGTTAGACTTGCCAGGTTACATTCTACGAAATCGCCCGGTTTTGTCTTGTTTACTATGATTGTATCCCCATTTTCATCGACTATTTCTGTTGAGATTGACTCTGATGAACTCATGTTTTGGGCGATTTCTGTACATAGGTTTGATGAATAGATCATTCCCATATGCTTGTTTGGATTTAGTCTATTTACTGCATCCCTGTTGAAGACAAATGGTGTTCCAGTTTCTGTCCATGATTTTATGAGAAGTCTTACCATATCTTTGACAGACATAGTCCTCCTAGAGATATCCTTATCTGCCACGAGCTTATTGTAGAATTCTTCGAATTCTTCACCGTAGGTGTCCTCTAGGGCCTTGCCGTATTTTTTCTCTACTTCGTGAGGGTCAAACATATGCCAGTCGGCATTTATATCATCACGGGTTAGTCTCCAGAAAAGATCTGGAACGCATACTCCAGGGAAGACATCATGGGCTTTCATCCTGTCATCTCCATTGTTTGTCCTAAGTCCCATAAATTCTGGTATATCCTTATGCCAAATATCTAGATAGACTGCGACAGCCCCTTGTCTTACTCCGAGTTGGTCTACTGCTACAGCTGTGTCGTTGGCAAGTCTTATCCAACGGATAACTCCACCAGCAACTCCCTCAAAGCCACGTATGTCTGAGCCGTTTGCTCTTACCTTTCCAAAGTAGAGACCCATTCCTCCACCGTGTTTTGAGACTTCAGCAAAGTTTGTGACAGAACGATATATTCCCTTTAGGGTATCTGGAACTGTATCTATAAAGCATGAGGATAGTTGGTTAAATGGCTTTCTAGCATTGGTCATAGTAGGGGTTGCCATAGTCGCCTTGAGTGTTGAAAGGATATCGTACAATCTTTTAGCAAATTCTATCTTATCCTTCTCGGGAATTGCAAGATGCATGGCGATTCCCATAAACATCTCTTGTACATTTTCTAGGATATCTCCCTTGTGGCTTTTGATTAGGTATCTTTTTCTTACTAAATCAAGTCCTGAATAGGTAAAGATCTTATCTCTAGAAAAGTCCATATAGGCTTCTAACTCGTCTATCTCTTCTGCTGTATAGTTTTCTAGAATGTAAGATCCATAGAGTCCTTCTTCTGTTAGAAATTCTATCTTAGATTTGAAATCAAAAAGTTCGTATCTTTCTTCACTTTTTTCTATCTCATAGCTAATCTCTTGCATGAGAAAACGTGCTGCTATTATCTCCCAATCAGGGGCTTCCTTGCTGGTAAGCTCGCTTGCAGCTCTAGTTATAGCCTTAAGCATATCCTCTTCTGTCATATTTGCCTTGAGGAAGGATTCGAATTTAAAAAAGAGAGATTCTATTGGGTATCTTTGATTATCAAATTCTGCTTGAACTTCTGTTATTATATTGAGAATATTTTTATCATCTATATATTTGGAGAAGTCTCCTAAAACTTTTCTGTCCATATTGTGCTTGGCACGGTAGAGGATAAATGATTTTACCTCTCTGTAGTAATTCTCATCAATTAGGGTAAGCTCTACCAAGTCTTGGACTTCCTCAACTGTAACTGTGTGGTCAGCTGGATACTTTTCCTTGATTGTATTTTCTATCTTTGAGGAAATTTTCCTGAGATCTTCCTCGCTTATCATACTATCAACAGAGTAGAAGGCCTTAGCAATTGCTTTTTCAATTTTTTCTCTCTCAAAATCAGCCCTGGTACCATCTCTTTTAATAATTTCCATCTTATCTCCTTAATCTCTCCTAAACAAATAACAATTGTATATCAACTAATATCGACTTTTCTCTTTTCTAAAATAAATCTATTATCTCTAGGACTTTGGTATAAGTTAAGCTTGGCCTAGAAATTTGTAGTTACTTTATCAAAAGTCTAATACTAGATGTAGTATCTTTATCTTATAATCGTCTATTATCATACCATATATTGTGGTTTTTCAAAACAATAAAAAACAGCATAAATTAGCGATTTTTGTAATTCATGCTGGTTTTTGCAATTATTTTTTCTAAATTTTATAGATTTTCTCCGTACAAATGATTGAAGATTTCTTCCTTAACTACTGTTGTATCGAGAAGTATATCAAAGAGTCCTTGTTTCTTGGGACTAAGACCAACGATTAGATAAAGGATTTTAAATTTATTTAAGACAAATCTCCCGCAAATTTCTCTAATGATTATTTGAGAGAAAGTTAGCTTATCACTTGTTAATGAAATTACCCTAAGACCTAAAATCATCTTGCCAAGGGTCCTTCCTCTTGTAAAAAGTGTCATCAAGGTAAAGTAGGCCAAAGTAATTACTGTGCTAAGAACTTCCCCTAGGCTAAAACTTAGAAGTCTCGTCTCCATATCTAAGGGCAAGAATACTTTTAGAATTGTAAATATTCCTCCTACAACTAGCATATCTATAAGAAAGGCCACAAGTCTTAGGAAAAATCCCGCGTAAGCAAAGCGGTAGTCTTTCTCTCTAAAAGGAATTTTAACTTCAGTCATTGTAATCACCATACAAATACATTGGCCTTGGTCCTTCATTTTTCATTAATTTATCAAGTATTGCAAGGTCGGATTCGCTTTTCTTAAGGTCTGTGACTTTTGAAAATATTGATGAGAAAGATCCCATAATATTTTCATTTCTTATTACCATTGGATCTTCTAAGTCATTTTCACTTGCCATATCTCCTATAGCAGAATCGAGATCGCCGATTTTATCAACTAGTCCATTTGATAGGGCCTGGCTACCATCGTATACCCTACCGTCGGCGAGCTTTCTAACTTCTCTTTCAGAAAGATTGCGCCCTTCTGCCACGATTTTTACAAATCTATCAAAGGCTGAATCTACAAGTCCTTGGAAGTATTCTTTTTCTTCCTTGCTCATATCTCTTCCTTGGCTTCCTGCATCTTTCATCTTGCCTGTTGTTATATTTTGCTCTTTAATTCCATACTTTTCAAAAAGTCCCTGGAGGGAGTAGGATTGGATGATTACTCCGATCGATCCTGTCCAAGTCTCATTTGATGCGTAGATCCTATCAGTTGGGGCTGATATATAATAGCCTCCGCTTGCTGCCATCTCACGCATTACAGTATATACAGGCTTTTGTGCTTCTTTTAGGGCCTTAATTTCATTTGCAATTCTCTCTGAGGCATAAACTGACCCTCCTGGAGAGTTTACATTTAGGATTACTCCTTTAATTTGTGGATCTTCCTTAGCTTTTTTTAACTCATCTACTATGAAGTCATTGGCATCGTTTGATTGGATTACTCCATCGACATCTACGACCTTAATTTTCTCCTTAGGGTTTGTCCCTTGGATGACTTCTTCTGTATAGTTAGAAAAGTCCGAAAAGTTTTTCATGTACTTATCTTTTATATTTTGCTCTACTTCCTTGTCCTTATCCTTAGCAAATACCGAAACCACTAAGACTAGGGCGGTTATAGCCAAGGCTATCCATTTTTTTGCGTTATTTTTCATAAATCTCCTCTTAATTTAATTTCTCTTTTCTTTATCAGTATAACATAAAGCTTCATGTCTGTTAAGTTGTAGATTAAATTGCTTTTTTATCCAACTTTAAGTACAATGTTAGAGCATCACAAGTATCGTTAACACTTAGATACATTGTTAATGTATAGCTCCTTATGGAGCTATTTACATAAATCTGGGCTCACTTGAGGCCCTTTTTCTTTTGCTAATTTTACGAGCATTGAAACTGCTTCGTCAAGGAGCTCTTCTATGGAAGGCTTTTCTTTAGAAACTATTAGGGTATTGCAACAATCAAATGGGATTAGGATTCTCGTAGCAGGCGATTTTCCAATAGACTTAGCTATCTTCTTGCTTATTTCCCCATGAAGAGAATTCGTTATAACTATTCCTGTAGTTGCCAATATATAATCACAGTCCTTGACATTTACGACAATAGCATTCTCACCAGTCGCAATTATATCAGCTCCAGCCTTTTTCATAGCCTTACTAGAAAAATAATTAGTTCCCAAGCCATAGACTACAGCTCCTAGATTTTCTTTTTTAATTTTACTTACAAGGCTTGCACCTATTGAGCCTCCTTGACCATCAATTACTACTATCTTCATATTCTCCTCCTTTTAATATTTTATCATAAGCTTAGTTCTTGACCTAGCTTTTTTTATATGTTAAGATAAATTTGTTAGTATGAAGCTAAATTTTTTTAAAATACCATGAGGGTTTAGGGATTCCTATGCCCTTTTTTATTTGTAGAGTTTATATAGTAGAGTTTATATAAAAGAAAGGATTATTATGGATATAGATAAAACAAAAAAAGAAAAACTCGATAATATAGTAAAAGATCTCCTCAAGGAGAAATTTGTCCTAGCATTTTCCGGTGGTGTCGACTCATCTTTGATCTTAAAGATTGCAAGTATGTATAGAGAAGAGAGAAACGATGTAGTTGCAATAATGTACAACACTAATACCACTCCAGATGGAGATCTAGAAAATGCTCAAAGCCTAGCTAGAGATATGGATGTTGAACTTAAAGTAGTAGACATAGATGTTTTCGATAATGAATATATCAAAAATAATACTATAGACAGATGCTATCACTGCAAAAGCTTCCTATTTGAGCAAGCTTTCAAACTTAAAGACGAACTAGGCTATAAGTATGTAGTCGATGGATCAAATTTAGATGATAAGAAAGTGTTCAGACCAGGAGTTAGAGCTCTTAATGACAAAGGAGTCGTAAGCCCACTTGAAATGGCAGGATTTAGCAAAAATATGGTAAGAGCATACGCAAAGGAATTAAATTTATCAGTTTATAAAAGACCTTCTGCCCCTTGTCTTGCTACTAGATTCCCTTACAATCATTTAATAGATACAGATAAGTTTGAGGCTATAAATAAGGCAGAGACCTTCCTAAAAACTTTCGATCTTAAAAACGTCCGCCTAAGAGTATATGGAGATAATACAAGAATAGAAGTTGATAGGGATGATTTTGATAAAATTTTCCCTCACATAGATGAGATTGTAAAAAAATTAAAGGGACTAGGTTTCACCTATATAAACCTTGATCTTGAAGGTTATAGGTCAGGATCAATGGATGAAGTAGTTGATGAAGAAGAAAAGATTAAGCTTAATCCATGGTTAGCAAATGAACGATAAAGAATTTTTAGAAAATATTAAAAACGGCAAGATGACAATCGATGAGGGCTTAGCATATCTAAAGGACTTTAATTTTAAGGATATAGATATAGCAAAGCTCGACTTTCAAAGAAAAAACAGGAGGGGATTTCCTGAAACGATCTTCTGCCAGGGCAAGGAGGACTTTGCCTTGGTGGAAATCTTTAAGGCCTTTGCCGAAAGACGTGAATCAGTCATAGGTACTAGGGCAAGTAAAGATCAATACGCACTTGTGAAAAGAGAAATTCCTCAAGCAAAGTATGACCCTACAGCAAGGATCATCTCCCTAGAATATGAAAGTCTCCCTCAAATAGGAAATATTGCAATTTGCACAGGAGGAACAGCAGATCTTTTCGTAGCAGAAGAGGCCGCTCTTACGGCAGAGTTTTTTGGAGCTAGGGTAAGCCGCTTCTACGATGTTGGAGTATCTGGTCTTCACAGGATGTTAAATAAAATTGACGAGATTAAAAAAGCTAATGTGATAATTGCAATAGCAGGCATGGAAGGGGCCCTTGCCACCGTCCTTGCAGGCCTTGTCGATAAGCCAATTATAGCAGTGCCAACTTCTATTGGCTATGGGGCAAGCTTTAATGGTATATCTGCCCTACTTACAATGCTTTCGACTTGTGCAGAAGGAATCTCTGTAGTGAATATTGACAATGGCTACGGAGCAGCCTATGCTGCTTGCCAAATAAATAAACTAATAGAGGAGAAATAAATGGACTTATATTTTGAAATGTATTCTGGAATAGCTGGAGATATGACAATTGGAGCTCTCCTGGACCTTGGCGCAAGTCGAGAAAAGCTAATAGAAGCGATCGATTCACTTGGGATTGATGGCTATAAGCTAGTCTTTGATAGGGCCTTAAAAAGTGGAATCGATGCTTATAACTTTGATGTAATCTTAGAAAATGATAATCATGGTGAAAATCACAAGCACAGCCATGAAGGCCACGACCACCATCATCATGAAGATCACGATCACGACCATAGCCACGATCACCACCATCATCATGACCATCATCACGACCATGACCACCACTCTCACAGCCATGTTCATAGAAATATCTCTGATATAGAAAAAATTATCAAGGGCTCAGACGTACTTTCAGAAAAAGTAAAGAAAGATGCCCTAGGGATTTTTGATATCATAGCAGAAGCTGAATCCAAGGCCCACGGGATAGATAAAAACGAAGTCCACTTCCACGAAGTAGGGGCTATCGACTCCATCATAGATATAGTGGGAGTAACAGTGCTACTAGAAGATCTCGGTGTCGAAAATATATATTTTTCCAAGCTATTTGAAGGATGTGGCATGCAAAAATGTGCCCATGGGTTTATGCCAATCCCGGTTCCAGCAGTAGCAAATATCTTGAAGGATTCAAATATTAGCCTCAATATCATAGATGACTACGGCGAGCACGTAACTCCAACTGGAGCTGCTATAGTTAAATATTTTTCTACAGGAGAAGATGTCAAAGAGTTTGCAATCAAAAAAATCGGTCTTGGTGCAGGCAACAAGGACTTTGAGAAGTCTACTAATGTCCTAAGGGTAATGGAGATAGAAAATCCTAAAAAAAAAAGCCTAATCTTAGCAGAGACTAACATAGATGATGCTACAGGGGAAGTTTTAGGCTTTGTCATGGACAAATTAATGGAAGTTGCTAGGGACTCTTTCTACACTCCAATTTTCATGAAGAAAAACCGTCCAGCCTACAAGCTTTCCGTCCTTTGTGATAAGGAAAAGATCGAAGAAGTCGAAGATATAATCTTTGCCAACACTACATCAATAGGAATTAGAAAAATAGAAGTCGATAGGTCCATCCTAGATAGACAGATGATCGCAATAGAGTATAAGGGCCTAAAACTTTTCTTTAAGAAAGTATATCACAAGGATTCTTCCTACATATATCCAGAATATCAGTCAGCCAAAGACTTGGCGGAGAAAGAAAATATATCGATCAAAGAAGCCTTTGATAAAATGAAATCAATTTATGGAGAAAAATATGAAAAATAAGTTAAGAAACATATGTCTTATGATAATCTTCCTCCTAGTCCTTGCCTCTTGTGGAGGAAATAAGGAAGAGGAAAGCAAAACAAAAGCTAAGACAAAAAGTGAAGAAACAACAGAAGATAAGAGCGAGACCAAACTTGTAATTGAAGATGTATTAGGACGAAAGGTGGAGCTTGATAAGCCAATGGATAAGGTCATAATCCAAGGCTCAGGTTCTGGTGGTCCTTTTATGACTATGATGTATCTGGATAAGGAGAATTTCTATAAGAAAATCGCCGCCATGGATGACGGTATAAGACGCGATAGAAACGACCTCTACCAAAGGCTAGTAGATAAAATCCCCGAGCTAGATGATGTCAAAAGAGTAAGTAACTTCGCAGACAACGACTTTTCCCTTGAGGAGCTTCTATCTATAGATGCTGACGGAATTATCGCTCCAGTCTCCTACAAGGCCCAGCTAGATGCAATCGAAGATAAGATAGGCCTACCTATAATCTATGTAGACTATCACAACCAAGACTTCGACGATCACTTAAAGTCTACAGAAATTATAGCCAAGGTCACAGGGCTTGATGAAAACCTCGATAAGCTAAACGGCTTCTATAAGGAAAAAATCGACTCAATGAAAGAAAGACTTAAGGAAGCAAGCGATAAGCCAAGGATCTATCTGGAGCATGGCTATGAAGGAGAACATGCTTATGGTAACTCCTACGGCAACGAAATGATGTGGGGTAAGATCATAAACGATGCCGGTGGATACAATCTTACAGGAGAAGTACTTGGAGAAAGGGAAGCAACTCCAGTTTCTGAGGAGTTCGTCCTATCCCAAGATCCTGATATGATTTTCATCACTGGAGCAGAATGGGTTGAAAAGCCTGAGTCAATGAAGATGGGCTTCGGAATTAGCCCAGAAGATGTAAGTAAAAAGATTGATAAATATAAGACTAGGAATGGTTGGAAAGACTTGACCGCCATGAAGGAAAAAAATGTCTATGTCATAGGGCAAAACTTAGTAAGAGATATGTGTGACTTCTACGCCTACGAAACTCTCGCCAAGACTTTCCACCCAGAGCTTTTCAAAGATGTGGACCCAGAGGCTGATATGAAAGAATTTTACGAAAACTTCATGCCTATAGAATATCAAGGAACTTGGTTTAGCAAATATGAGTAAGAATAAAAAGATTCTTATCCTCGGCCTAATAAGCCTTCTCGTTTGTGCGATAGATTTATTCATTGGAGTAGGAGAGCTTGTTCCAAGAGACCTTCTAAGTCTAAACGATCTTCAAAGGACTATTCTTTTTAAGATCAGAATGCCAGAGATGGCTACCGCCCTTATTATCGGCATGATCTTAGGCCTTGCTGGGGCTTGTATGCAAACTATCCTAGACAATCCCCTAGCAAGTCCCTTTACCCTAGGGGTCTCCTCTGCCGCAGGTTTTGGGGCCTCCCTCTTTCTCCTTTTGGGTATATCGATTAATTTTATAGCCTTCGGGGCCATTGGCTTTGCCCTCATAGCTATAATCTTCGTCTATATAATATCAAGGAGAAACTTCGCCCACACAAGCTCAATGATTCTTGCTGGAATTTCCGTCAAATTTTTCTTTGACTCGCTTACAAGTCTAATGCAATACATATCAACTGATGAAACCCTCTCATCAATTGTCTTTTGGCTCTTTGGCTCTGTTTCAAACACCAAGCCAAAACAAATTGCGATTCTTTTCACAGCCTTCATCCTAGCCTTAATCCTAATCATCAAAGACAGTCACAAGCTTACTAGCCTAAGATTTGGAGAAGATAGGGCCAAAAGTCTGGGAGTAGATGTCAAAAGGCTAAAGATTAAGACCTTCATGATAGTATCGATTCTTTCATCAATCGGGGTAAGCTTTGCAGGAGTGATAGGCTTTATAGGCGTCATAGCCCCTCATTTATCGAGGAAAATCCTAGGAGAGGACCAAAGGTATTATCTAATAGGATCGAGCCTCATAGGGGCAATTCTTTTGGTATTTTCATCAGGTCTGTCCAAAATCGTAAAACCTGGCGCTATCCTTCCTATAGGAATTATAGCAAGTCTGGTTGGACTTCCTTTAATATTTATATTCTTTTTTGGAGGCAAAAATGATTGAAGCTAAAAACCTATCCATATCTTACGACAAAAAGGTAATAGATGATATTTCCTTTAAAATAGAAGAAGGCAAGATAAATATCCTCATGGGGAGAAACGGATCAGGCAAATCGACAATTCTAAATGCCATAAGCGGAATCAAAAGTTACGAGGGTGAGATAAAAACAGACGGAAAAGTTTCCTATCTTAATCAAAATATCAATTCAAAGGCAAGATTTACAGTATTCGAAACTATATTGCTTGGCAAGGTAGCTGATCTTTCCTTGAGAATTACGGACAGTGATAAAAAAGATGTCGAAAAAATCCTAGACTTATTGGATATCAGAAAATACAAGGATAAATATATTAATAGACTATCAGGAGGAGAAGTGCAGAAGGTCTTCATTGGCCAGGCCCTTGTAGCAAATCCCAAAATCCTCCTCCTAGACGAACCAGTAAGTGCTCTAGACCTCAAAAACCAATACGAGATTATGAGAATAATAAAAGATTTGACAGAGAGGTTAAATCTTACGACTTTAATAAGTCTCCACCAAATAGGCCTAATAGAAAAATTCGCAGATAATATCATACTAATCGACAATAAAAAAATCTACAGACAAGGTCCATCCAAGAAGGTCATGGATGAAGATATGTTTAAAGATATATTCGAAATGGAAACAGATATTAGAGACTTTGATGGAAATAGGCATATATATTTCAAGTAAAAAATCGGGAACTCAACCCGATTTTTTAAATTTCACAAAAGTATCATAGAAAATATATGCGCTGCAAAGCCTGCACATAGGCCGCCTATAGTGTGAGAAAGGATGGCGGAGCTTGTCATCTCCTTTGTATTTAGGGCATCCATCATGGCTATATGGGTAGATAGGTAGCCTGACCAGCACATACACATAGCAGTAAAAACTGCTATATCATTTCCCGTAACACTTACTCCCTGTGCAAATTCCTTTACCATACCTATAGCAGCACCAGCAGAGCCAAGGGCTGTAATAGGGACTGCTATGAAAGAATCACTAGAAAATCCAAAGATAGGACTTAGGATAAAGGATAATTTTTCTCCAAACCAAGGCAGAAAGGCAACTCCCTGGCCAATTTCTCCTGTATATCCGCTAGCTGGCATAGGATTTGTAAGAAGCATCACCATAGTACAGATTGTTATAACCCCAGGAATAATAGCAACTCCCATATCCACTCCGCGCTTTCCTCCATAAAGAATCGCCTCTATTGCACGAGATCCAAAAGAGCCTTCTCTTATCATCCTAGTTCCTTCAGGAATATTTTCTACATTTTTAATTTCTACCATATCCACAGTTCCGTAGTATTTTTTCGTAAATTTCAACATTATCCTAACTGAAACTACTGATCTCACAAAGGCTCCTAGGTTACCAATAAGAGAAGCCTTAACTGCTCCTTCTACAGGAAGGGAAAACATGGTTGTCGTCACAATAAGACCCATTCCAAAAGATGTGCCTAGATTGCATAGGGCTGGCATTTGAAATTTTCTAAAATATTTTTTGAAGTTATCTTCATCAGCAAGTGTTAGTATTGCAGGATTATCTGACAAATAGCAATTTAATATGCCCAGAGAAGAGGCTCCAGGTAGATTATAAATTGGTTTCATAATCTTAGATAAGAGGACATCCACCAAGGCAATAAAACCAAATTCTGAAAAAAGGCTAGATAAAGCACCTGCTATGACAGATATTCCCATTATGTAAAAACAAGTATCCATCAATAGCCTATAGGCCGTGTTCATTATAGTTGAGAGCATATTAGTAGGCCCCATAATATGCCCAATCCAGGAAAAGATACCAAAAAATATTATAATAAATATAAAATTCTCTAAACTTATATTTTTCTTATAGCTTCTGTTCATGATTACACCCCTTTACTTATCTGTGAAATCCCGATAATTAAATACCGACTTCTTATTTAAATCATATAATTTAAATAGATTTTAGT
>NZ_JAPJPG010000077.1 GCF_030825785.1 Anaerococcus sp.
TCTTACTTTTATATTTCATAATATATCTTAAAATTAATTGCCTTTATAATGTATACCCATATTGCTGTAAATATCAATCCAAAATTGGTCCACAGTTATTATCTAGAGGTGGTCCACATATAGTAAAACTTGACCACATTCTTCCTTTCCCCTAGGGGAAAGGCATTTTACATATATTTCATATATTTTTTGACCACTCTATTGTATCTTCCATCCTATAACCTTTTCCCTAGACATATCCATAATATGGGCTTTATGAGCTAGTCTATCTACTATGGCCCCAGTAAGCATTAGTGAGCTTAAGGATTACGTTAGAAGGAGGCTTTCTTCTTGCTCACATGGTTCTAATAAGCCCTTCTGTTCTTTATTGTAAGATCCATTGCTATGAACCAGCAAGACGAGAAGAGATTCGAGAAGTTATGAGATTTTCAGGTCCACGTTTTAACTTCTATAGACCAGGCAAGTCTATAAAGCATCTATTATATAAAACTAGTTTTATAAGAAAACTTGCAAGTAAAAAGTCCTACAGAAAATAATATTTACAGTAGGACTTTTTGCTTACTCAATATCTAAGTCTAATGGTTCATCAATAGTTTCTGATACATATTTGCCGTCTTTTTTTCTTTGTTTGACACATTCTGTAAGTAGGTATTCTATCTGCCCATTTATTGATCTAAAATCATCTTCGGCCCATTGGGCAATTTGCTTGTAGAGTTTTTCCGATACCCTTAGGGGTATTTGTTTTTTGGCCATCAATACAAGCTTCCTGTATTGACTATTGGGCTTGCTTCATGGTTGCCGCAAAGAACAACTAGGAGGTTTGATACCATAGCTGCTTTTCTTTCTTCGTCTAGGTCGACTACTCCATTTTCTTCAAGCTTTTCAAGGGCCATCTCTACCATGCCCACTGCTCCATCTACTAACATGGCTCTAGCGTCGATTAGGGTTGATGCTTGTTGTCTTTGAAGCATTGCTGCAGCGATTTCAGATGAGTAAGATAGGTGGGTAATCCTTGCTTCTATTATTTCAAGACCTGCAAATTCTACTCTTTTTTGAATTTCTTCCTTGATTCTCCTGGCTACTATTTCACTAGAACCTCTAAGAGATCCATCATCTGGCTCTCCATCGCCTGTTGTGTCGATTTGATAATGAGGATTTACATCGTAAGGATATTGGCGAACAATATTTCTTAGGGCTGTATCTGTTTGTAGGGAAAGATATTCCTTGTAATTGTCTACATTAAATACCGCCTTGGCAGTGTCGTTTACCTTCCACATTACTGCTATGCCAATCTCTACAGGGTTTCCTAAATAATCGTTGATTTTTTGTTTGCTGTTATTTAGGGTCATTACCTTTAGGGAGATTTTTTTATTGGTAGATTGGTAGGAATTAGACTTATCGAAAATCTTTATGCCATCACTCACATCTCCAGATTGGCCTAGCTTGGTGTTGGCAGCAGGATTTACTGCTGAAACGAAAGGATTCACATAATAAAAGCCCTCGCCCTTTATGGTTCCAATATATTTACCAAAAAGTGTTAGAACCAGTGATTCTTGAGGTTTTAGAAGCTTAAGACCTAAAAGCATGATCCAACCTAAGGCTGCAAAGACAATTCCTATTACTAGAAATACTATATTTAGGCTTGAGTAATTACCACTATCGATAATATTTCCATTTACCACTATTGTCAAAATGGCTCCTGCTAGGAGGATGAGGTAGACCAAAAGCATTAGAAGACCATTTTTCTTTGCCTTAAGGATCTTTTCTTCGACATTATCAGAGTTTTCGAGTTTCTTTTCTAACTTGTCCATAATTTTCTCCTTATTTATTTGATATCATTATGATATCATTATAATTTCATTTGGTCAATAGGCTTAGATAAATTTTACAGAACTTTTACAAAATTTCTTCTAAAGCTTTGGGGTAAGTATATACTAGGAGGAGATATGAAATATTTATATAAAAGTATCAGAGCAAAAAACAATGACTTAATCAGGGGAGTCCTCAATACTCCTGATGATTTTTGTGAAAATAAAAAATACCCAGCAATAATATTCTTCCATGGTCTTATGGATGATAGAAATGGGATTAATTATATGTCTATCCAGCATGCTAAATATCTAACTGCAGCGGGTTTTCTGGTTTATAGATTCGACTTTAGGGGATGCGGAGAAAGCGAGGGAAGCTTTTTCGATCTAACCTTCACTAGACAGATAGAAGATGCCCAGATTATCTATGACTTTGTAGAAAAAGAGAAATTTGTAGATAGGGATAAGATATTTATCAGGGCCCACTCCATGGGAGGAGCTGTCGCCATAAAGCTAGCCCAGCTTAAGGAGCCTAAGGGTCTTATACTCTATGCACCAGGAAGCAACTATTCCTTGGAAAACTCAAATCTTATAAGGTCCTTAGAGGATTTATCCAAAAGTCAGATGCTTGGGGAAAAGGACCTGGGAGGTCTTAGACTATCGGCTAAGATTGTAGAAGATAGTAGGAAATATAATTTCCTAAAAATGGCGGAAGAATATAAGGGCAAGGTCCTTATGATTAGGGGAGAGAAGGATCCAGTAATAGAAAAAGAATCCATGACCATCCTAGAAGAGAAGTTCACGGATTGTAAATACATAGAAATAGAAAATGTCGGTCATAACTTCACAAGTTATGAGAAAAGACTTGAGATATTTGCCTTAACTAATGACTTTATTAGAGAAAATATTTAGGATTTCTTCTCTATTGTG
>NZ_JAPJPG010000078.1 GCF_030825785.1 Anaerococcus sp.
TTCCTATACCTATATAGATTTATATCAAAAAAATTTTTAGTAAAAGATATTTTATGAAAAAATATCTCCCCCACCCCTTTTTAGTAATAGGATATTTAAAAAAATCTCTAAAAAAGCCCCCTTTTTAAAGGGAGCCTAGTTTATTTTATTAGTTATTTTGAACTTGATCTAGAATTTCTCTTCCTCTTTCTATAACTTCGTTTGAGCGATCGATTAGGGCTTGGATTTCGTCTTCTTTTCCTTCGATTGCTTCTGGAGCTTCTGTTTGAAGGATTTCTAGAGCTCTCATTGTTACTCTTGAATCAAATACAGCTTGTTCAAGTTCGTCTATTGCTTCTTCTTTTGTTTGAGGGCCTTCTGAGTCTTCCTTATCTTCCTTGGCATCTTTATCCTCTGTTTTTTCGTTATCAGCAGATTCTTCTTTATCAGAAGCTTCTTTGTCGTCTGCTTTTTCTTCTGTTTCTTTTGTGTCAGCACTTTCTGTTACTTCTGTTTCGTTTTTGCTATCATCAGCAGTATTTTTGTTTTCGCTCATGTTGTTACATGATGCTAGTGATAATGATAGTAAAAGTCCTGCTAGAACTACTTTGTTTTTAATTTTCATAATATATCTCCCTATTTTCCTTATTTATTCTTTTTTCTTGTAAATATTAGCCCAATTGCTGCAACTATAGCAACTCCTCCAACTACAGGAAGGATTGCATCAACACCAGTCCTAACCTTACCCTTAGATTTCTTGCTTGATGTTACAACTTTTTTTGTTGTTTTCTTAGGATCTTTATTGCTACCAAACTCTGCCTTTTCTGGACTTAGCTTTTCATTAAATTCGTCTTCTAAGGCCTTGATATCGTCTATATCAGCGTCCTTATTATCTCTTAGAGCTTTAAGTTTTTCCTTATACTCTTCTTTTAGTTTCTTCAAAGATTCATCTGTGATTTTGTCTGATTTTGCCTTATCAATATAGCTTTCGAGTTGGTCAGCCTTGTTATTGAAATCTTTAACAAAATCCTTACCGTCAATTGCAGTTTTAGCTTCTTTAAGCTTATCTAAATTTTCTTTAGTTTTATTCTCTGTTAGTGCCTTATAGGCATCCTTGTAGGCATTTTGATAAAATGCAGTAGCTCTTCTGTAATTATCAGTATTAATGAAGTCGTTATGCTTTCCTAAAACAGACTCGATTTCCTTTTCTAATTCTGCCTTTTCACTAAGGGCCTTCTTTGCCACTTCCATCTTAGCCTTGCCTGCTTCTAGCTCTTCTTTAGTCTTATATTCCTTCTTTTTAAATTCTTTTAAAGCATCATCATAAGCTTTTTTCTTCTCATCAGAAGCATTTTTGTAGATGTCAGAATTTTTCACTTCTTCGTATTCTTCTACTAGCTTCTTGTATTCATCATCACTCTTATCAAGTGATTTCTTATATGCGTTTATAGCATCTAAAAGGTCGCTTTCTTTTATCTCTGGATCAAGTCTTTTCTGATCCAAATCTGTTCTTTCTTGACTTTTTTTACTATTAGATGAATCTTCAAGCATGATCCTAGCATCTAATCGAAGCTCACTTAGGTCTTTGTCCCTACCTCTTGTATCACTATAAACATCATCTGGATATCCGTATTTAGCTTCTTCATCGCTTAGCTTTAAAGGTTCGATATTTACAGAGTTATCTGTCTTATAAGCTTCCACTGCCTTATTTAGAGAAGTAAGATTTGCTTCGATTTCTTCACTTGTGTATTCTTTAGAAGCTAGGATATCATCTGTTTTTTTGATAAGGTTCTTAAGTTCTTCTGAATATTCTTTCTTAGCTTCTTTAGAAGCGGCCTCAAGTTCTGCCTTTAGTCTTCTAAGCTCCATTCTCTTTGGAAGGTTTTCCACTACAGTATAACCTAAGTCCATAGAAGCTATTAAAAAATCTCTCTTAAGTTCCTTAACAGGATCCTCAATATCTTTATTTTCCCCTAAATATTCTGATAGTTTTTCTTCAATTGCAGAATATTTAGTCTCATAGTCTTTGATTTCCGCTTGGCTTGCAAGCTTAAAAGCCTCAGATTCTCTGACTTCCTTATCCTGAGCCTCAAGGGCTCCTTTTATAGTTTCTTTATCGGAATCAACATCTCCCTTTACAGCAGTAGGTTCTTTCTCTTTTGAAATCTCTAGAGTATCATCTCCAGTTTCTTTACCACTACTTTTAGCATCATCATCTATAACCTTAACTCCATCTTCATTTTGTGGTTTTTCTTGATCATTATAATCTGTTTGAGTTTTGTCGATTTCTTCTTCTTTGTTTTCATTAGCTGTTTCGACACCTGTTTCAGAATCTTCAGCATAAACAAGATTATTTAATTTAAAATCATAATTTTGGCCAGTCTGTACAGGACCTAGACCTAGGGCTAGTAAAAGTACAGCTGCCCCTAGTTTTCTCTTATTCATCATATCTCCTATTGGTTTTCTATATTATATATAAATTATATAGCTTTCTAAGATAGATGTCAAAAGGACTTGGTTATTATAAGGGGCTCCCTTATTATCCCCAGAGGGAAAGAGGTAGATATTTTTAAATATCTTTTACTAAAATATTTTAGAATTGAATGCATCTTTTTATTAAAATGGTATGGATACAATAAATAGTAAAGTTTAAAATTGAACATATGATACAATAAACAATAAGAAAACTTAGGGGGATTTTAAATTGGCTAGACACTACGAAGAAGACTTTAAAAAGCAAATAGTAGAAATCTT
>NZ_JAPJPG010000006.1 GCF_030825785.1 Anaerococcus sp.
AGTACATTTGGATGAACCATTCCTCCACCCAAAAGTTCCATTGACCAACCAGTGTTACCACAAGCAGGACATCCCTCTCCCTTACAGATTGGACAAGTTACGTCTACTTCAAGGCTTGGCTCTGTGAATGGGAAGTGGTGAGGACGATATCTTAGTTTCATCTCATCTCCAAACATTTCCTTGATAAAGGTCTCTAGAGTCGCCTTAAGGTTAGCCATAGAGACATTCTCGTCAACTACCAAACATTCCAATTGGTGGAACATTGGTGAGTGGGTTGCATCGACTTCGTCGTTTCTGAAAACTCTGCCTGCTGAAACCATTTTTATAGGAAGTTTGCCTTCGTTCATTACTCTAATTTGCATGCTTGATGTGTGAGGTCTAAGCAAAACTTCATCATTTATATAGAAGGTATCTGATGTTGACCTTGCTGGGTGATCTTCTGGTGAGTTAAGATCATCAAAGACGAACTTCACTGTATCGACTTCTGGACCTTCTACTACATCAAAGCCCATGTTTTGAAAGATTGATTCTAGCTCCTCCATAGTTTGGTTGATCACTGCCAAATGACCTGATTCGTACTTGTCGAAGTGGGCTGTGACATCAATTTTTTCTGCCTTAACCTTCTCTTCTAGGAGGGCTTTTTTGATTTCTTCGTTTTTAAGAAGAAGTTTCTCTTCTATTTCCTTGCTGGTCTTGTTGATTAACTTACCTGCGGCTGGTTTTTCTTCATTAGGAAGTTTGGCAATTGACTTTTTAAGATCTGTTATCTCTCCCTTTTTTCCTAAGTACTTGATTCTTAGCTTTTCCAAGTCGTCTAGTGACTTAGCAGCTTCTATTTTATTAGTAAAAGTTTCTAATACTTTTGTTAAATTCTCTTCCATTTTTCCTCCAAATAAAAAAATCCGCCCTCTAAAGGACAGATATTTCTGCGGTACCACCTTATTTGATTTATATACAATATTTACTAAAATTTAGACTTCTAATAAATACTTATATAAATCCACTCTTAGCTTTAACGTAAGCTTAGACGTATCGACTACTTTATTCATCTCAAGCTTCATCGGTGAATATCCCTAGTCGTTACTTAAAAGGCTCTCAACATCCCCAATTTGCTGTATAAGAATAACTAAAGTCTTTCCGAATCAATAGCCTAGTGTATTCATCATTATGCTCGCTGCGATAGCAGCGTTTAAGGATTCGATTTCTCCTTGCATAGAAATTTTGATAAAATCGTCGGTCAATTTCCTTATATCCTCACTCAGTCCATTGGCCTCGTTTCCTATAGCAAGAATTATCAAATCGTTAGAACTATCATACTTTCTAACATCGATTCCTTCCATATGACTCGAAAGAAATCTATAGCTTTTCTTAAGCTTTCTTATCTCCTCTAGGCTAAGCTCCACTATGTTTTCCCTAAAGACTGACCCCATGGATGCCCTTAGACATTTCTCGTTGTAGATATCCACGCATCCCTTGGTTAGGATTATATCAGAAAAACCAAAGGCTTCGGCAGATCTAATTATTGTTCCCATATTACCAGGATCAGAAATATGATCAAGAAGAAGGATCCTATCTGATTTTAAATTACAAGCTTCTTTCTTTCTGATTACTGCAGCATAGCCGTCTGGAGATTTTAACTCGCTTAGCTTAGCAAATAAGTTTCTATCAAATACAAGGTAAGGGATATTTCCTTCAAAAGATATCCCCTCTCTTAAGAAAAGAAAGTCTATCTCGGCATTAGACTTGATAGCTTCCTCGATTAGCTTTCTTGACTCAATGACAAATAGTCCTTCCTTGTCCCTGTATTTTTTGTTTCTAAGTTTTTTTATTAATTTAAACTTTGGGTTAGCTTGAGATTTGATTATCATTAAGCTGCTTGGTTTGCAAGCTCTACAAGTTTAGCGAATTCTTCTGGGTTGTTTACTGCAAGTTCAGCAAGCATTTTTCTGTTGATGTCGATGTTTGCTTTCTTAAGGTTACCCATAAATTTAGAATAGCTTGTTCCGTTAAGTCTTGCTGCTGCGTTGATTCTAGCGATCCATAGTTTTCTGAAGTCTCTTTTTCTGTGCTTTCTTCCGATGTAAGCATAGTTAAGAGATTTCATTACAGCTTGGTTAGCTGTTCTGAATAGAAGGCTCTTGGAACCGTAGTATCCTTTAGCTTGTTTTAATACTTTTTTGTGTCTTTTTTTAGCGTTTACTGCTCTTTTTACTCTTGCCATCTATATCCTCCTATGCACCGATCATGTTCTTAACGTTTTTCAATTCACTTGATGAAACAACTGTTGCTTTTCTTAGTCTTCTTTTTCTGTTTGGTGATTTCTTAGCTGTAAGGTGTCCCTTGTAAGCTTTTCTTCTCATTACTTTTCCGCTGCCAGTAACTTTGAATCTCTTAACTGCAGCTCTTCTTGTTTTATTTTTCTTTGCCATCTTATTCTCCTTTTTCATCATTTGGTTCTAGAAACATTACTAGAGATCTTCCTTCCATTTTTGGTTTTTTGCTAACCTTGTAAGAATCTCCTAGCATTGTCTTAAACTTATCCATCAATTCGTAGCCAGGCTCTTTACGTCCAAGCTCTCTACCACGGAATCTTATAGAAACTTTTACTTTATCCCCGTTATTTAAGAATTTCATGCTTTGATTTGCTTTTGTTTGCAAGTCATTATCTTCTATATTAAGAGAAAATCTTGTTTCTTTTAGTTGAGCATTTTTTTGTTTTTTTCTATTCTCTTTTTCTTTTTTCTCTTGATCATATTTGAACTTGCCGTAATCCATTATTCTAGTAACAGGTGGCTTAGCCTTTGGGCTCATCAATACTAGGTCAAGTTTGCTATCATAAGCCATGTCTAGGGCTCTGTTTAGGTCAACTATTCCTACCTGATTACCATTTTCATCAATAAGTCTTACTTGCTTAGCTCTAATTTCATCATTTATTCTTAAATCTTTTATAAGTATACCTCCATATATTAAAAAAAGCGGGCACAAAGTACCCGTTCCAATTTATAATTAAATCTCGTAATTAAAAATTATTAACCTACAAACTTAAGTCGGCAGGTGAGTTGGGTACTTCTTTGTTGTCTACGCTTCTTATAGTACTATATCATGGCTTTTTTGTCAAGAGTCTTTCTCTTATTTCTGACAAAAAACACCTATTTTAATTAATTATTTCTATCTAAGAAATTCTCTAAGCTCTTTTTCAAGCTCCCTATTTACAAGGTCCAAATTATCATATAGATACTCTCTCTCTTTGCTATCAAGTTTATCTTCTACTTTTCTAAGAACCCTTGCAGTAAGCTCATTTTTAATCCTTTTGTATGAAAAGTATTTATCTGTTAAGACTATGTGAGTAATCCTTGCGTCCTCCATTGACTTAGTCTTTGTTATATAGCCCTTCTTCTGTAAGATATTAATCCTATAAGAAACATTGGGCTGGGACATATATAGAAACTTTACCAAGTCGTTTATACTTGGTCTATCGAGATATTCTATAACTTCTAGGATCATACTCTCAGCCAAACTTAGAGATGAGGAATGATAGTTCATAAAGACTGACCTAAAAAAATGAAGCTTGGTCTTTTTTACAATCTCATCTAGAATATTATCCTTATTTTTCTTATTCATAACTACCCTATCTAGCTTATCTTTAGAAAGGCAAAGCCGAATAGGCCAGGTCCTGTATTAGCTCCAAGAGTTGGGGAAATTTGTCCTTTGATAAAAAGGCTCGCCCCATCAATAAATTCCTTTAGGGTATCTTCAAGCCTATCGGCCATATCATTGGAGTCACCATCTCCTATAAATATATAGTAGTTTTTGGCATCTTGTAAATATTCCTTGGCGATCTTATAGAATTGCTTGAAGATCCTCTTCTCTCCTCTGACAATCTTCATTAGCTTAAATTTACCCTCTTCAGGATTAACCGTGATTAGTGGCTTAACATTTAAGGAATCAGAAAGCTTGCCAAAAGTTTTTGGGACTCTCCCACCTTCTACTATATATTTTAGGGATTCCAAAGTGAAAAATACCCTAGAATTCTCACGGGTCTTCTCCAATTCTTCTTTTACCTCTCCGAAACTTTTCCCTTGGTCTATTAGATCTTTGGCAAAAAGAGCCAAAAAACCTTCTGCCATGGTAAGATTTCTACTATCAAAGGCATAGGTTTCTATATTGGAAGCTTCGAGCATATCACATAAATTATAAGTTCCCGAGAAGTGACTTCCTATACAAAGCATTATTACCTTTCCGTATCCGTCATTTTTGATCTCTTCAACAAGCTCCATTATATCTCCTGGCGCTGGAAGACTTGTTTTTGCCTTATCTCCTTCTTTTTTGATATAGGAATAGAATTCATCAGGACTGATATCAATCCTATCCTTAAGGAATTCTCCTCCTATATTGACATATAAAGGAAGATAATATATGCCCTTTTCCCTTGCAAGCTCTGGGGAAATATCAGCCCCTGAATCTACCATTATTGCTATTTTTTCCATATTTACTCCTAACGATTCTCTATATTAATAAATCTTCTATAGCTACTTTTTATTATTACTAAAGCTTTTAGAAAATTTCTATATTAATCAAGAGAAATACAAACACAACTATATTAAAAGTCTCTTAAAGACTAGTAAAACTATTATTAGTAAATTATCCATAAATACTAGGACCTTTCCATAGGATAAGTATTACTATTTACTCGTCTTTGTCAAAGATCTTATTACCTATGGATGAATCTTCGTCTAAAATCTTTTATTACGGCTTATTATACCACTTTGTAGGCTTATCTACTATCCTACTTTAATCATCCATGTCTATTTCAAAATCCTGATTATCTTCGTCAATAAATCTCACGTCTGTAGGATTCTCTGAAAAACTTACGGCAAAATCCTTGCTCATTTCAAAGTCCTCATCGACGTTTAGGGGGAAAAATATTTGTGGATTGAATATCTCTATAAAACTTCTTGGATAGGAGAAACTAGCACTTCCCTCATCTGTCTTTATGGGAAAAAATCCTAAGTCTATTTCTCCTTCTCTATCAAATATTTCATAAAGATAATTTATAAGTTTAGTATTCCCTTCTCCTTGTTTAAAGAAAATAGACTCACCCGTATAAAAGATAGAAAAATCAAAAACCTTTACAAGAAAGCTTAGACCAAATCCATTAGCGGAAAAACTTAAGACCTCTATATCCTTAGTTAGCTTATATCTATCCGATGAATTTATGAAAATCACATTCCTTTTTTTATATAAGTCTTTGAGATTTTCGACGGAAAGCCCCTCATCATTTAGATAAATCACATTGCCATCTCCCTTATCGTAGGCAATGTCTGAGGATAAAACGTAGCTAAAGTTATCCATATCAAATAACTTCAAAATCTCTTGGGTATAGTGACCATCCCTGTTGCTTGTGGCAAAGAATATAGTCTTCTTATCATCTGGAATGTTGAGTATCCCATTACAATAATCGAAGACTAAAAGATATTCTCCAAGCTCCAAACTATAGCAATTCTCCCCTACATAATTTACTTTGATATCATCATACATAACAAACTCCCTTACTATCTTTAAAATATATACCCAATCTTGTCAAATATAAATTTATCGTATAATTACTTTGAAGGGAGCTAATATGAAAAAAGATTTTAAAACTAATGCCATGAGAATTTTAGACAATTTGAATATAGATTATCAACACGTTGATTATGAGTTAGAAGGAGACTTTACTTCTGCAGTAGATATAGCAGAAAAAACTCACGAGGATGTAGATATAGTCTATAAGACTCTTGCAACTATTTCTAAAGACAAGGAAGTCTTCGTCCTCGTAATACCTGCAGCAGATTCTATAGACTTCAAAAAGGCAGCGAGAGCCTGCGGAGTAAAAAGCCTTTCTATGCTCCACCTAAAAGACCTTAAGAAAACCGTAGGCTATGAGAGGGGAGCTACAACAGCGATTGCTATGAAAAAGGACTATCCAGTAGTCCTTGACGAAAAGGCCAGAAATCACGATATAATCAAAGTGTCTGCTGGCAAAATCGGTCACGGCTTAAAACTTAGACCTGATGATTTCATAAAGGCAACTAAGGGCAAATATGAGGATATTACCCAATGAAAATGATTAAAATCTTAACTTCTGGAAATTTATCCTATGCTTATAATAAATCGTCTGATTTAAAGGAGAAATTGGAGGAAGATAGGGAGGAAGAACACTTAAGTGAAGTTAAGTTCCTAGTTGCTAACGATAGAGATTATGAGAAGCTGATGATTTTTGTAATCCTTTCTCCCATTTTTATAGCGTGTCTTGATTCATCGAGCCAAGAACTGGACTTTTTTAGGAGAAGAATTTCAAATTCTAACTTTTCCTACGGACTTTATCCAGAGTTTTTCCCCTTTAATGAGGAAAAATATAGGAGTTTTTATATGAATAAGGAAAATAAAGAAGATATTTTCCTAAATGAAGAAGGCCTTATAGAATTTACTATAAATCCTCTCAAGGATGAATACATACTAGCCTTGACATACTTAATAGAAAAACTTATAGAAGATGATAAAAATAGAAAAAAACTTCTCACTTATTTTGCTGAAATCAGAAACGATATAGTAATTAACGGCAGAAGGTCGATTCTTGCAAATGGCATCCAGGCCTTTTATCTATCAAAATATGTAGTTGTGCGGATGATTGAAATTATAGATAAGCTTATGACAGAGGAAAAAAATGGTACTATATACCTAAAAGCAATTTATGATAGACTAGAAAATCTTAAGCGATGTGATTTTTAAACAAATATCTTGTATTTGACAATTAATTCTTAACTTGATTAAATAATAACATATAAAACTAGATTTAATGATCTAAAGCTCGCAAATTAATGCGAGCTTTATTGATTTTAGCTTATTTATTAGATTTTCTCCAAATTCCTAGTTTTTCTGCTTCTTTGATCAACTCATCTCTATTGTCTGGATGAGCTAAGCTAACAAGAGCTTCTGCTGCTTGCCATGTTGATAGACCTTTGAAGTTTACTATACCTTGTTCTGTTGCTATATAGTGGGTGTTGCTTCTTACAGCAGTTGCTTGGGTACCAGGTTTGAAAGTTGGAACTATATTTGAAATTCTCTTACCTTCCTTGTTAACTCTAGAAGACTTAAGAGCTATAAATGATCTACCACCCTTGGATCTGTAGGCTCCAAGTACAAAGTCAAGGGCTCCACCTGCTCCAGAGATATGCTTACTACCTACAGATTCGGCAGAAACTTGGCCCCAAAGGTCAACTTCTAATACTGTATTAATTGATACATAGTTATCGTGAGCTGCTATTACATCAATATCGTTTACATAAGAAACTGGAGCTGCCATGAGTTCTTCGTTGCCATCGATATAGTCATACATCTCTTGGCTTCCTACTGCAAAGGCATATACTTGCTTACCTGGGTTTATATCTTTTCTCTTGCCTGTAATTCTTCCAGCTTGAGCCATCTCCCTGAAACTATCTACATACATTTCTGAGTGAACTCCCAAATCTTTTAAATCAGACTTAGCAATTTGACTTCCTATAGCATTAGGGAGCCCTCCGATACCCAATTGTAGAGTATCGCCATCTCTTAGATTATCTACAACATATTTGGCAACTTGGATTTCTTCTTCTCCAAATTTTGCGCCTGGTAGAGTTAGCATATCGTAGTTGCTTGATTCATAGACATAGTCCACGTCTTTGATATTGATAAAATTTCTAAATCCACCGAGAGCAACTGGTACGTTTTCATTAACCTCTAGCACAACTTTTTCTGAGTTTTCAAAAGATGTTAGGGCGTGAGATGCTGATAGTCCAAAATTGAAGTTACCGTGTTTATCCATAGGAGAAACTTGGATAACTGATACAGTAGCCTTATTTGCATTTTCTGCTATATATCTTTCTATTTCAGAGTATTTGATTGGAATAAAATAAGCACCGTACTTATTGTTGTTGACTAACTTTCTTTCTGGTCCAGTTGAGTGCCAAGAATGATAGATGAAATGTTCTCCTGTGCTGTCTGCCTGGCCTACATATGGGTTGTAAGGAACAACACCACTTCTAATCTTTACGTCTTTTAATTCGTCTACTCTTGCTGCAAGAGCCTTATCAAAGTCTACTGGTACCAAGGCTCCCCAGCCCATTTCAACCCAATCCCCGTCTTTAACGAGTCCTGCTGCTTCCTTTACTGTTATTAGTTTATCTTGATATAATTTTTCAAAATCCATTTTGAACCCCTTTTTATATTAAAATCGTTTTCAGTATATATTATACCCATAAATATATGTTTTATTCTCTATTTGATATTTATTATCAACCACTTTCATTTAATCTTTATTCTAATTTATAGGTGTTTTTAGATAAAATAAGAGGGTGTAAGCATACACCCTCCATCATTATTAATTCTTATCTTTCAACTACTACAGCAGTACCCATACCACCACCTATACATAAGGTTGCAATACCTTTTTTAGAATCTCTCTTTTGCATTTCGTAAAGAAGTGTTGTAAGGATTCTTGCTCCACTTGCTCCAACAGGGTGTCCAAGAGCGATTGCACCACCGTTTACGTTAACTATATCTGTGTTAAGACCAAGCTCTTTGATTACAGATAGGGCTTGAGCAGCGAATGCTTCGTTAGCTTCGATTAGGTCGATATCTTCAAGTTTTAGATCAGCTTTTTCAAGAGCTTTTCTAACTGTTGGGATTGGGCCTGTACCCATGATAGCTGGATCAACACCTTCTGTAGCGTAGCTTACGATTGTAGCAAGTGGCTTAACGCCTAATTCTTTTGCTTTTTCTTCACTCATTACTACTAGTGCTGCAGATCCATCGTTAAGACCTGATGCGTTAGCTGCTGTTACACTACCACCATCTCTCTTAAATGCTGGTTTAAGTTTAGAGATACCTTCAGCTGTTACGCCTTCTCTGATGTGTTCATCTGTATCAACTACAGTTACATTTCCTTTTCTATCTTTTACTTCTACAGCTACGATTTCGTCTTTGAATTTACCTTCTGCTCTTGCTTTTTCTGCCCTGTTTTGGCTCATTGCAGCAAGCTCGTCTTGTTCTTCTCTTGTTAGACCGAATTTTTCAACTATATTTTCAGCTGTCATACCCATGTGATAGTTGTTGAATGCATCCCAAAGACCATCTTTAATCATTTCGTCTACAGCCTTCTTATCTCCCATTCTAGCTCCCCATCTTTCGTTTTGAAGAAGGTATGGTGCATTTGACATTGATTCTGTACCACCAGCTACAACTATGTCAGAATCTCCTGCCATAATCATTTGAGCTGCTAGAGATACACTTCTAAGTCCTGAACCACATACAATATTAAGAGTCATTGCTGGTTTTTCTTTAGGGATACCTGCTCCGATAGAAATTTGTCTAGCTACGTTTTGTCCAAGACCTGCTTGAAGTACGCAACCAAATACCATTTCATCTACATCTTCTGGTTTAATTCCTGCTCTTTCAATTGCTCCCTTAACTGCTGTAATTCCTAAATCTTGAGCACTAACTGATTTTAATGCTCCGCCGTATGATCCTATTGGCGTCCTTGCTGCACTTGCTATTACTACTTTTCTAGTCATATTATCTCCTTATATTTAAAATTCGTTTACTTTTGGTCTATTTTTTATTTGCTGTAGTCGTAGAAACCTTTACCAGTTTTTCTACCAAGGTCTCCTGCTCTTACCATTTGTCTTAGAAGTGGATTTGGTCTGTACTTGCTATCTCCAAATTCGTTGTATAGAACTTCCATGATTGCAAGACATGTATCAAGGCCTATAAGATCTCCTAGAGCAAGAGGTCCCATTGGATGGTTTGCACCAAGTTGCATTCCCTTGTCTATATCTTCAACGCTTGCAAGTCCATCTGCAAGAACTCCGATTCCTTCGTTAATCATTGGGATTAGAAGTCTATTTACTACAAATCCTGGTCCTTCTTTAACTTCTATAGGTTGTTTTCCTAAATCTTCTGCAAGTTTAAATATTGTTGTGTTTGTTTCATCAGATGTGTGAAGTCCTCTAATAACTTCAACTAGTTTCATAACTGGAACTGGATTGAAGAAGTGCATTCCAATAACGTTTTCTGGTCTGTTTGTAGATGCAGCAATATCTGTAATTGATAGTGAAGATGTATTAGATGCAAGGATTGCTCCTTCTTTTACAACTTCGTCAAGTTCTTTGAAGATTTCTTTTTTAAGTTTTGGATTTTCTGTAGCAGCTTCTATAACTACGTCACAGTCAGCCAAATCTTTTACTTCTGTTGTGTAAGTAATATTTTTAAGAGCTGTATCTTTTTCATCTTCTGTCATTCTTTCTTTAGAAACTTGTTTAGCATAGGATTTTTCAATTCTTGCTTTAGCTTTTTCTAAGAATTCATCTTTGATATCTCTAACTACTACTTCGTATTTTCTTGCAGCAGTTTCTACGATACCGCCACCCATAATTCCTGAACCGATTACTCCAATTTTCATAATTACTCCTTTATTTTTCTCTCTATTTTATACTTACCCGATTATTTATTTTTAAACTCAGCCTTTTCCTTATTTAAGAAAGCATTCATGCCTGCCTTTTGATCTTCTGTCGCAAATGAAAGACCAAATAGGTTTTCTTCAATCTTAATAGCTGAATCTATATCAACTTGTCCACCAACGTTTATAGCTTCTTTGGCAAGTCTTACTGCAACTGGTCCGTTAGAAGCAACTTTAGAAGCAAGTTTTGCTACTCTTTCTTCTAATTCATCGGCAGCAACTACTTCTTGAACAAGTCCTATTTCTAATGCCTTATCAGCCTTGATATTTGATGATGTATAGATTAGATATTTCGCATATCCAGGTCCAACTAGTCTTTGTAGTCTTTGTGTTCCACCAAATCCTGGTAGGATTCCAAGACCAGTTTCAGGTTGACCAAATAGCGCCTTATCACTTGCGATTCTAAAATCACAGCTCATAGCAAGCTCGCATCCACCACCTAGGGCGAATCCATTAACAGCTGCTATTGTTGGGATTTCGAGACTTTCTAGTTTTCTAAATACTGCTAGCCCCTTCTTACCAAAAGCTTTTCCTTCAAGTGGAGAAAGTGTTGACATTTCCTTGATATCTGCTCCTGCAACGAAGCTTCTTCCCTCGCCTGTTACTATTAGGGCTCTTAAGTCCTTGTTTTCCTTAATTTCATTTAAAACTTTGTCAAGTTCATCAAGAACTTCAGAGTTAAGTGCATTAAGAGCCTTTGGTCTATTGATTGTAAGCTTTCCTATGAAGCCATCAACTTCGTACTTGATTGTCTTATATTCCATAATCGCCTCCTGTTTAGCAATAAATTATTACTAGGTCTTTATTTTATGATATTTTTTTATCAATAAGCTTCAATAGTTAGCTGCTTATAATCTGATGTTATTAAACTATCATCTTCTAAGCAGCTTCTATCCTACAAGCTAATTAGTTAGCTTTTCTTTCTTTTATTAATTCTGTTAATTTTGGAACTACTTCAAATAAGTCCCCAACAATACCGTAGTCAGCTATATCAAATATTGGTGCATCTGGGTCTTTGTTAATAGCTATGATTGTATCACTTGCTCCGATACCAGCCAAGTGTTGGATAGCTCCAGAGATACCAACTGCTATATAAACTTTTGGTCCTACAGTCTTACCTGATTGACCTACTTGGTGAGAGTGAGAAATCCAACCAGCATCTACAGCAGCACGTGATGATCCTACTGTACCATCTAAGGCTTCTGCTAATTCTTCGATTAACTTAAAGTTTGCAGGATCTGCAAGTCCACGTCCACCAGAAACGATGTATTCTGCACCAGCAAGATCTACATCTTCTCCTTCATCTCTTGGGATGAAGTCTAAGATTTTTGTTCTAACTTCTCCGTCATATTTAATATCTTCAGAGATTTCATCGATTTCATCTTTTGCGCCAACTTCTTCTTTAGAGAATACCCCTGGACGAACTGTACCCATTTGTGGTCTAGAATCTGGGCAAAGGATTTGTGCCATTAAGTTACCACCGAAGGCAGGTCTTGTCCATTTTACATTTCCTGTTTCAAAGTCAACGTCAAGTTCTGTACAATCTGCTGTAAGTCCAGTTCCAAGTCTTGAAGAAATTCTTGGACCTAGGTCACGTCCTACGTTAGTAGCACCGATTAGGATTACATTTGGATTGTGTTTTTCAACAAGTTTACATACAGCATTTGTGTAGATGTCTGTATTGTATTGTTTATATTCTTTACCTTCTACAGTAATTACGCCGTCAACGCCGTATTTTTTAACTTCTTCTTTTGCATTATCAGCATTTTCGCCTATGATTACTGCATATAGTTTTTCTTTAAGTACATCAGCCATTTTTCTGCCTGGATTTAGTAATTCTAATCCAACATTTAAGGCTTTTCCTTCTTCATTTGTTTCTACTATTACCCAAAGATTTTTACAATCTGTCATACTTCCCCCTTAAATAAGCTTTTGATCTACTAGAGCATCCATTAACTTAGTTGCAGCTTCTTCTGCTTCCATGTCTTCAAACATAACTGCAATTTTTGTTCTGTCTGGAGCGTAAGATTTATTAACTCTAGTTGGAGATCCCTTAAGACCAATTTTTGTCTTGTCTATTGTAGCTTCTAAGTCGTCGAATGTGATTTGTCCGATTTCAGCTTTTTTAGCTTTGAGCTTGTTTTTGATTTTTGGATATCTAAGCTCTTCGTCACCATACTTTGTAAATGTGATTAGGGCTGGAAGTACACATTGTACGTTTTGAGCTCCGCCTTCTACTTCTTGTAAAACTTTAATTCCTTCATCGTTTAGCTCTGCTGTATAAGCACGTGTAACTTGAGGAAGTCCTAGGTGTTCTGCAAGTTCTGGTCCTACTTGTGCTGTATCTCCGTCGATTGCTTGAAGACCACAGTAAACTAGGTCAGGTTCGCCTTCTTTTTCTGCTACTGCCTTTATAGCATTAGATAGAATGTAAGATGTAGCAAGTGTGTCAGATCCACCGAATTTTCTATCTGTTACAAGATATGCCTTATCAGCACCAACAGCTAGACAATCTCTAAGCATTGCTTCTGCTTGTCCAGGTCCCATTGATATTACTACAATGTTTACTTCAGGATCCTTGTCCTTAAGTCTAAGAGCTTGTTCAAGAGCGAAAGCATCATAAGTATTTAGGATACTTGGAACGCCCTTTCTTATAAGTGTATTTGTGATAGGATCGATTTTGATCTCATTTGTGTCTGGAACTTGTTTCGCACATACGAAAATATTCATATATCCCCCTTTAATTCTAAGTAACTATCGAGCTTATTTATTTAATAATGCGCCAGATACAACCATTAACATTACTTCTGAAGTACCTTCATATATTTCTGTTATTTTTGCATCTCTCATCATTCTTTCAACTTCATATTCTTTGATATAGCCGTATCCACCTAGTAGTTGAACAGCCTTTGTTGTAACATCCATTGCAACTCTTGATGCTTTAAGTTTTGCTTCAGCTGCTGCTACTGTGTAGCTTTCACCAGCATCTTTAAGTGTTGCTGCTTTATAAACTAAGTGACGAGCTGATTCAATGTCAATTGCCATTTCAGCAAGTTTGAATTGTGTATTTTGGAATTTAGCTAATGGTCTTCCAAATTGGTTTCTTTCTTTTACGTATTTAACTGCCTTATCAAGAGCACCTTCAGCTATACCTAAAGCTTGAGCTGCTATACCAATTCTACCACCATCTAGTGTTTGCATTGCGTATTTGAAGCCCTTACCTTCTTCACCAAGTAGGTTTTCTTTTGGAACTTTACAATCTCTAAAGATTAATTCCATTGTTGATGAACCTTTGATACCCATCTTATCTTCTACTGTACCAAAGTCGAATCCTTCCATTCCTTTTTCAACGATGAATGCAGAAATCCCTCTAGTTCCTTGCTCTTTATCAGTCATTGCAAATACAACATAAGTATCAGCGTAACCTGCGTTCGTTATAAAGATTTTTGATCCGTTTAGTACGTAGTGATCTCCATCAAGTTTAGCAACAGTTTTTTGTCCTGATGCGTCTGTTCCTGCATCTGGTTCTGTAAGTGCGAATGCACCGAGTTTTTCACCTGAAGCAAGTGGTGTTAAGTATTTTTCTTTTTGTTCTTCGTTACCAAATTTGTTAATACAATCAGCGCAAAGTGATGTATGAGCTGAAACGATAACTCCTGTTGTTGCGCATGCTTTAGAAAGTTCTTCTACAGCAAGAACATATGTAAGTGTGTCAAGGCCTATTCCACCGTATTCTTCATCGAAAGGAATTCCGAAAAATCCTAGCTCTTGCATTTTTGCTACGTTGTCTTCTGGGAACATGTGTTTCTCGTCTACTTCTATTGCAAGTGGAGCAACTTCTTTTTGAGCAAAGTCTCTGAACATGTCTCTCATTTCTAATTGTTCTTCTGTTAACTTATACATAATCTCTCCTTATAAAACTTTTTAGATGATATATCAGAACTGATATATTCTTAACTAACTCTTATGTTATTATATTAACAATGTTAACGACAAATGTCAAGCTCTTTTTTAAGTTTTTACAAAATTTTAATATAGATTTTATAAAAACCTAAGCCCATGAAATTTATTTTCCTTATATATATAAACATTTTCCTTATCGACTTAAATAAATTAACTATTTATTAGTAGAATAAGTATATTTATACAATATAAAAGCATATTTTCATAGATATAAGCTTATTTATCTCTTCATTAATCATGATATCACAAATAACTATTATGTCAATCGTTTACAGAGATAATTTCATTGTTTCCCTATCAAAAAACCTTATAGCGGTATAATGTTTAATTTTCAACGATATTTGATTTTAATTCTTGAAAAATTTTTTTTGAAAACATTTTTACAAATCTAAAATCTTGTGATATAATCTAAGCATAAATATTAAATGATATTTAATACATATTATTTATAGGAGGTTTAAATGAATAATTATAACGCAATATCAGATGATATTATCCAACAAATCAAAGACGCCGTTTCTGGCAAAGTTTATGTTGGAGACGAGGTAAACGAAGACTTCTTCCATGATGAAATGCCAATCTATGGTGAAGGCTACCCAGATTGTCTTGTCGATGCAACATCTACAGAAGATGTAGCAGCTGTAATGAAGATCTGTAACGAAAACAAAGTTCCTGTTATAGCAAGAGGAGCTGGTACTGGTCTTACAGGTGCTGGTGTTGCTATTAAAAAAGGTGTAATGATCAACATGCAAACCATGAACAAAATTATTGAATATGATGAAGATAACATGGTAGTTAGAGTACAACCTGGTGTTTTACTAAATGATTTGGCTCAAGACTGTCTATCAAAAGGTTACCTATACCCACCTGATCCAGGTGAAAAATTCGCAACTCTAGGCGGAAACGTTGCTACAAACGCTGGTGGTATGCGTGCTGTTAAATACGGTACAACAAGAGATTATGTTAGAGCTATGGAAGTTGTTCTTCCTAACGGAGAAATCACTAATTTTGGTGCTGTAATTTCTAAATCATCAACAGGTTATTCACTTAAGGATCTTATGATTGGTTCTGAAGGAACACTTGGAATCATAACAGAGTTAACACTAAAAATAGTTCCAGCTCCAAAGACAACTATTTCATTAATAGTTCCATTTGAAGACTTAAACAGCTGTATAGCAACTGTCCCAAAACTATTCCAAGCTAATCTTAACCCTCAAGCTATCGAATTTATGGAAAGAAAGATAGTTCTTGCTTCTGAAAAATATATCGGAAAGGAAACTTTCCCTAAAAACATCGAAGGTACAGATGTGAATGCTTACCTACTTATCACATTCGATGGTGATGATGAAGATGGTATTTACGATACGATGGAAAGAGCTGCAGAAGTTCTTACAGAAAATGGAGCAATCGACGTATTAGTAGCTGATACTCCAGCACAACTTAAAGAAGCGTGGGCTGCAAGAAGCTCATTCCTTGAAGCAATCGAATCTCAATACGAACTTCTTGATGAATGTGACGTCGTAGTTCCAATAACAAAAATTGCAGAATATGTAGAATTCGTAAATGAAACTTCTGAAGAATATATGTTCGACGTACAAAGCTTCGGTCACGCAGGAGACGGAAACTTACACATCTACACCCTTTCTAATGAAAGTGACAAGCTTGACCAATTCAAGGACGAAGTTAATGAATTCATGCTTATAATCTACAAGAAAGCATACGACCTCGGTGGTAAACTATCAGGTGAGCACGGAGTAGGATCTGGTAAGCTTAAATATCTAAAGGAATTTGAAGGAAATTTAAATACAGGAATAATGAGAGGAATCAAGAAAGTATTCGACCCTAATATGATTCTTAACCCAGATAAAGTTATAGGACTTGAATAAAACTAAGGAGTAGCAATGAATTATCTAAAAGAATTTGTAATTCTTTGCGTATGTTTATTCCTAGGTGTCATTACGAGACACCTCATAAACTTCCCTATACCTGAGGCTGTATATGGTATGATCTACCTCTTTATAGCACTTAACTTTAAAATATTAAAGCCTGAGGACGTACAAGAGACTTCAGATGGTATCTTACACAATCTAGCCTTCCTTTTCGTTCCAGTTGGCGTTGGTATAATAGCAAATTACGATGTAATCCAAGGTAACATTGCCAAATTGTTAATTATCACAGCCATTGGAACAGCTTTGACAATGGCCGTAACAGGTATCGTTGTTCAATTACTACAAAGGAGGAAGAAATAATGTTTGATAACTCATATTTCGGTATAATCCTATCATTTGCTGCCTATGAAATAGGAAAATGGATAAATAGCAAAGTAAAAAAACCACTTGCCAATCCCCTCCTCATAGCAATCCTATTGATAATTGGATTTCTGTCAGTAACTGGCATACCTTATGAAAGTTACAAAAAAGGTGGAGATTTCATAGCGTTTTTCATCGCTCCTGCTACTGTTGCAATGATTTTAGACCTATACGCAAACCTTGACTCTTTAAAGGCTAACCTAGTTCCAATCTTAGTCGGAGTTCTAATAGGTTCTATTTTCTCAATGCTTTTGGCAATAATCTTGTCAAAAGTAGTTGGATTTAATGGACAGATGATTACATCACTAGTTCCTCAATCAATCACAACAGCTATAGCCATCTCACTAACAGATGAATACGAAGGTATCGTGGCCCTAACTGCTATGATAGTTGTGTTTAGAGGTGTAATAGGAGCTGCTATGGCGCCAAGTATTCTAAAAATATGTAAACTAAAAGATCCTGTTGCCCAAGGTGTTGCAATAGGAACAGCAAGCCACGCTGTCGGTACTAGCCAAGCTAGACAAATAGGTAAGATTCAGGGCGCTATGAGCGGACTTTCAATAGCTGTTGCAGGTATCATAACTGTATTTCTTATGCCACTTGCTATGTCTGTTGTAAACTTAATAGCATAAGATAAAAACTGTCAGTATATTCTGGCAGTTTTTTATGTATAATATTTTCTTTTATGATATAATATCTGTAATTCATAAAATAAAATTGGCAAAAGGAGGTGGCCTTAGTGCAAGATCACTATACTATCGGTAAAGTCTCAAAAATGAGCAATATTCCCAAAGAGACCTTGAGATATTACGATAAAATAGGACTATTTTGCCCTGATTACAGAGATAATGAAACAGGCTACAGATATTACAGCAAAGAAAGTCTTAAGACTCTTCTCATCCTAAGACGACTTAGAAATCTAGGTTTTTCTATAGAGGCCCTCAAAAATAGTTTGGACGTAAACTCTCTAGACAATCTGGAAAGTTTGATTTACGAAAAATCTTTAGAATATGAAAAACAAATACAAATACTTCAGGCTAGAAAGGTTGCCTGTGATATTGCTATCAAAAGATTTGCCAGGGCCAAGAAGGCTACAGACTACATAATTAAGGAAGGAATAGATCCAATAGACTTTCCAGTTAAGATCGACTACATAGAAGAAAACCCAGTGGTATTTTCAAGAAAAATTATGAAAAATTACGTTCATCCAGATATTACTCTTGCAAGATGGATCGATATATACGAAAAATGCACAGAAAATGGCCTAGAAATGATGGGGTCAATTCTTATAATCTTTCACGGAAGGCCCTTCGATCAATTTCTAGAAAAAAACTCTGACGTAGAATTTGCTATGCAGGTAACAAAAATCGAGGCTGGTAGACTTAATAAAAGAGTAACGAGATTTTGGGGAGGATTCGAAGCTGTAACTTCCTATTATGTGGGAGATTACAAAAATATTAGACAAAAACATAAGAAAATGCTAACTCGGATTAATGACCATGGTTACAAGGTCACAGGTCCTATAACAGAGGAGTTTCTCATCTCTCCCCTAGATGTCGACGATCCATCTAAGCATGTGACAAAAATAATTATCCCTATCGAAAAAAGATAAGCAAGATAATATAAAAGAATTTAAAAACTTTATATCTTATTCGAGATTTAAATAATACATAAAATAAAGAAAATTGTCAAAAGTAAAAGCGGACCCTAAAATCCGCTTTTTTCTATCTATTAGTCAAGTTCTAGTGAGTTTTCCCATAGACCGTGGATGTTACAATAGCTTAGTGCGTAGAAAGTACCTTTCTTTTCTGTTTTGATTACGCCTGATGCACATGGTTCAGAAAAGATTTCATCTTCGCCGTGAGCTGAGTATTGGTATGATCCAACCTCTACTGGGAATTTGCCATCTTCGGCCTTGAAGAATACTTTAATCCAAGCGATGTGGTGTTCAAGTGTGTTAGGATGTTCAATTTCCTTACCAACTCTTGCGTTAACTCTTATTTTACCATCTTCAAGTCTTTCAACTTCTAGTTCTGGTACGTGTTTTTCAGCTTTCCAATCACCTGATTGTACAGTTTCAGTTAATTTTGTCATATTTTTACCTCCATATGATCATATGTTGTCTACATAATAACTTATACCCAATATTTTAAAAAATATAGCCTATAAATCAAAGTTCTTCGAATTTTTTACTAACTTGCTCTCCAGTTTCCATGTCCTTTATGGAGTATTCTCTCTTACTCATCTCTTCTTCACCTAAGATAATTACTCGTCTTATTCCACACTTATCCGCATAGTTCATCTTCTTCTTAAACTTCACGCTTTCAAGGTAGATATCTACACTTTCCCCAGAATCTCTTAGTTTGTTTAGGATTTCTATACCATATTCATTTATAGACTCATCCATTGGAATTATAAGAATATCTGTCAAGCTCTTTATCATCTCATCAATTAGACCGAGTTCTTGAAGTTGGTAGAATAGTCTTGTAAGTCCGATTGACATACCTACTCCTGGTAGTTTTTGCTTGGAGAAATTGCTTGCAAGATCCTCATATCTTCCACCTGAGCAGACAGAACCAATCTTTTCATATCCATTTATAAAGGTCTCATAGACTGTAGATGTGTAATAATCGAGCCCTCTTGTTATGGCAAGGTCGATTTTAATGTTGTCATCAGGTATGCCTAGATCAACCATGTACCTATAGACCTTATTTAACTCATCTACTCCCTCAAGGAAAAGCTCATCACCAGAAAAATCAAAGAGCTTATATAAAAGCTTTTCATTAGAATCTTCGTTTTCTATAAATTCTACGATTGTCCTAGCTTTTTTCTCATCTGTTAGTTTAACAAGTTCTTCAAATGTATTTTCTATGCCTATCTTGTCTTTTTTATCAATTGTCCTTAGGACGTCGGTAGTATCCTCTATTCCTAAACTTTTAAAAAAACCATTTAGAAGTTTCCTATTATTTATCTTAAAGGTTATTTGAGGAAAATCTAGCTTTTCAAATATCTCATAAATTACCCTTGGTAGGAGGGCGTCATTGTAAATCGAAAGACTGTTATGGCCAATAATATCTATATCAGCCTGGTAGAATTCCCTATATCTTCCCTTTTGATTTCTCTCACCCCTGTAGACTTTTCCTATGTGATAGCGTTTGAAAGGGAAATTTAGATCTTGAAAGTGCTCTGATACGTAGCGTGCTAGAGGAACAGTTAGATCAAATCTCAAACTCATATCCTTAGAATCAGAGGCAATCTCATAGATTTGTTTTTCAGTTTCTCCGCCTCCCTTAGCGAAGAGTATCTCATTTTTCTCAATAACTGGCGTATCGATTGGCATAAATTGATATTTCTTGTAGGTTTCTTCGACTATGTTTTTAATATTATCAAAAACTAATTGCTCCTTAGGTAAAAGTTCCATTACCCCCGCAATTGTAGATGGTTTTACAATGTTCATACTATCCTCTCTTTTTTCTTTACTATAATAAATTATACGATTTTTTCCAAAAGAAAAAAGCCTAGACAGCCTATATACAAATCAAAGACCCCAGGTCAGTAAGGTCTGTCTTTGGATAAATAATTTCTATATTTTCCCTATCGCAAGCTTTTTTGATTCTCTTAAAGGACTTTTGTCTTGATATGTCTCCAGTAAAAACTAATTTCTCATCTATAATACCGCAAGTTCCTCCAATAAAGCCTTGGCCAAAACCATCAAGCTCGATTTTATCATTTTCTAGTAAGATAATATTTACTTTGTCCTTAAGGGCCTTATAAATCCCGTAATCGCTTGTAAGTAGACTTTCTCTAAGAGGAATAATAGAACATCTACTATAGCCTTGCTTTACAAAAAGATGTTTATAATTCCTCCCTTTAAGGCTTCTCTCGATGTTTTCCTCAGTAAAGTCATTGTGGATATAAAAATCCTTGAAAGTCAAGAGGTTATAGATACAATCTTTAGGATATTTCTTAAAAACAGATGATCCCTTTATAAGATTTTTAGAAGAGAGCTTCACTTTATAATATGGAAAGACCTCCTCGGCTACTACTATATTATCACTATCTATGGCGAAAATAGAAAGATCAGGATGATCAGCAATCCTCCTATCGAGGTTTGGATTATCTATAGTCTCTATAAAATCTATATTTTGATCAGTTAAGAATTTCTTAAACTCTAAACTTGCCTTATTACTTAAAATTAACATAAATACTCCTAATAAAAAAAGCTCTCCGAAGAGAGCGATTTGGAGGCGCCACTCAGATTTGAACTGAGGGTAAAGGTGTTGCAGACCTCTGCCTTACCACTTGGCTATGGCGCCAAAAACAATGGAGCGGATGACGAGATTCGAACTCGCGACCCTCGCCTTGGCAAGGCGATGCTCTACCACTGAGCCACATCCGCACATCTATTATTATATATCATAATTTGGATTTGTAAAGTTTTTATTATATTTTATTTAATTTTAAAATATTAAATAGCTAAGAAACCAATATATCAATGCTTAGAGATCTCTCGAATTCGCATAAGATAAGGAATTGTTTATAATACTCTTATACTTATAATAGTAAGGTGAACTTCCTCCTTGGCCAGACGGGCCTTCTGCTACGCAGAACCACTCCGTGGTGGATCCTCTACTGGCCAGACAGGATTTCTATTCTCGGGCTTCGCCCTGCGACCATTTCATGGAGACTCCTCTATAAGCCGGAGGGGCTTGTTCTGGTGCCCAGAGGCGGAATCGAACCACCGACACGGGGATTTTCAGTCCCCTGCTCTACCGACTGAGCTATCTGGGCTTATTAGTTAATACCTATATATGATAACATAGGATTTTGGCTTTGTCAAATGTTTTCATTGCCCTTAGGATTTTCTTTAATTTATCAAGCTTTTATCTATGTCATTCTATGTAAAAATAGACGGAATTTTTCATCCGCCTATTTCATCTTTTATCTTCAACTGTTTCCTAGTCTAACTCTAGTTGGCCAGTGTAGAGTTGCCAGTAGGTTCCTTTTTCTTCTATTAGCTTATCATGGCTTCCTCTTTCGATTATCCTTCCATTTTCCATTACCATTATTACATCAGAGTTTTGGATGGTGGATAGTCTGTGGGCTATTACTATTGAAGTCGATCCTGCCATGAGGTTATCCATCGCTTCTGTTACTTCAAGCTCTGTTGCTGTGTCAATGGAGCTTGTCGCCTCGTCTAGGATTAGCATTGGTGGCTCGGCTATCGCCGCTCTTGATATCGATATGAGCTGATTTTGCCCATCTGATAGGCTTGATCCGTCTCCGTTTATTTCTGTATCGTATCTTTCAGGAAGTCTCTTGATAAAGGAGTCTGCTCCTGATAGTCTTGCGGCAGAATTAATCTGATCTGAATCTGCATCAAGCTTACCATATTTGATATTTCCTTCGATTGTATCAGAAAAGAGATTTACTTCTTGAAGGACCATACCGAAAGCCTTTCTTAGGGCTTCTTTTTTGATATTTTTGATATTAATACCATCGACTTCAATTACTCCATTATCTATTTCATAAAATCTTGTAATCACATTGGTTATGGTTGTCTTTCCAGCTCCAGTAGAACCTACAAAGGCAATCTTCTCGCCTGGATCTGCGTAGAAGGAAATGTCTTTTAGAATTTGGTTTTTGCCATCATATGAGAAGTCCACGTTTTTAAATTCCAGTCTTCCTTCTAGAAGTTGGTATTTATCTTCGCCGTCTTCTTCCCATTTCCAAGCATATCTTCCATTCATTCCAACATGCTCTGTAATAGTTCCGTCTCTTTTAACTATTGCACTTACAAGATCAATATAGCCAGTGTCGATTTCTTCTTCCATATCCATCACCTCAAATATCCTATCAGCTCCTGCAAGGGCTTGGAATACTGCGTTTGCTTGTTGGGATATGTTTACTATAGGGTTTTGGATTTGTCTAATATTTGATAAAAATGCTGCAAGTACTCCGACTGTGATATTTCCTTTTATAGTAAGGTAAACTCCCAGTACTGTGATTAGAGCGTAGAGTATGTTCACTGAGTTAAGGAGAAAAGGCATGATTTTTCCTGCATTGATAATTGCCTCGGCAAAGCTTGCTCTTAGTTCTTCACTTTTTTCAATAAATTCTTCTTCTGCAATTTTTTCTCTTGAAAATACCTTAACCACTTTTTGTCCAGAAAGCATCTCTTCATTGAAGCCGTGAAGCTTTGACACGTTGGCTTGGGCCTTGGCGAAAAACCTCCCTGACCTTAGTACAATCTTTGATAGAATTGGAATCATAACTACAAGTCCTATGATTAAGCATAAGGTTAGGTTAAAGTCTAGCTTAAACATAACTATTAGGGTTCCAAAGAAGGTAAGTACACTTCTTATAATTGTTGGAACTGTGTTGGCCAAGGCTTGGGATAAGACGTCCGTATCATTTGTGAAACGACTCATTATCTCCCCATGTTGGTTATTGTCGAAAAATCTTACTGGAAGAGTTTGAATCTTATCAAAAAGGTCGCGTCTTATGTTTCTGATTGATCTTTCACCGACTCTTACCATAAGTCTTGAATATATTAAACTTGTTACAGCCGATACTAAATAGATAAAGCCCATTTGTATGACAGCAGTCTTAAGTCCTGGGACATCTCCTTTGAGGATATGATTATCTATAATAGGCTGGAGCATATTTACTCCCCAAATTTGGGTCACTGTAGATATTATTACTCCAAGGATAATCACAATCATCTGCCATTTGTAATCAAAGAGATAGGCCATGAGCCTTGACAAGGACTTAAATGACATTTTCCTTCTGTAATCTTTTTTTTGTATGCGATTATCAGTCATTATCATTACCTCCTTGTTGTTGAATATCATAAGTTTGTCTGTAGTTTTTGTTTCTTTCGTAAAGCTCGTCGTGAGTGCCTATATCAGAAATTTTTCCTTCTTCCATAACGATAATTCTATCTGTGTACTTAAAAGAAGATACCCTTTGTGAGATTATAATCTTGGTTAAGTCTTTTAGGTTTTTATCTATTCCTTCCATAATCGCAGTTTCAGTCTTGGTATCTACTGCAGAGGTTGAGTTATCGAGTATCAAGATTTTTGGTTTCTTTAAGAGAGACCTTGCTATAGTTAGCCTTTGTCTTTGACCACCGGAAACTCCACTTCCTCCTTGACCTAGGACTGACTCATATGAGTCATTTCTTGCTCTTACGAAATCATCTGCTTGGGCAATTTCTGCTGCAAGACGAACTTCTTCATCACCTGCTTCGCTATCTCCCCAGCGTAAGTTATCCGCTATAGTTCCAGAGAAAAGTGTGTTTTTCTGAAGTACTATCGAAACCCTATCTCTTAGGGTCTTAAGGTCATATTCTCTTATGTCATGTCCCCCAACCTTAAGGCTTCCCTTACTTATATCGTAAAGTCTTGGTATAAGTTGGACTAGGGTAGACTTGGCAGATCCTGTTGGCCCAAGGATTCCTATTGACTCTCCGCTTTTGATGTGAAGATTGATATCTTCAAGCTGATAATTATCTGAATCTTCATCGTACTTAAAGGAGACATCATCAAAGTCGATTGATCCATCTTCAAGATCAAGACCTTCTACTTTGTCATCATTATCCATTGTTGGCTCTCTTTTTATAACTTCAACTACACGGGTTATACCTGGTGAAGCTGCCATAAACATAGTAAGAACCATGCTCATGCCGATGAAGGCTCCTAGAAGCATAATTGCATACATGTTAAAGGAAATTAGATCTCCTACACCAAGTCTACCCTCGATAATCTCGATACCGCCATAGTAGGTTAGACCTACGAAGGTTGCAAACAAAATAAAGTTTGCTACAGGGAAGACATAGCTCATAGGTCCTTGTGAACCATCTGCTAGCTTAAACATCTCTTCGTTTTGAAGGCCAAACTTATCCAGTTCATATCTTTTTCTAACGAAAGACTTGATTACCCTCATATTGTTTAAGTTTTCTTCTATAACTAGGTTTAACTTATCGTATTGGAAACGAGCCTTCTTGAACTTTGGTAAAGCGTAGGTAGTAAGTGCCATCAAGGCTATGAAAAGCAAAGGCACTGCTACAAGAAATATAAGGGACAATTTGGCACTGGCCCTAAAGGCTAAAACAAAGGAAAATATAGCCATAACAATAGTCTTACTTACAAATCTTGTTGACATAAACATTGATTGGGCTAGCTGTTGCATATCAGAAGTTAACCTGGTTAAGAGAGATGGAACTCCAAAATATTCCAAGTCTTCGAAAGAAAACTTCTGTATGTTTTTGTATTGGGCCCTTCTTGCATTATCAGCAAGTCCACTCGAAGTAAGACCTGCGTTTTTAGTAGCTTGCATACCAAAGTACATGGTTACAAGAGAAAGAACTACCATCAATACTCCATATTTTATAGCAAGACCTAAGTCCTTGTCGTTTACGGCAGTATTTAGGGTCATACCCATAATCATTGGTATAAGTAGTTCTAGAATTGTCTCAAGCGTTGTGAATATCTGTGACAGCAATCTAGTTTTTTTGTACTTTCCAAGATGCCTCTTCATATAAGAAAAGGATCTGTTAAATTCCTTTATACTATTCATCTATCCTCCTTCATAAAATTATTAGAAATTGAATCCAAGAGAAGTTCTAAGTATTTAGTAATCTCTCTTACATTCTTTTCTCCCAAATCCTCATACATGGCTCTGATGGCCTCTTCTATTGGGACTAAGACCTCTCTCATCCTAAACTCGCCCCTCTTAGTAAGGTAGAGGTTTTTCGCTCTCTTGTCATCCTCATCTCTTCTAAGTTCGATAAACTCCTTTTCCTTTAAATTCATGATTGCGCTATTTATAGTCTGTTTGGGGGCTTTGAACTTATTTACGAGAGTCTTTTGTTTTACTTTTTCATTCATTCCGATTTGGATTAGAATCATACTTTCCAAATCGTTTAGGCCATAATAGTTTGCTCTTTCCCTATTGAGGCCGTTGGCCTTTCTTAGTAGAGAAAAAATATTAATTATGGCTTTTAGTTTTTCGTCCATCTACCCTCCTTACTTTTGTTTACCATCATATTATAGTCCGATTTTGGACTATGTCAAGTGAAAAATCCTCCTTAGATTGTATAGTATAAAGCGAGGTGAAACATGATTAAATACTTACAAGAAGAAAATATAGACGAAAATTTGATAAAACAATTAGAAGAATATAGAAAAGAAAATGGACTTACTGATAACGACAGGGTGATCAAACCTGAGTACAAATACTACGGCAAGGAAGTTCTAGAGCAAGCCATAGCCGCCCTCCTCGCAGGAAAAAACATCCTCCTTACAGGAGCAAAGGCTACAGGAAAGAATGTACTTTCATCAAATCTTTCCTACCTCTTCCAAAGACCATCCTACAACGTATCCTTCCACGTAAATACTGACTCCGCAGCCCTTATAGGTGCAGATACCTTCAAAAACGGCGAAGTTGTCTTTAGGAAGGGTCCTATAACGGAAGCGGCAGAAAAGGGTGGCTTTGCCATCTTAGATGAGATAAATATGGCCAAAAACGAAGCTATCTCAGTCCTACACGCAACCCTCGACCATAGAAGGATAATAGACCTTGCAGGCTACGATAAGATTGCCCTTGACCCAAATACAAGATTTATCGCCACCATGAACTACGGCTATGTAGGAACAAGAGAGCTTAACGAGGCCCTTTCTTCAAGATTTATGATTATAAATGTACCAAATATTACAAAGGGAAATCTCGATAAGCTCCTAGCTGATAACTTCCCAACCCTTAAGGAAAAATACAGGAAGGCCTTTATCGACTTATTTATAAGTCTCCAAACAAAGAGCGAAAACAACGAGATTTCTACTAAGTCAGTCGACCTACGTGGACTAATAGGAGCTATTGAAACAATTAAGATTGGTCTATCTCCTTACCAAGCCCTGATGATGGGTCTTGTCAACAAATCCTTCGATGAATTCGAAAGACAAATAGTCCTCGACGCCCTAAAGAGTAAAATTCCTACAGATATAGGAGAAAGTGTATTTGATGAATGATCAACTAGAAAAGATTAGACAGTACAACATAATCTGGGACTTCGCCAAGACCTACAAGTTTCTTCCCAAAAAGTCCTATCCCATGGAAGATATCTATCTAAACATGATCACAGGCTTTAAGATAGGGACCTTTGATTTTAAAATCCTAGATTCCTTCTTCGCCTATATCAAAAAAGACAACATGTTCTTTGATGATTTCAAGTTTATGACAGAAATCCTAATGGAAGAAATAGCCTTTAAGGAAATAGCAAAAGAAAATTTAGTAATAGATGATTTTAGGAAAAAATACGCAAGAAAGGTTATGGCGAAGTATTCCTACCATGAGCCCAAAGATCTAAGGGAGCAAATCGAGAAGGCCTACTACGGGAAGATTTTAGATAGGCCAATTACTGAAGGCAAGCTCTTTAGAGATATCTATTATGCCCTATTTTCAATTCACACTACAAGGACCAATGAATTAGTCGATAAATTAAATGACTTCTTCGAGAAATACTTCCGCCTGGATAGGTCGGCCAAGGATAGGGATAGGTTTAAGGAAATGGTCTCAGAAAATAAGGCCAAGGACTTCAAGGACCCAGATGAGATAGATGACAAGAACGCTGAGTACTCCGAGGAATATCTTTCAGAGCAGTTTGGTATAGGAAGTGCGGAGTTTACAGGAAATATATATCTCGCCGAAAAAAAGGAAGATAATGACAAAAACCTCATGTTTCTAAACACAGGAGAAGACACCTACCACTCTTCTACTGAATTTATCGAGGACTTCTACGGACTTTCTGTAATGGCCAAGGAGAAAGTCTCTGCCCTAGAGACTAAACTTTGTAAGGGAATCCACAAGAACAAAAGGCTCTACTTTACTAGGGGCGAATATTCCACCAAGGCCAACGCCAGATTTTATAAGAAAGGTCGCCGTGAGCAAGCCGAAAAGACCGAAGAATATATCAAGGAAAATGCTGCCATTAACAACAGATCTATCAACGAGCTTACCCTTTCGATCAAAAACTCCATAGCAAACTTCCTAGAATACAACGAAGTCTACAAAAACTACGGAGCTATCGACTCGACAAAAGCCTGGAGGGCTAGCGTTCTCCACGACTACGACGTCTTTAACAACGAAGAAAGCGACGATATATCGAAATTTAAGGTTGATCTAATACTCGATGGTTCTGCCAGCCAAATCGGCCGACAAGCCATGGTCGCAAACGAGGCCTATATTATAGAAAAGGCCATGGATGCCCTAGATATTCCAATTAGAGTCATGAGCTTTTCTACCCTAAGAGATTTTACAGTCTTTAATATATATAGGGACTATGACGAAAAGGAAAATAACGAGAAAATTTTTAACTTTTTCGCATCTGGATCAAACAGAGACGGGCTCGCCTTTAAGACAATCCATGAACTAATAGAAAAGGATGACGAAAACACCAAAAATATAGTGATAATCCTTTCTGACGGCAAGCCAAATGACGAAAGAAGCAATATCAACACAGTAAAACTCCTCGATAAGGACCAATATGTAGAGGAAGTCGCAGTCAAAGATACTGCCAAGGAAGTTAGAAATATAAAAGAAGACGAAATCTCAATTCTCGGAGTCTTCACCGGAGAAGAAGAAGACGTAGAAAACGCTAAGCTAATCTACAACACAGATTTTTGTAGGATAACCAATCTAGAAAACTTCTCAAAGATTGTTTCAATTTTTATGAAAAACCAAATCCTCCAATAGGATTTTAGGCTAATAATAAAAATGACATAAAAATTAGAGGGGCCGTCCCTCTTTTTTAGCACAGAAAAACCGGCCTAAGCCGGTAATTTCTATTTTAATTTCTTATTTTCTTTCCTAGAACTTATTTTGTGATAAATCCTATTTACCATTTCCATAACTTCAGGAATCCTAGCTAGAAGAATTGCTAGTCCATAAACTAGCATGGCGGCAATTATCGCTACAAATAAGGCCACAAGTCTTGGAGCAAAATTTGAAAGAGCTCCATTAACTCCTACAGCAACTAGGGCCATAAGTCCTGTCGCAAGGCCTATCTTTATAAGAGAAATTAGGGAAGTCCTAAAGTTAAAGCTTCCAAATTTCTTCCTAAATTGGTAAATCATCAAGACAGTACCAATAGCAGTAGATAAAACTGTCGCATAGGCAAGTCCTCTTATGCCAAAGAAGTTAATTAAGATAAAGTTAAATATAACATTTAAAATCTGTTGGATGATTACAACGACCACCGGTGTCTTGGAATCTCCAACTGCATAGAAGCCCCTATCTACCACATCAATAGTGGATTGAAAGATGTTGTTTGGAGCGTAAGCTACGATAAGGCTTGCAACTGCTATTGTATCTTCCCTAGTAAAAGCATTTCTCTCAAATACAACTCCTATGATAGGCTCCGCAAGGACAGCCATACCAATACTTGCAGGAATTAATAGAAGCATGGTAGACACTACAGATGAGCTGATTGATTTTTTCATCTTTCCTATCTCGCCACTTGCCCCATATTCTGCTATAGTTGGAAAAAGGGCTGTAGTAATAGAAATCGTAATTATTCCTGTAATCATAGTAAGCATTGTCTTTGAATAAAAGAGCTTGGAGATAGATGCCTTTCCGAAGAAGGCTGAAGCCATAGAGTTATCTATAATTATAGAAATCTCTCCTGCTGCTGATGATAAGATTATTGGAATAGCAACGATCATCAGACTTCTTACATACTTATTGTGGATATCTAAGATTTTCTTATGCTTATAACCTGCCTTCCTACAAGCTCTTGGAAAGAGAATGTACTGGAGTGAGTTACCCAAGAGGGCTCCGATAATTAGCATATAAGGATTCTTAGTGATTCCTGTAAGAACAGTGAATAAAATGATTATAATATTCATTATAATTCCTGTAATCGCAGGATCGAAGAAGTTTCCCTTTAAGTTCAAATATCCTCTAAATACTGCTGAATAAAGATAAGCAAAGACTGCAAACATCATTATTCTAGTGTAGTTTGTGGCAAGATCCAAAGACTCACCGCTTAGATCTGGGGAAAGTAGCTTAGAAAATGGCCTAGCAAAAACCATTCCTATTATTACTGCAAAAACAGCAAATACCATGAGGATATTGAAAATATTTGATGTAAATTCCTCTGCTACCTCTTCCCCTTCTTCCTTCTTGGCCTTATTATAAATTGGAATAAAACCTGAAATTATTCCAACAGCCACGAAGTTTGCTATAACAACCGGCAGGGTGTTGGCGGTTGTGTAGATACTTTTTAAATCACCTGCTCCAATGTATGACGCCATAACAGATTCTCGCAAGAATCCAAAAATCTTGGAGATTACCGTCACAAACATGAGCATTATAGTAGTTTGACCCATAGTTACCTCTCTTTATTTCTTATCTTCTTATTATATCATTTAGAATGATAAAGACAAATAAAACATGCCTTTATTACAAGCTTAGTAAATAATAGATAAGCTAGAAATATCTATCAAAAAAGCCCTACTCAAAGAAGATTTATATTTTTTCTTCGAGTGAGGGCTTATCCTTATATTTTTATAATATTATTTTTGTAATTTGCTATCATCTGGTCTATCTTCTGCAGGAATCTTATCATTATCAGCAGGAGATCTATAGATTGATTCAGCAGCAAAAGCCTTAACTTTCTTGCCGGTCTTCGTTTCTGCAACTACTGTTCCAGGTCCTCCGACACAGCCTCCCATACAAGCCATACCTTCTATAAGCTTTCCGTCCATTCTGCCGAGTTTAGCCATTCTTGCAAGCTTAACGCAGTTGTCTAGTCCTTCTGCATTTTCTACTTCAACCTTGACATCTGGGTCGATTTCTCCGATTCTTCTCTTGACAGCTTCGGCAACTCCACCACTTACTGCGTAGAATCTTCCTGTCTCTGAAGCATCCATCATTGGTTCATCTACTTCGATTTCTGATGGTTCGATTCCCTTAGCAAGGAACATACCTAGAAGCTCTTCGTAGGTTATTACAAAGTCTATTACTTCAGCTACTTCTTCTTCTAAGGCTTCGAGTTTCTTGGATATACATGGTCCTATAAATACAACTTCACAGTTTGGATCACGTTTTTTCATTTGTTTTCCTGAATAGATCATTGGTGTTGATGATTCAGAAATCTTGTCGTTGATATCTGGGAATTGCTTTCTTACCATTGATTTCCATGAGAAGCAACAGCTTGTTCCCATAAATGGAATCTTGCCTGTTGGAACTTGTTCCAAGAACTCGTGGGCTTCGTTCATTGTAGTAAGGTCAGCTCCGAGCCCTACTTCTATAACATCATCAAAGCCAAGTTGTTTGATAGCTTCTCTGATTTGTTCTGGACTTACATTTACACCGAATTGTCCAACAAATGATGGGGCAATTACAGCATAAACTTTTCTATCTGATTGTAGGGACTTGATAAGTTGGTAAATCTCACTCTTATCTGAGATTGCTCCAAATGGGCAAGTTATAATGCATCTACCGCAAGCTACACACTTATCTTCGTTAATTTCAGCACGACCTAATTCATCAGATCCAATAGCCTTTACTCCACATGATTCTGCACAAGGTCTTTTTTGGTGGTTGATTGCTTGGTATGGACAAGCAGCCACACATTTACCACACTTGATACATTTATCTTGATCTATTATTGCTCCCTTGGCAGTATATGTAACAGCGTTTTTAGGGCAGACATTCACACAAGGATGTCCAATACAAGCATGGCATTGGTCTGTTACTGTGACTTTATTTTCTGGGCAGGCTTCACAGGCAATTTTTATAACAGAGACTAATGGTGGATTGTAGATTCTTTTGTCATAATCCATCTCATCAAGGCCATCTGTGACAGCATCTGTATTAGCTGCACTTCTTGCGTCAAGACCTATACACATTCTGAGTCTCTCGCCCATTACTGCTCTTTCTCTGAATATATTTTCCCTATATCTCGCTTCCTCTCCTGGAAGGATATCAAACACTTCTAGGGCAATATCCGTAATTGGCCTATTTTCGTAGGCAATTTTGGCAACCGCCTCGAAGGCCATCCTTCTAATATTAAGTATATCTATGTATGACTCTTTCATTATTAACCTCTTCTTTTCCTACTTCTCTGGTTTTAATTTATCAAACATCATCTCCATCATAACCTCAGGCTTAGCCTTCTTTATATATGTATCGTCGATTTTTACTAATGGAGCGTTTTTAGATGGATTTTCGATTTCATCCATTATATTTTCGTAGACAATTTCAATTTCTGGAGCATCTCCTAAGCCCTCAAGCTCATAAGCGTACTCTATATCGGTTTTCACTATGTTTGCTGAATCGTATAAGAATTCGTTTCCGTGGGCAGTGCATCTAGCACATGAACATACAGTTACTTTCATAATCTCCTCCAAATATATTCTTAATAAAATTGTATCAAATTTAACAGGATATAGCAATTAATTTCCTAAATATCTATAATTATCCTGAAAGTCGAACCCTTATCGACCTTGCTTGTAACCTCCAGTCCGAAACCAAGATAGTCAGCAATGTGCTTGGCTATGGATAGACCAAGCCCAGTCGATCTGCTATCCCTTTTTCTTGCCTTATCAGCCATGTAGAATCTTTCAAATATCCTAGGCAAATCTTTTTGGCTGATTCCTACTCCATTGTCCTTAATGAATATTATTAGTTTCTTATCTAATATTATTGAAGAAATCTCAATTCTTCCGCCATCTTCTGTATATTTAATGGCATTTTCATAAATGTTTGATACAAGGTCGGTAAATAAGGATATAGAAGTTCTTATTTTAAAAGACCCTACCGTATTTACTATTTTGATATTTTTATCATCAGACCTTTTCTTGTAATTATCCACACAAAGCTCGGCTATTTCTTTTATATCAAATTCTATTTCATCGATTCCCTGGCCATTTTCGTCAAGGCTTGAAAGTTTTAGGATGTCATCTATGATCTGAAGGAGCCTATTTCCTTCCTTATAGATGATTTCTGCGAAGTTTCTCACATCACTTTCCTTAGCAATGCCAGTAGATATGAGCTCTGCGTAACCATTAATTGAAGTGAGAGGACTTTTTAATTCATGGCTTACATTAGCAGAGAACTCCCTCCTCATAAGCTCTGCCTTTCTTGTCTCTGAGTTATCTATTATGATTATTACATAGCCCATATCGTAGCTATCAATAATTGGATCGACAAAGACTTTTAGGTGGAAGTTGTTTACATCAAAGGCCATAGCCTTGGTTTTTTTAGTCTTTTGAATTTCCTTAATGGCTTCTTTATAATCCTTATCGTCAATAAGATCTATAAAGCTTGTATCGGAGCTTTTGTCCAGATAGTCTTGTGCTGCCTTATTCATTATCTCGACTTTTCCATTCTCATCACAAATCACAAGTCCTTCTTCCATATTTTCGGTAATATCTATTATTTCCTTAAATCTACTAGCCTGGGCCATCTCACTTGCCTTAAGCTTCTTGTTGCTTTCTACTAGATTTTTAAAATATGGGCTTATCTCCTTATATCTTGGGTCAAGACTTGTAAAGTCATAGTCCTCCTCAAAACGACTTAGTCCTTCTGTATATCTCTCCACAAGATTTTCTGCCTCAAATTTTATAATTCCTACTATTAATAGATAAAGGACAAGATAAATTGATAGAATTTTGCCATCGAATATGTCGAGTATTGTATTTTGGGACTTAATCATAAGATTATTGTCATCACCTATGTAGTAGGCAGTATTTAGGGAGTCCTTGATACCGTATTTGATTTCTCTAATTTCCCCATCATTTCCTATCTTTAAATCTCGAGGCTCTATTTTATTCATCGAAGTATATAGGATATTTTTATCATTATCGAAATATGTGAGCTTATATCTTGGATAAGACTTCTCAAAATCTTTTAAAATCTCGGTATCTCCACTCTTTAATTCATAGAAAATAAAGCCCAAAGAATCCTCCATGAATTCATTTTGAGCTTTTATTTTTCCTTCAAAGGAAATGCTGATATTTATTAAAAATGTTACAAACATTACAAGGCTAAATATCCTTACAAGGCTTTTTTCTAGTAAATCTTTCATATTTCACCGAATTTATATCCTAGGTTCCTGACAGTTTCTATATATTTTCCAGCATCCTTTAGCTTAGATCTAAGACTTGCTATGTGGACATCTACCGTTCTCGTCTCTCCCTCGTAGTCGTAGCCCCAAACTTTAAGTAAGAAGTCATCACGGGTTATGACATTTCCTATATTAGACATAAAGAGAAGTAACATCTCAAATTCCTTGTAGGTTAGGTCAATCTTCTCGCCACAGACTTTTACCGAACGCTTTTTCATATTAAGTCTTACTTCTTTGTAGCCTATGTGGTCTGTATCCTTTTTCTTGCTTCGCCTAAGGACTGCCTTGACCCTGCTGATTAATTCTAATATTGAGAAGGGTTTTGTTATATAGTCATCTGCCCCTAGGTCAAGTCCCATTACTTTATCAAACTCATCAGTCCTTGCTGTAAGCATGATGATAGGCATATCAGAAAACTCTCTAATCTCCTTAAGGATAGTAATGCCGTCCTTTTCTGGTAGCATTATATCTAGAATTAGAAGCTCGCCTGGATTGTCTCTTACATCATCTACTACAAGCGAACCATCTTCGTAGCCACTTACCTCATAGCCTTTTTCTCTTAGGGCATATTCTACTAAATTTCTTATAGACTTATCGTCTTCGACAACGTATATCATCTAAAGCCTCGTTGCAAGATCAGCTACTCTCGCGAGCCTATCTCCTAACCTTTCAAAATACTTGTAGAGGAGGACTTTTTCTGATAACTCCATAGGGGCAATATTATCCTTCTTGTTCTCGTTTGAAATGTATGAAATTGCCTCTTCAAATAACTTGTTGTTTACTTCATCTTGCTTTATTGTTTCCTTGGCAAGATCCATATCATAGTTTACGAAAGAATTGATAGCATCTTTCGCCATCTTTGTCTCATTTGCTATGAACTTATTTAGAAAATCTTTTTCACTTTCATTTAGAGAATACTCACCTAATATAAAAGAAACTTGCTCGAAGTGGCCTGCGATTCTTTTAAACGATGAGGCTAGTTTCATTGACATTTGAAGTAGCTTTAGGTCTTTAGCAACTGGTTGTTGGAGGGCCATAAGCTCAAAGCTGAGCCTTTCGATTTCATTTGCTTTTCTTCTAATATCATCGTGAATATCGACTAGGTCCTTAAGCTCATCTTCCTTGGAATTTTCTATAAATTGGCCAATTTTCTCATAAGAGATTATGACGTAATCCATAAGGTCTTTGGCCATTTTCTTGATATTGTCTAAATCTTCGTTGTATTTTATTCTCATATCAACCAAACCTTCCAGTTATATAATCTTCTGTTCTCTTATCTTTTGGATTTTCGAATATATCTATTGTATTTGCCATCTCTATTACCTCTCCTGTTAGGAAGAAGGCAGTTTGATCTGAAATTCTAGCTGCTTGTTGCATATTATGAGTTACAATTACTATAGTATATTCGTTCTTTAGTCCATCAAGTAGGTCTTCTATGGCTGATGTCGAAATTGGGTCAAGGGCACTTGTTGGCTCATCCATCAAGATAATATTAGGATTTACAGAAAGGGTTCTCGCTATACAGATTCTTTGCTGCTGACCTCCAGAAAATGATAGAGCGTTTTGGTCAAGCTTATCCTTTACCTCATCCCAAATCGCAGCTGACTTTAGAGATTTTTCTACAATCTCGTCTAAGCGATCTTTGTCTTTGATCCCAGAAATCTTAGGGCCATAGGTTATATTGTCATATACAGACTTTGAAAAAGGGTTAGGTGATTGGAAAACCATTCCGACCCTTCTTCTTAATTCTACTACATCTACGTCCTTCTTGTAAATATCATCTCCATCAATTGTGATGAGTCCTTCAATTTTACAATCATCTACTAGGTCATTCATCCTATTAAAACATCTTAGCATAGTAGACTTACCACAACCAGAAGGACCTATGAAGGCTGTAATCTTCCCCTTCTTGATATCCATATTTACTTTCTTTAAGGCCTTGAAGTCTCCATAGTATAAGTCAACGTCCTTGACTCCTATGGCAGTATTATTACCATTTATTATTTCTTTATTTTCCATTAATTGTTATCCTTTCTTCCTATCCTACAAGTTTCTTGCTGATTTTTGCTGATACGAAGTTTATAGCTATGACGAATACCAAAAGAAGGACTGCTGTTGCATAAGCTTCATTTACGTGGAAACCTTCTGATGATAGAACGTACATGTGCACTGCCATTGTCCTTGCTGAGTTTAAAAGCCCCTTTGGAATTGATGGTTGGGTACCCATAGTATAGATTAGGGCAGCTGATTCTCCAACGATTCTTCCTGTTGAAAGGAATATTCCACCCAAGATTCCATCCATGGCATCTGGTAATACTACCTTAAAGATTGTCTGAATCTTTGTAGCTCCTAGGGCAAGGGAGGCGTGGGCTTGGAGTGGGTTTACAGTAAGGATTGCTTCTTCTGTTGTTCTAATTATAGTAGGGAGGACCATTATTGAAACTGTGAAGCAACCTGCAATAAGGGAGTAACCCATACCAAGACCCAGGCCTGTGCTTGTAACAAAAAACAAGTATCCAAACAAACCATAAACAATGGAAGGGATAGATGAAAGAATTTCCGTTGAAAATCTTACAAGCTTGATAAAGATTTTATTCTTCGCATACTGTGAAAGATAAATCGCCGTGAAAATCCCAATAGGTAGAGATATCAACAAGCTTAAAATTATAGTAAATAAGGTCGCTATCAAGGCTGGCATTATCGAAACATTTTCTGTAGTATAATTCATTTCGAAAAGTCCAGGAGATATATTAGGTATACCCTTAAAGAGAATATAGGCAATGATTATCCCACTCATAGCAAAGGCTATGAAGGTAAAGACCATTATTAAAGTTTTGTAAGTTTTGCTCATAAATCACTCCTATAATTTCTTTTCATTTCTATCTCTTATGATATTAAAGACAATATTTATCAAAAGTATGAAGAAGAAAAGCACCATACCTGTTGCAATCAAGGCTTGTCTATGCATACCTGAGGCATAACCCATCTCCAAGACTATATTTGTTGTAAGGGTTCTCGAACCTTTAAGGATTTCCGTAGTAAGACGTGGTTGGTTGCCGACAACAAGATATACTGCCATGGTCTCTCCGATTGCCCTACCTATTGCAAGGATTATCGAAGAGAAAATCCCGCTTTTGGCATAGGGAATCATGACCTTTCTTATAGTCTCTTCCTTGGTTGCGCCAAGGGCAAGAGAGCCTTGATAGAAGGTCATTGGCACTTGCTTAAGGGAGTTTTCAGAAATATTTACCATAGTAGGTAAAATCATTATAGCAAGTAGGATAGATGCTGTAAGCATTGTCATACCACTTCTGATATCAAAGATAGACTTAACAAGTGGAACTATAACCATCATGGCAAAGAAACCATAGACTACCGAAGGAATCGCTGCCATTAGGTTAATTAACGATTTGAGCGGAGAATAGCTTTTCTTAGCATAATAGGCCATAAATACTGAAGTAGCTAGACCAAATGGTAAAGCTATGATTGTCGATAATATAGTAACGATAATAGAACCTACTATCATTGGATAAATTCCAAAGTGAGGGTTTCCCGCTGTTGGCTTCCAAACTTTGCCCGTTATAAACGGAACAAGTCCGTATTCATTAACAAACTTAATCCCTTCATTGAAGATGAAAAAGATTATAAGAAGGATAAGGAATACGGACATTGCTGCTGATAATAGGAAAATTATCTCTCCGATTCTTTCCCTAGTTTTATTCATATTACTTCTCTAATTCACTAGTATTTGTAATTGTTCCGTTAAAGATTTCTTTTAACTGATCAACTGAAACGTCTTCTAGCTTGCTGTCTTTATTCACAACTACTGCGATTCCGTCGGTTGCTATAACAGATACCTGAAGTTTTTCTTTTTCTTCATCCTTAAGCTCACGAGAAGCCATTGCGATTTGAGCTGCTCCATCGATACAAGCTTCGATTCCTGAAGATGATCCTGTGGATTGTATTTCGATCTTAGCATCTGGGTTAAGCTTTTGGTATTCTTCTACCATTTTTTCCATAAGTGGAGTAACTGATGTAGAACCTGCTACTGTAATTGTTCCCTTTGCACCACTTGCTTCATATGCTTCAGTTTCTTTTAGTGGAACGTAGCCTTCTTCAAGAACAAGCTTTTGAGCTTCTTCTGATTTAACGTATTTTAGGAAGTCCTTTGATAGGTCATCTAGCTCACTTTCCTTATAAGCGAGGTTGAATGGGCGAGCAATCTTATAAGATCCGTCTGCTATTGTCTCTTCTGTTGCTTCTACTCCGTCAACCTTAAGGGCTTTTACAGTGTCATTTAGGGAACCAAGTGAAATATATCCGATTGCGTTAGCATCTTGGCTTACTGTTTGCATAACACCATTTGTTGAGTTTTGAACTACGGCATCTTGAGTAGTCATATCTTCTTTTGCACCGTCAACTTCTTCTTCAAGTCCTACGATTTCGATGAAGGCACCACGTGTACCTGAACCATCTTCTCTAGAAACTACTGTGAAGTCATAGTCTTCTGCGCTTGCTGTGTCAGTTTCTTCTTTTTTCTCTTCAGGTGCTTTAGCTGCATCATCAGTTTTTGCTGCGTCATCAGTCTTAGCTGCGTCTTCTGTCTTAGTTTCTGTAGAAGTGTCAGCTCCTTTATCATTTGAACAACCAGCAAAGATTAAGCCGAAAGATAGGGCTGCTGCTAAAATTTTTGCGTTTTTGATTTTCATAATATCTCCTTTGAATTTTATCTATTACTTATCTTGTGCTTACATAATACTATCCGATTGTATGGCTTAGTTTAAATAAATGTAAAGTTTATGTAAAATTTCTTTACAAATAAAAAGCCCTGGTCAAACCAGGGTGGTAAATCTTATGAAAACGACAACATTCTCTTATCTCCGCTTACAAGTCTGCCGACTTGTTTTTCATTAAAGATTGCATAGTCTCCTATTATCGAGTGTTTAAGAGCTGATAGGGCTGTGGCGAAGTCTAGGGCCTCGTGAATTTTAAATCCATTGATATATGCATGAATGAGACCAGCCGCAAAGGCATCTCCTCCTCCAATCCTATCTACTATATCAAATTTGTATCTTTGTGACTTAATATATTCCTTACCATTGTAAAGACCTGCAGAAAGAGAATTGACTGAGGCTGAGTAGGAGTTTCTGATAGATGAGATGGTATATTTGATATCATACTTATAGCTAATATACTTAAGCATCCTAGAAAGTATCTCATCATTGAATTCTCCAGTAAAATAATCGTGCCTTGTTGGAAGGACCCCAATAAGTATATCGACCATAGGGAGGATTTCTTTATAGAATTCACAAGCTTCATCAAGGGTCCAAAGACTTGACCTATAGTTTAGGTCAAAGACTACATCTAGTCCTCTCTTCTTGGCTTCTTTTATCGAATATGTAACAAGTTCAGATCCCTCTTTCGATATAGCTGCTGTAATTCCAGTAGCAAAGTAGACAGACTTCCCTTCAAATATCCCATCCCAATCAAACTCTTCTATCCTAGCCTTAGATATGGAGGAATTTTTCCTATCATAGATTACCTTAGGAGATCTAAGACCTACGCCTTTTTCCGCATAGTAAATCCCTAACCTATCTCCTCCCCTAACTATGTAGTCGGTATTGATTCCAAATCTTCTTATATTATTAAAGGCAGCCTGGCCCATCTCGTTATCTACAAGTTTTGTTACATAAGTCACATCATCACCTAAATTAGCAAGGGCTATGGATACATTGGCTTCCGCCCCACCAAATATTACTTCAAAACTATCAGCCTGGACGAATCTTTCAAAATCAAATGGAGAAAGCCTAAGGGTTAGCTCTCCAAGTGTTACAACTTTAGCTTTCATAATTGCTCCTTTATATTGCTCTTAGAAATAGAAATATCGATACAAGTATTAAATGATATAAATATAAGGGGAAATTTTACTCTCCCCCAATTTTACTTATTCTATCTTATATTAGTCCAGCCTTAAGTGGTAGGACTAGTGATGTCATTGGAACATAAGTTACTAATAAGAGTCCTATGAGAATTGCTACATAGAATCTTAGCATGTAAGGCATAACCTTAGATAGACTAGTATCTCCAACCTTGATTGCAACGAAAAGTGTATTACCAACTGGTGGTGTGATATTTCCAATACATAGATTGTAGACAATCATTAGACCAAACTGCACAGGATGCATACCAAATTCTGTCGCTATAGGAAGAAATAGTGGTGTAAAGATCAAAATCGCTGGTGTTACGTCCATAAAGGTTCCTGATATAAGCAAAATTATATTCATAATCAAGAAGATTACATACTTGTTACTTGAAACGGATAACAAGGCATTGCCTACCATTTGTGGAATTCCTGTAAAGGCCATTACCCAAGAAAGGATATTTGATACACCAATTAGGAAAACTACTATGGCACTCATCTTAGCTGATTCTACAATTATATTCCAAACCTTTTTTAGATTTAAGTTCTTGTAAATAAAGCCTAAAATTAAGGAATAAAGTACAGATATAGCAGAGCCTTCTGTAGCTGTAAAGATTCCTGCTACGATTCCTCCTATAACTACTATGATTAGTCCTAGTGAAGGGAGGGCTCTTAGGGTCGCTCTTCCAAGATTTGCAAAGGAAAACTTTCCTTCATTCGCCTTGTAGCCTTTTTTCTTGGCTATGGCTACTGCTATTATGATACAAGCTACAGACCAGATTAGTCCTGGTATATATCCTCCTAGGAAAAGTGCTGCAACGGATGTTCCTCCAGAAACTAAAGAATAGGTGATTAGGGCGTTTGATGGTGGGATCAAAAGTCCTGCTGGAGCTGAGGCTCCATTTGCAGAAGCTGATACCGCCTTATCGTAGCCTTGTCTTTCCTCTCCGTCTTTTACCATAGATCCAACTGCTGCTGCAGCTGCTGATGCAGATCCTGAGATTGCTCCAAACAAAGCATTAGCTCCGACATTTGTGACAAGCAAGGCTCCTGGTAGCTTGCCTAGAATTGCCATTACAAAATCAACTAATCTTTTGGCTATTCCTCCCTCATTCATTAAGTTTCCTGCTAGGATAAAGAAGGGAATCGCCGTTAAGGTAAAGGAGCTCATGCCGACGAAGGTTCTTTGAGCTGCTGTTAGGGTTGCTACATCCGCTGGTACTGTTGTTATTATTGTGATGATTGAAGCTATACCGATGGAGAAGGCAATTGGCACTCCAGTCGCCAGTAGTATAACTAAAGATAATAAGATTATGGCTAGAGCATTTGCACTCATTTTCTACCTCCTTCATATTTGGCTACTTCTTCTGTGTCATTGGCCATATTTGAAGCAATTTCTTCGTTTGATTTGGCCTTTACGAATTCTTCCTTACCAGCTAGGATATCTTTTATGTTCATTATCGTATAGCAAATATTTATTATTCCAGTTATAGGAAGTGGAATATAGAAATATCCTACTGCTATGGATAGGGATGATGTAGTCTGACTTAGAGCAAGCTTAGTAATAGCGATACCTCCCATAGTTAGAACTGTTAGGGAAAAAAGTAAAATCATGAGCTCTCCAAAGATTGCAAGGACCTTTTGAGTCTTTGGCTCTCTTTTTTCTACTAGAACTGGTATATTCATGTGGCCCTTCTCGCTTACTACAAGACTTGCACCAAAGAGGGTTGACCAGGCGAATAGATAAGCTACTAGCTCCTCTGACCAGGTAGATGGATTATTTAGGATGTATCTTGTAAATACTTGCCATACTACTAGGATAAACATAATCAAAAGACTCGTGCCTGTAAGCCCTTTCAAAATATTGTCTAAAGTTTTTCTCATATCAGCCCTCCTTTGCTGGGTATTGCTCGTTATATTTTTGGATGGCATCGTAGAAAGGAGCTAGCTTGTCATTTCTTTCAAGTACTTCCTTTGTAAGTGGTGCCACAGCATCTACGAAAGGTTTTTGGTCAGGATAGATAAATTCTACTCCCATTTCGCTTGCTTTTTCTTTTGCCTTATCTACTGCGATTTTCCATTCTTTTCTTTGAACTTCGTTTAAAACTTCAAATCCCTCATCGAAGACTTTTCTGTCTTCTTCTGGGAGAGCTTCTAGCCAGTTGTAGTTTGCGATTACTATATCTGGAACCATTTGGTGCATATCGTAAGAATAGTACTTGCACACTTCTCCGTGGCCATTGTCTGTAAGACTCATCTCGTTGTTTTCTGCTCCATCGATAATACCTGATTGAAGAGCAGTATATACCTCTCCAAAGCCCATAGGTGATGCAGAAGAGCCTAATAGATCCATCATCCTAACATTGGTAGGAGATTGTTGAACTCTTATCTTTAATCCCTTGAGGTCTTCTGGGGAATTCACTGGCTTATCCTTGGTATAGAAGGATCTAGAACCTGCATCGAGCCAAGCAACTCCTTCAAAGCCACCTTCTCTTGTAGATTCAAAAATAGGCTTAACAATTTCTGGATCGTCCATTACATGATGGTAGGCTTCGCTTGATGCGAAAAGATATGGGAGGTTAAAGATCTCCCAAACATCATTGAAGGTCTCAAGGATTGCGTTACTTGCAACACAGATATTGATCGCTCCTGTTTGGGTCAGCTGAACCATGTCGATTTGAGATCCCAAAAGCTCTGATGGATAGACTTGGATGTCATACTTATCTCCAAGCTTATCTTCTACATATTCCTCAAAAGCCAGAAGACCCAAGTGAGTTGGGTGGTTTTGGGATTGGTTGTGGCCGACTCTTATTATTGTCTTTTGACTTTCACTATCCGCCTTGGAGCAAGCAGTAAAAATAAGAGCAAAAATAACAGCCATAAAAATAGTTTTAAATTTACTTTTCATATTTTCTCCTTTCATAATTACACAGTTTCCTTCTCTACTAGCTTCGCCTTGACCATGATATTATTACTAGCTTCTTCGCCCTTCATAATTTTAAATAAATTGCTCACAGCAAGGTCTACCTGCTTATCTATCCTCTGGTCAATGGAAGTAATTGTTTGATTGGTGAAATTCGTAGCATCGATATTGTCAAAACCTATTAGTCCTAGATCTCCTGGAACCTTGTGGCCTGAGTTAACATAAAGCTTGTAAAATATTACAGCAAGACTATCTAGCTCAAACTGAATACAATCAAAATTATTTTTGCCTATAAAATCGATTAGACCATCAAACTCACTTACTTCGTGACTTGTAAGCTTGTATTCTACAAAATTAGGTTTTTCATAATATCTGTAAAGACCTTCAATAAATCCAGCCTTCTTGGCCACATAAGAACGAGTAACAAAGCCCCTATCCAAAGAAACATAAAGTGGCTTCTTATAGCCTTTTTCCTTAAAAAGTTTTACCGCCTGATCCATAGCATCGATTTCGTCTATGTATACATTAACAATCCTATCGCTAGCCATAGTAGAGCTTACATTGAGCATGGCCATAGGTATATCCTTGCTTACTTCGACAAGAGTCTTGTAGAATTCTTCTTGCTCGTAAGTAGATCCGACTCCGATGATTGCCTCTACTTGATTTTCTAAAAGTAGATCAAGGTAGGATCTCTTCTTTATCAAATCATCAGTAGTTACGCACAAAAGTGTAGAATATCCTGAAGACTCCAACCTTCTTTCAAGCTCATAGGCAGATTGTGACTCGAAATACTTTCTTATATCAGGAACCATAATTCCAATAAGCTCGCTGCTTTTCTTGGCAAGAGATCTTGCAATCCTATTGGGAGTGTATCCGTTCTCCTTGATTACCTTCTCGATTTTCTCCTTAGCCTTCTTGCTGACATTGTTTTGCTTGTTGATAACACGAGAAACAGTGGCAGTTGAGTAGCCCGAAGCCTTGGCTATGTCATATATATCCATAACTTTCCTCCTATAAAACCCTTTCCCAAAGGTGGAATGAGAAATTTGTAAGCCTAATCTTAGTTTCATATAGCAAAATCAATATCTTGCTCCTTTTTTTGCAACCGCTTACATATTTATATTATAATAATATCTCATTGTTTGTGAAATGTCAAATGATTTTAAATTTTTCATAATAAATTTATAAGAAAAAAAGCCCTCGCATAATAAGAGTATCAAAGATCTAATTAATCTAGATCACTCTTATTTTTGCAAAAGCTTAAGTTATTATTTTCCGATTTTTTCTTCCCTTCCATAATAGAAAAGATATTGTTGGGCGTAGCCAGCGTTTTTGCCAAAATATTTTCTAGCATATTCGTCAACTTGTTTCTTAGGGACTTCCTTTTTAATAAAAAGCGTCTCCATAACTCTCTTAATCCACACATCTACTGGGAAGGTCTCTCTCCTGTGGTAGGCGAAAAGTAAGATGCAATCAGCAACCTTTGGTCCAACTCCTGGTAGTTCTATTAGACTTTTCCTAAGATTTTCTGTATCCAAGTCATTAGCTTTTGCTAGGTGTCCTTCATAGATCATCCTGCTTGCTTCTACTATTCTCTTATCCCTGAAGCCTACTCTAGCATATTCTCTTAAGTCTTCCGGCTTAACTTTCATCAAGACTTCTGGAGTCGGAAAGGAATAATACTTTCTTCCCTTATATTCTCCTAAAAAGTTTCCATATCTTTCAGATATAATCCTAACAGCCTTTTTTATCCTAGGGATTTGGTTATTGGCTGATATTATAAAAGAAATTGTAGTCTCAAATACTTCTTGGTTTAGGATTCTGATTCCATAACCATAGGATGTAGCTTTTTCCATTACAGGATCAATAGCTATCTCTTCTTTGATAGCCTCATAATCAAGACCTAGGTCAAAGTAGTCGTAAAATATATCATTAAAATCTTCTAGGCTGATATTTCTAATAAGATAAGAAGTATCATCAAGCTTTAGGACATTGATAATCTTTTCCATAAATACAGCCGTATATGAACCGTCCTCTTCCTTATGGAAGTTAAAGCATTGGCCACATTCGAAAATATGACTGGGTTCAAAAGAGGCCTCCCTTAGGATGAGCCCCTTTTCACTTTCTTCTATATTTATTTTTCTCTTTGAATTTGTCGTGTATCTTTCCACTATCTTATCCTTACTGCATGCACTGCTAGTCTTTGATCTTCATAATCGTATTGACAGGTTGATAGAGTTACTATGGTGTCATCTTCGTTAAAATCTCTAGTATCAAGGCTTACCTCAGAGCTTTCCTTCAACTTATTAAAATATGGAATCTTGTCAGCATCGTACATAAATTCAAGAGTCCTATAGTCATAGTCGGAAGGAGTACCATAAGCTGAGAATATCTCGTATTCACGAAGGCCTTCTTCTGTTGTTACATACATAACCCTATGATTTTCCGCAAATTCTTGGTCTCTATATTTATCTAGCGGAGTAAACATTGACTCAAGCTCTAGATGATGGCCGTAAATTACGGTATTGTCATCGCTTATGTCAGTTGAATTGTTAGTATCCATAAATATCGAACCTGCTATATCATATTCCTTGTTGAGTCCCTTCCTTAGATAGAAGCTGTTATCTTCCGCATGAAGGATTGGGTATTTGATAGCTGTATTAGGAATCTCAATTACTCCTACTACATCTGAGTTCTCTTCCTTGAACTTCTTTAGTAGATAGAGGTTTTGCTCTTCAAGTTTTTTGAATTTCTCATCTTCTGTAAGCTCTTCACTCTCATTATTGTTTTTGGACTCGCTTTTGCTTTCTTCTATAAGTCCTGCTATATGCTTGTTATTTTTCATATTAGTCCAGTAGTCATAGCCCCTCTTACCTAAGATACCTAGGCAAACAATTATTACGACTATTAGAATAAATCTAATAACAGATATTATTTTGTTTTTCATCGAACCACCTTTGTATAAACTTTAAAATATTCATATAATAAGTATAATATACCTTAATGAAGATAATATGAAAGTTTTTAAAAAAATGAGGTGAAATAATGAAAGATTACAAATTATTCGTAGGAACTGTATGCCCATATTGTAAAAAAGTTGAAAACTTTATGAAAGAAGAAAACATAGAACTTGAAGTTGTAAATATAAACGAAGATAGAGATGCCCTAAATGAACTAGTAGAAAAGGGAGGTAAAAGACAAATCCCTTGCCTCTACCACGACGGAGAATACCTCTACGAATCAGACGATATCATAGAGTTTTTGAAGGCTAATAAATAGGATTTCCTATGATAAAATTAGTAGCATCAGATGTTGATGAAACCCTGGTAGATCAGGATAAAAATGTACCAGAGAGAAATAGAATCGCTATCAAAAAGGCTCAAGAAAAAGGCATCATAGTGATGCTTGCCACAGGTCGTGGTACTTACGAGCTTTTCGATATACCTAAACAGGCTGGAGTAATCCACGATGATCGTTATGTGATCTGCTGTAATGGGGCGATTGTTATGAATATCAAGACTAAAGAGATTGTCCACTCCATGGGACTAAAGTATGAATATGCCAAGACAATTTTTGATTATGCCTATGCTAATAATCAAACTTGCTATATCTACACCCTAGATCACAAGTATGGTCTCAATCTCGATCGTGATTCCTATGCGGAAGAACAAATCACCGAGCTTACTGACAATAACATTGATTTTATAAAAGATCAAATCATCCTAAAGGCTATCCTTAAAAACAAGGACATGAACTACCTCCAAGGACTAGAAATCGACATAGCCTATCTTACCAACTACGATGTGGAGATAGCCTATTCATCAGATATGTTCATGGAAATAAATGCCAAGGGTGTAAACAAGGCAAGAGCCTTAGAGAAAGTATGTGAGCACTATGGAATAGGTCTTGACAAGGTACTTGCTATTGGAGATAACTACAATGATGTCGCCATGCTAGAAGAGGCTGGCACTTCTGTCGCTGTAGCCAACGCCCACCTCCAGGTAAAAGAATCCGCAAACTTTGTAGCAGAAGCTACAAATGAAGAAGGTGCTGTAGGTGAAGCTATTGAAAGATTTGTTTTAAACAAATAAAATAAGAGCCGTTGCAAGTAAAATGCAACAGCTCTATTTTTTTACCAAGTTTGATAATTTTCCTTATAGTACTTATATCCAAAATATCCAAGGCCTCCGATTACAAGTACTGGCAAAAGCTTAATTATAAGGCCTAAGAAGCCTCCAATTACTGCTAGTGGCAAGGCCAATAGAGTAATCACTAATAAAACAGGCAGGAATACTAGGGCCAATACAAGTCCAATTATTCCTAGACCCAACTTAAATACAAACTTAATCATTCCCCCTCCTAATACTAAAAAAAGTATTAGCATTACTATTGTTGCCATAATTATCTCCTTTATTCTTCTTAAGATAATTATACACATTATTAAGTTATTTTCAAGTTGTATTGTTAATATTAATTTGGTACTTAATTATCTTAAATATTCTTAATCAAAATATCAAATTCTTGAACGAAAGTTTTTCCATCTTCGATATAGAAAGGCTCTAAGTTATCATCTAAGAAGCTTTTCCCATTGTAAGTAGGCTCAATACAGATATAATCATCCAAAAAGTCAGACCACAAGGTAAAAGTACCTACATTTTCTAATCCCTTAATTTCAACTTTCCTATCTGCCATAGTAAAAACCATGGAAGAAGCCTCAATGAAAATAGAATCTGGAAGGTCTTTCTTTTCGATTTTATAATCTCTTAGGGTCAAATCTTCGAATCTTGTCTCAAAATATGGATGAAAGGCAGGAGCTAGAGGAAGGATTTTCTCTCCCTTATTTTTTATAGTAAGCTTTGTCCTTAATCCATGATCCAACAATTTATAGGAAATTTCAAAATAAACTTTATCATAAGAGCCAAGGCCTTTAAGTCCTAGCTTAAGATAATCCTTCCCATAATCTTTTACTTCCCATTTCTTATCTCTGCCAAAGCCATGGCTAGGAAGTTCACTTAACAGTTTATCATCAGAAAAATTAGGGGTGCACACATGCATGCCACCCCTAATCTTGTAGCTATCAGCCAATTTTAGACGAGATTTTGGGAAGAATACAGACTCTCCTCCATATGATAAATCTTCTACATAAGCTCCATCTAAATTTATATGTGCTGCAAGCTTCTTATTTTTAATTGTTTCCATTATTCAGCGATATTTGGTTCTGTTGGTTCTGGTCTTTGGCCAAGTTCAGCATCAAGGATATAAATTGAGTGCCAATCATCTCCAACTCTTTCTAGTCTTGTGATGATTTTACTAAATGTTTCTTCTTCTTCAACTTGTTCGTCGATGTACCATTGGATAAAGCTTCTTACTCTCTCATCAACCCCGTTTGCTTCTTTGGCGATGTTTGTGATTCTTCTAGTAACTTCTTTTTCGTGTTCTAGAGCTTTCTTCATAACATCAAGAACTGATTCATAATCTCCTTGTGGTTCAGGAATTGCAGTATAAACTGGTTTGTAGCCAACTGATTGAAGGAAGTCTTTCATACCTTCTCCGTGGAAGATTTCTTCTGTTACTTGGTGGTCTAACCATGTTGTAAATCCATCAAGGTCAAGGTCATCTGTGTAAGCTGCCATAGCCTTGTAAATATAAGCTGACTCAAATTCAAAGTTCATTTGTTCATTGATTAAATCAAAAATTTTCTTATCCATTATTTTAATTCTCCTTCTTCGATGTAATTATCATATAGGGTGTAGACCCCATATATGTACATACCTTTCTTTATAATTATATCTATCACTTCATTGATAGAAGTTGGGAGGATATCAACTGTGAAAGAATGCTCTTTTATAGTAAATCTCTTTGATTTGATGATATTTTTCTTCATCAAATCATTAAAAATACCCACAGCAATAGACCCCTCAAAGCTTTTATCCAAATCGAAAGTTACAGGATATACTTCGTCCGCCTTATCTTTATCTAGTATTTTCTTAATAAGCATCAAATCTTTCATAATCCTCTCCTATAAGAATATTACCCAATTATTTTAAAAAATAACTTATAATGAAAGTATATTAAAAGTAAGATTAAAAAATACATGCCATAGATAATTGTATTTTACAGATTTAGCAACTTAAGATAATCCAATCCTAGTTCAAATCTATTTTATGTTTTTCCTCCATCTCCTTAAAGGAGAAGATACAACCGCAATAATCTTGCCTGTAAAGATCATATTTTTTTGAAAGCTCTATGGATTTCTTGTAGCCATTTTTCTTCTTAAAGTCCGAATAAAGATAGCTTACCCCATACTCCTTTTCTAAACTCTCTCCTATCTCATTAAGCCACTGGCTGTTTTTGTAGGGAGAAATCGAAAGTGTTGTAGAAAAATAATCGTAGGATTTTTCTTTGGCAAATTTTGCCGTCTCCTCTAGTCTTAACCTGTAACATTTATAGCAGGCCTCTCCTCCTTCGTGATCATCTCTTCTAAGCTTTGCAATATCTGAAAAATCAGATATATCATTTGGAGGAAAGATTATCTTAGAATCTATACCGATAGCCTCCTTCAAATCTCTTAGGGTATCTACTCTTTTTTCTAGCTCGCTTGTTGGATAAATCATGGGATTATAATAGAAAAGATCAATCTCAAAGTCGTCGTATATCCTCTCAATAACAGCAGTTGAGCAAGGTGCACAGCAAACTTGCATCAAAATCCTTGGCCTTAGCCCCTTTTTCTTGTTTTCTCTTATAATCTCTTCCATCTTGAGATTGTAATTGATTTTTTGCATTTCTTATCTCCTTTAGATAATTTTGCTAAAAAATAAACCGCAAGTCGTAACCTGCGGTTGTAATTGTTTGATTATCTCTTTGAGAATTGAGATGATTTTCTTGCCTTTTTGAAACCAGGTTTCTTTCTTTCTTTTTTACGAGAATCTCTTGTTAAGAATCCTGCTCTCTTAAGGGCTTGTCTATAGTCAGGGTTAGCAATTAGTAGCGCTCTTGCGATAGCGTGTCTTATTGCTCCTGCTTGTCCTGTATATCCTCCACCATTAACATTGATTTTGATATCGTAGTTGTTTAGGTTCTCTGTTAATTCAAGTGGTGATTTTGCTATTACTTTTAGTGTATCATAGTTGAAGTATTCGTCTAGGCTTCTTCCATTAACAAGGATTTCTCCGTTACCAGAAACCATAGTACATCTAGCTACAGATGTCTTTCTTCTTCCTGTTGATTGAATTATATCTGCCATCTAAGCCCTCCTTAATTTAATTCCAAAACTTCAGGCATTTGGGATTCATGTCCGTGTTCGCTACCAGCGTAAACTCTAAGCTTCTTAGCCATAGCACGACCAAGTTTGTTGTGTGGAAGCATGCCCTCTATTGCGTGACTTACTATAAATTCAGGTTTTTTAGATTTCATATCCTTGAATTTAGTAATCTTTTGTCCACCGCTGTATCCTGAGTATCTTTGGTATTCTTTTTGGTCTTCTTTGTTACCAGTAAGAACGACTTTGTCAGCATTGATTACAATAACATAATCTCCAGTATCGTAGTGTGGAGTAAATGTTGGTTTGTTCTTTCCTCTTAATATTGCTGCAACTTGGCTAGCTAGTCTACCTAGAACCATTCCTTCTGCATCAACGACATACCATTTTCTGTCGATTTGATCAGGAGTTGCAGTCCATGTTTTTTGATATTTCATAAAATTCCTCCTATAAATTTTTCGCCTACTATATTTAGACACCGCTTCTAGTAGGTGGCGGCTTTACTCGTCCTGACATTTGTTTATAATCGCATTCAGGATTTGCGATTTTCATCGAAAAGCTTCATAAAAGAAACTTTAAGTTGACTCATATATAATACTACTGAATCTAGCTCTTGTCAATTATTTTACTACTTTCTAGAGATTATTTTCCTTAAAATCAAAGTTACTATGATTGTAAGAAGTACAGATAAGATAGAAGCACCAATTGCCACATCTAACTTTAGTAAAATCCTATAGATTATAAAACCGAATACCCAACTTATAATATTTACTTTCTCATCTACTTTTGATTTTTCATTCTTTAAGAAAAAGTCTCCTATCTGAACTGCTATCATAGGGGCAAAGACAGATCCGATTAAATAGAGGAAGTTTGTAATATCATCCATTGGATAAATCATAGCCAAGATAATACCAACTACACTTACAATTATAGAAGACTTCTTTCCATCTGCATTTTGCTTGATTGACTCAAATGAAATTCCTGCTGAATAGGCATCTAGGAAAGTCGTAGTTACAGTAGATAAAATTATTATGATTATTGCCAAAACTCCAATTCCTGAATAGGAAAATATAGCAGAAAGAGTTGATTCTCCAGTAGCGATTGCTCCTGTTAGACCAATGACATACATCCACATGGATACTAGAGAATAGATACCTACAGAAATCCAAGTCGCCTTCTCTGGCTTTTCAGCCTTCGATGTGTAATCAGATATAAGGGGCAACCAACTCATAGGCATAGCTATAGCTAGCTCTACTGCTCCTCCAAAAGATAGGGCATCAGCACTTGCATCTGATATCAAATTACTAGTAAAAGATTTTCTAGACATCAAAATCGTTAGGATAAAGAGGGCTATCATTGAAACTGTATTTATCTTGCCAAGATTGGTAATCCCTACTGCGATCCATACTATAATAAGTATTCCGATAAGAAGAGCCCAAATCTTATTTCCCCTTCCAAAAAGATCGCCAGAAGAGATTGCTCCATCATAGATCATAATTGCAGTCCATCCAACTAGTTGGAGGAAATTTAGGATTGCAAAAAATACACCACCGAGCTTTCCAAAACTAAGCTTTGTCGCCTCCATTGCAGAAAGCCCCGTCCTTGCTCCAATAAGCCCTGACAAGCTCATTAGGATAAAGCCTGCTATATGGCCTATAACAATAGCAAGAATTGCACTTTTAAAATCCATTGAGGCATAATAAGTCCCTGTCAAAATCTCAGCTATTGACACTCCTGCTCCAAACCAAATTAGTCCATTTTCATATATACTTGTTTTCTTTTCCATAAATTCCTACTTCTTGTATTCATCCTTAATATCAAAGGCGTGGTTCATTGGTCCAGATCCCTTTCCTAGATTTAGGCCATCCTTTAGGCAGCCTTCCAAATATTTTTTCGCTTTTCTTATAGCTTCTTCTAGGTTATAGCCCTTGGCAATATTTGCAGAAATCGATGAAGAAAGAGTACAGCCTGTCCCGTGAGTGTTGGGATTATCAATTCTTTCTCCTTTAATCCAAATCCCAGAGCCATTTTCGTAAAGATAATCATTGGAATCATTTATCCTATGGCCACCCTTAAGAAGAACATTCGCCCCATAATCTTCATAGATCTTCTCTGCTGCTTTTTTCATATCAGCTTCATCATTAATCTTAAGGGAAGAAATTAATTCTGCCTCCGGGATATTTGGGGTTATTAGTAGAGCAAGAGGGAAAAGTTCTTCTTTTAAAGCTTCAATTGCATCATCCTTTAAAAGCTTAGAACCTGATGTTGCTACCATAACAGGATCTAGAACTATATTTTTCGCTTCGTATTGCTTTAATTTAAGAGCTATTGACCTTATCAATTCCTTATCGGAAACCATGCCAATCTTAACAGCATCTGGGAAAATATCTGTAAAAACTGCATCCATTTGTTTTTCTAGAAACTCACTAGTAACATCCATAATCCCACTAACGCCTGTAGTATTTTGTGCAGTAAGGGCAGTAATTACAGACTCAGAAAAGACTCCGTTTAGACTCATAGCCTTAAGATCAGCTTGAATACCAGCTCCTCCAGAAGAGTCAGAACCAGCAATAGTAAGTGCTACTTTCATAAAAACCTCCATAATTTATTACAAGAAATATCCTCAAAAGAAAAAGCGGATGACAAAACAAAGTCATTCCGCTTGATAAATTTCCCTACGTTGGCATTATCCAAATCAGGTAAGGTCGAGGGTACAACCCTCCTCTCAGATCCTAAAAGAACTCCCTTGCTTTATTCTTTTTATATATAAATTGTAAGGTCTTAGTATGCAAAAGTCAACTGGAGAAAGATATTTTATAAATATCTTTGACAAAATATTTTTGATATATTTATCTGAACAATATAGTTACTGTAATAATTAAGTTAATATCTCGTTCTCTAGGGGACAGCCTAAGGATTCCTTAAAATATTTTAAAAATTTAAGATTAAACTTTTTAGGAATAATATATCTTGATAATTTACATTTACTTCTTATGAAGGTGTCCCCTCGAACCTCTGGGAGACAACCTCTTGGGGCTTTCGGCATGCCCCATCCGGTTTTAATTAGCCCGTCGGCGAGTGAGACCCAGGCCCTCTTTTCCACTCAACCCCGCGGGCGGCCTCGGCAGGGGCCAATAAAAGGAAGAAGTTCGCTCCGCGAATTCCTCTTAAGCTTTTGGGTAGGCTTTCATATGGAAAGCCTTATTGAATTTAAGTAGTAGGCTTGCATAGGCAAGCCTATTTTAGTACAAAAAAATATGATACGCTTTGCGAAAGCAAAGCTTACTGCTCTAATTCCTCATATACGAGTAGCATGTATAATCAGAGTGAGCGTTAAGAAAATTTATCTGTTTGAGCGTAGCGAGTTATAAATTTTTAGCGAATGATGATTAGGAATACCTAGCTACTAAACAAATTAAAACGAAGAGTTCCGCCTACTAAAAAAGATTGGCGTAAGCCAATCATCTGGTTTCGCACTCCGCCAAGGAGCAGAGGGGGTGAATGAAAAGAGGGTTCAGGGAGAAAGGTAGAGGGGGCC
>NZ_JAPJPG010000043.1:0-2046 GCF_030825785.1 Anaerococcus sp.
TAGCTGGAATATTTGCTATTTTACCTGCCCTAGTTAATTTACTCTTGTGGTTTACTGTTAGGCCAAATGTACCCCTAGTTTATTTTAACATCATGAATATTGGTAGGAGTGACTTATTTGCGCATGTATTTTTAAAAAGCAAGTTAGTCTTCTATATCCTCCATTTTATAAAGATATTCTTGTGTGGGGGCTTGATTGCCACATTTTCAATCTATATAAATACCAAATTTAACAATAGGTTTTTAGGAAGCATGATACCCTATATATTGGATTTAATCCTATATATTTGTGGAGGTTTCCTCGGTGAGAATTCTCAAATTGGAATATTTCGAATCTTATATAGTACAGTGAAGCCTGATTATTTGACTTTGTTTGTAAGTGTTCTTTTCTTAGTGCCTAGCATAATTTACTTCATAAAGTATAGCAGGAGGGGTGACTTGTTATGAGAAAACTCTTGGCAAGAGATCTTAAATATATAGTAAATAGATCGAAGAAACTTATGCTTATATACCTATTTCTTATAGTTTTAAGCCAGTTTTATATCCTACCACATGGTGATTATAATTCGATGGAGCTTTTTATAGCACTCTTATTTGATAGTGGCTATATAAAATCTTTTAGTGGTTTTGAGCCTCCTATTGTATGGCTTTTGTTTCAATTGATACCTGTATTTGTTGTATCTTTTGTAATATACCAAGACCATATTGACAATGCTTCCTATATACTAATTAAGACTAGGTCGAGGAAGATGTACTTTCTATCCAAATTTTATCTGGGATTATAGGAATAGGAATAATTAACCTATTTATTTACCTACTTGTAATTTTTGATACTTTTTTGGTATCTAGTTTTGATAAAGCTTATTTCATGTTATTTACTAGGCTTATATTTTCCTATATAGTAACCCAATCAATTCTATTTGTCATGGTCTTTGTATTGGCTATAGTCTTGGGATTCAAATTTGGTATAGCTTCTACCCTTATATTTTTAGTCCTAAGCATGACTAGTAATTTCAAAGGATTTATAGGTCAACAGACCCTAGCCTTTAAGACTGACGTGATGGGTGGATATATAAGTATGGTTGATAATTTAATAGTATGGCTAGTCTATATAATTTTGATACTAATAGGTTCAGCCCTAGTATTTAGATCTTATAATTTCTACGGAGGAAGCAATGATTAAAGTAAGTGGAGTTAATAAAAATATAAAGGGAGCAAAAATCTTAAAGGATATCAATCTAGAACTTTACGAAGGCAGGGTTTATGGCTTTCAAGGAAGAAATGGATCAGGCAAAACCATGCTCTTTAGGGCAATAGCAGGGCTTATTACAGTAGATAGTGGAGAAATTATCGTAAATGATTTAAAGCTTGATAATAAGTATTTCGCAGAAGACCTTGGTCTCCTACTAGAAAATCCTTCCTTTCTAAAAGACCTATCTGGCTTCGACAATCTTTTAATGATAGCATCTCTTAGAAATATAATTGGAAAAGAAAGGATAGAAGAAATCCTAAAGCTTGTAGATCTTTATGAAGCGAAAGATAAGGACTTCGGCAAATATTCTCTTGGGATGAAGCAAAGACTTGCCATAGGTCAAGCCATTATGGAGTATCCGAAAATCCTTATGCTAGATAAACCAACTAACGCCATAGATGAGGAAGGAATAGTTGTACTTAAGAAGATTATCAAAGAAGAAAAGGCAAAAGTAACTATAGTTTTACTTGCAAGTCACGAGAAAGAAATTATAGAAGAATGTGCAGATGAAGTCTTTGTGATGAAGGAAGGAGAGATAGTAGAGAATATTATTTTTTTAATTAATCAATTGGAAAGTGTAAATAAAAATCGTCCCTTAATTAAAAGTTTATCAAAGAAATATATCTCTCCAAGCTATACACCTAACCTTACTTATCATAAATATAGGGTTTTTAGCTAGGATAGGGTATATGCATAATCTTGAAGAATCTTTGTGACAAAGAGAGCTTAATAATTAGGGGACGTTTTTAATTTATATAAGTATATTTATCTGGTATTCGATATAACTTTTATTTT
>NZ_JAPJPG010000043.1:2056-13200 GCF_030825785.1 Anaerococcus sp.
ATATATAACAAGCTAGGCAGATCTTTTCCTCTAGCATATTTTCTTATAATTTTAATTTCTGCTCTTTGGATTTCCTTGCTATATATTAAATATCATATTTTTTAAATTTCTAAATTTTAACTTTGACGAAAGTGTTTTCTTTAAGTCAAGATCTTTTTACTAGAGATTTTTTATAGATATTGTTCAAGTTATATATATTTTTTTCTTTTAGAACTAGAATTTTGGACTCATATCTTTATATATATAATGTAGAAATATGAATTAGTAATTTGACTAAATTTAGACATACTAACAGATTGTTATTATTGATATACTTCTTATTTGTCTTTTTACTTAAGAAGTCATTTGTTATTTCAAAGATAAATTTGTAAAATATTATTTACATTAAATATTTTTAATGAAGCTTATTAAGAAAACATTTTTATGAATTGACAATGGTATTTAATTATGTTACATTTATTTATAGATATATAAAATATTTTATAGATTGTTTCTTAGAGTAAAGGAGTTAGTTATGAAATTGAAAAACAAGATAGGAGCGCTTCTTCTTGCTTCTTCTTTCATCTTACCTTCATTTGTCGCTTTATTTCCTAATCAGTCTTTTGCAGATGACGATTATGAATACGATATCTACATAGATGAAGGTGAAGATTTAGAAGAAAGTGATGACATTACTGAGGAGCTTTTAGAGGCTAATGAAATAGATCTTGACCAAATTAATGAAGATTATGATCTGGGTCTAAGTGATGAAGAGTTAAGACAAGAGGCTTCTGTTCTTATGGGGGCAAGAATAGAAGAAGATAAGGCTTACGACATTCCTTTGATGAAAGAGGCGGAGAATGAATTAGCTTTATTATCTTATGATAGAGCTATAGATTTACCTAGCAATCTTAATGTGGATAATCCTCAACAGTTTTTCTATATAGGTTCAATCGGAGTTAGGATTCAGCTTTTAAGAATGGTTTCTAGCTTTATTAATGAAATGACTACGGTTAATATCTACAAGATTCAGGAAGCTCATAATTTGACTGCTCAGATTTGTTTTGAAGCTGTTATGGTTGCTATAAATCCTTTCAATGGAAGAAAAGATGTTCTTAGAGCTATAGATAAGTTTGATTCTAATAGAGAAAAGATTAGAGCTATGAGAGATATGACTTCTGGAGATCTGGCAACAGTTTATGTGAAAAGACTTATGAATAAGAATATAAGGGAAGCCAGAAAGATTTATAATAGGTCATTTTACCAAGGAGATTATGGAATTGCTGGCAAGGAAGCCTATATACAAAATATTTTTAAGGCAGAGGTTAATGATATAGCAAGAGAAGTCAACAAGAAAATCACCTTCGGTCAGCTATTAGAGCTTGATGCGAGACTTAAGTCTGCTACTTCCTCAGTGCTTTTATCTAATGAGGTCCTTGCTAGTAACATCTGGCTGAGGGATGTGATTCAGCCAGAGATTAATAGACAAAATAGGTTGAAGTCAAGATATAGACCTAAGATTAGCCAGGAAGATTTTGATATATGGCAAAGGTTGGTTAAGACTTTGACTGATAGAAGACGTGAAAGAGATATAAAGTATGAGGAAGTTGCAGATGCGGTTTATGACCTATGGGATTTTAATTCTTTCTTGTTAGATAAATATCCCGAAGTCTTTAGTGGGGAAGAGTTAGGTGCTTTCGATTTATATCTTCCACAAACAACTATCGAACCTTACCAAGTTGCAAGCATAACTTGGCTCGTATCACCAACTTTTGATAAAATACCAGCTGGTATGCAGGCTTCTGGATCTAGTATAATTATTGGATTTGGAAGTCAGAAAGCCCAACGTGGTCCTTATGAATCTTATGTAAGTCAAAGGGCAAGTCTGAGGGATGAAATTGTTACTACTAGTATGGATGGTGAGAATCCGGATCTTATATATCCTGATTTTACTAATCCAAATTAGTATAAATTAAATTGTAACTATAGTGAGTATTTAGGAGGAAAATACTATGAAGAAAAAAATCGCCGCTATAGCACTTGCTGCTGCTATCCTAGCTAACGTAATTTCACCTACAATAGCAAGTGCTGACAATGAAGAAGTTACTGATGTGGGTCAATATTCTTTAATCGAAGAATATGAGGAAAATTTCCCACAAATGTCTGCAGAAGATGAGCTAGAAGGAGCTACACTTTTAGAAAACAATCAAGTGAAAAATGTACCTTTGATGAAGGCTTATCAGGAAGATCTTATAACTCTTGCAGAAGATAGGTCTTTTGATCTGCCACCAGCTGCCCAAAAGTTCAATGCTGAAACAATTTACGACCTAGATTCTATTGCTCCAAGAATCAAACTTCTAGGACTTACAGGAATTTTCATCCACAGATGTTCTACAGAATTAGTCTATAAGGTTCAAGCTGCTCACAGCAAGGCCGCAGGTGAGGTTGCAGTTGCTATAATTACTGCTCTAAATCCTTTCGCATCAGTAGATGAAATTGAGCAAGCTTGCGAGAGAATATCAAATGTAATGGATGAGCTGGTACAAATGCCAGACTTGACAGCTGATGACTTTGCAACTGTTTATCTAAAAAGAGTATTTAATAAGTCTCTTTCTGATGCAAGAAGGCTACAAAACAACTATTATAGGGACGACCTTTCAGAAGTAGGAGTAAAGGGTAAGAGAGAATTTGTAAGAAACTCTCTAAGAAAAGAAATCGATGATATTAGTCGTGAAAGTAGCAAACAAATTCAAGTTAAAAATCTTATAGAACTAGATGCAAGATTAAAATCTTCTTGTATCCAAGCCTTACTTGAAGAAGACATCTATGCTAGTCCAAAATGGCTAAGCGGGACTATAGATAAACAGCTTAACGAAATGAGAGCTATCAAGAGTAAAACTAATAGATATCTATCAAATGAAGATAGGGCAAATTTTGATAAAGAACTTAGAAAAGCAACTGATGTAAGAAGAGCAAGAGACGTTTCTTATCAAAGAGCTGCAGAAGGTATTTATATTTTAAGAGATTATATAACTGAATTGAGAGAAAAATATCCAGAAGAATTTGAATCAGCCCTAGCTCTTAGAGACGGAGAAGCTATAACTTGGAGAGAGTTTAATGTACAATCTCAAACTCCAGATCCTGCAAGAATAGCAAAGATTCTTTGGTTAAATAACCCATCATTCGACTTCTTACCAGATGGATTTAATCCAAGTGATAACAATGATATAATTGTTGGATTTGGACATGACACTGACGAAATTGAATATGGTTCCTATGAAACTTACACATACAATAGGGATAGGTTAAGAGCATCTGAGGAGACAGTAGTTCCAGACTTTGGAGAGGAAGAAAGTGAAGAATCCGAAGTTGATGATGGATACCTAATATTTGATTTTAACTAAGTAAATAAATACTATTAAATAAAAGCTGTTTGAAAAATGTTTAGTGGACTTCTATGTATTTTTCAACAGCTTTATTTATAATTGGAGGGAAAATGAAAAAAATATCAAAAATCAAAGCTAGCTTATTATCTTTGATTATAGCCACTACAGCTCTTTCTCCTAGTTATGCACAGGAAGAGACTGATAATAAGGATTCTATAGTCGACTTTGAAAATGTTGACCAAAGTCTGTTCCTTGAAGAAGATGAAGTAATAGACGATAAAAAAATAGATAATGACAATTTTAATAAAGAGCCAATCGTATCAAGAGCTATAAAAGAAGACCCATATGAAATTTATACTGATTATTCTGCAATTGATAGATCGACAATGAGGAAATTTTTCCCAAATGTCTTCTTTAGGTCTGTAAGTAGCTTCAATGCAGACGTAGCTAGCAATTCCTTATATGATTTAAGAGATGAGGGAAGGGTAACTTCGGTTAAAGATCAAGGACCAAACGGATCTTGCTGGGCTTTTGCTACATATGGATCTGCCGAATCAGTTCTAATGCCTTATGAGAGGATGGACTTTTCTGAAAAACATATGAGAAATACTCATGGTTTTGACTGGGGCCCAAGTGAAGGGGGAACTAGGACTGTATCAACAGCATATCTTGCAAGAAGATCTGGGCCAGTTCTTGAAAAGGATGACCCCTATGATATATATGGGACGAATTCTCCAGAAAACTTACCTGTAGCTAAGGAACTTACTAGGGCTATCTTTATTCCTGATAGGAGAGATTCAAATGATAATCAACTCCTTAAGAAAATGATTATGGAAAATGGTGGAGTCTACTCTGCTGTTATGGGAGGAGATGAACATCTTAATAAAACAACCATGGCCCACAATTACCAAGGATCAGCTGCCCCAAATCATGCCATAACTATAGTTGGCTGGGATGATAATTATTCTAGAAAAAACTTTAAAATAACCCCTCCTGGAGATGGAGCTTGGATTTGCAAAAACTCTTGGGGTACTGGCTGGGGCAAGCAAGGTGGCTACTACTATGTATCATATTATGATAAAAATATAGGTAGCCAAAACTCCCAATACATCCTTGAAGACATAAAAGAAAATGAAAAAATATGGCAGTACGATAAGCTGGGAATGACAAGTCAAGTAGGACTTGGCGAGGAGTCTTACTATGCCAATGTATTTGGACCAACTGAAGAAGATATTTACTTAAGAAATGTTGGTCTATGGACTTCTGCCAATAATTGTGAATATGAAGTTTTTATCAATACTAATGTCGATCAAAATGGAGGTCTAGCCCACAAGGAATCAATTGCTTACGGGACTATGGAATATGCCGGTTACGAAAAAGTAAGGGTAGACGATACTTTTATCCCTAAAGGATCGAAATTTGCAGTTATTGTTAGGATGAAGACTCCTGGTTACAGGTATCCTATTCCAATAGAACGTCCTATAAAAGGATTTTCTTCTAAGGTAGATGCTAGTAGCGGACAGTCTTTTGTAAGTAAAGATGGGGAGAAATGGACAGACCTTACGGATCAAATTAAAAATGCCAATGTCTCCCTCAAAGCTTTTACTGTTTCAAAAGACTTTATAGATGATGATAGCAATATAGAAAATAAAATAATTAGCATCAAGTTTAAAGAAAAAGAAAAACTGATGAAAATTGGGTCAGAAGAAAAAATAAAGGTCGATATTGAGCCTCAAGATAGTGATCCTAAAGACATAAGATGGGAAAGCTCTGATAGAACAGTTTGTAGGGTTGATAGTGAAGGAAATATCAAAGCAGTAGGATACGGAGAGTGTGTAATTAGTACTAGAGCTAAATCTTCAAGCAAGGTCTTTGATACAATGCGAGTTAAAGTAGATGAGGCGAATGCAGAGTTTAAGGCTAATATTATAACTGACAAGATGAACTATCTACAAGGAGAAAAGCTTGCCGTAAATGTCTCTATGAGAGATCAAGATCAAAACCAAATTGCAAACAAAGATTTAACTTGTGAGATAGTAACAAGTCACAATCAAAAGTTTAATTACAAGCTCAAAACCAACCTAACTGGTGAAGCTAACTTTAACGTTAGGCTTGATAACAATGCAGCTATAGGAAAGTATAAGCTAAACATTTATTATAAAGATAAATTAATCGGTATCAATACCTTCAATGTTGAAAGCAAGGACTTCACTCCAAGTATAGAAAATCCTCTTTTTGTAACAAACACTTTAGAAAGAGAAGCTATTAGACCAAAAGATGACCTAAGACTTGTAAGTACTGTTACTGATAAATACAAGGAAATAAAAAGATACGCTAAGGTCAATATGACCCTTATAAGCCCTAGCAATAAAGAAACGAAAAGACTAATCTACACGGATAGAAACGGTCAAGCAATCTTTGATATTGATGGAGAAGACCTATCTGAAGAAGGTAACTACAAAATAAGAATCGATGCTAGCTTGTCAGGTTTTGATGATTATACAGAAATACTTGACCTAAAAGTAGACTCTAACACTCCTCTAATGGAAAAATTAGACCTAGATATAAAGATAGACAAGAATGAATTTATGTTAGGGAAAGAAAAGGTTGATGCGAGTTTTTTAGTAAGCCATAACAATGAAGCTATCAGAGATGCAAATGTCAGGGTAAGTCTTACAGATGCTAATCAAAAGTCCTATGATCTTGACTTAAAAACTGATGAAAATGGTAGGGCAAACTTCTCTATGGACCTAACAGCTGCCAATATAACTGGAGTTTATAAATTAGAAGCTACTGCCTACAAGGAAGGCTATTATGATACTAGTAAGGATACAGAATTTTTTGTCAAAAAAGATGGCAAATTCTTAAATATATCTTTTGATTCGGCCAAAAAAGACTATAAGTTAAATGAATCAGCCTATATAAAAATTCAAGTTAGAAATGAAAATAACGAGCCTAAGAGAAATGCTTCTGTAGAAGTAACCATAACCGATCCAAACCAAAAGGAAACTACGATGAGGAAGGTTACAGACTACCAAGGCTACGTATTTATCTATCTAACTCCAAAATTAAACACATCCAAGGGTGAATATACAATAAAAGCCTACACAAGTGCCTACAACTACCCATCTACATCATCGACCTATAAGATTAGATTTGGTAATGATGAAATAGACTATAGGCAGTTAAAGCTTGCTATAAAAAATAAAAAGGAAGAATACTATGAAGACGAAAAGGCTAAGATATTCTTCAAGAGTCTAGACGAATATGGAAACCCTGTAGGAAATTCAGAAATTGGTGTATCAGTTAAGACAGCTGATGGAAATATATTGATTGACAAGACTAGTACAGATGATAAGGCAGAAGGATCTTGGGAGTTTAAACCAGATCTAAAAGCAGGCACCTATACTATTAGTCTAAAGGCCAACAAGTCAAACTTTAAGTCCGAAACTCAATCTATTAGCTTTAAGGTAAAAGAAAGAGAAAAGCTTGATAAGATAAAGGCAGATATTAACTTTGATAAAAATATATACGAAGAAGCGGGGAAAGTACCTGTAGCAATCAAGATAAAGGATGAAAATGACAAAATTCTTCCGAATGCTTCCATTAAAGTCAAAATCACTAATAGAAAAGAAAAGAAGGAAGTGAAACTAGTAACTGATAAAGAAGGAAAGGCAAGATTTGACCTAGACCTCAATACTAGGGGCAAGTATGAATTAGATTTTGCTATTAGTAAAGATGGATACGAAAATCTAAGTCAAAGAGAGTTGATATTCCTAACATCTCATAAAATACCAAAGGCAGAAAAGAAGGCTTATGAAAAGATAAAAGCTAAAGATCTTAAAGACTTCTTAAATAAAGAAAAAGCCTTGGTCATTGATACCAGAGACAGATCAAGTTACGAAGAAGCGAGTATTGAATCATCAATCAATATTCCTTACAAGGATAAGGACCTAGATAAATTCCTAGATTATTTAAACAAGCAATCTAAAATACTCCTAGTAGGAGATAGGCATGATATGGACGGCTTGTTAGAGAAAGTTAAAGAAAAAAGATTTGAAGAAGTCTATGAAATAGAAGAAGGCATAGATGAATATCTTAAGATAAGTGGTCTATCCGACTATAAAACATGCGATATTAATGTAAATATTCCGAACAACAGAGTTAGGAGAAAAGATATCGTAGAGGTGAATGTTGAAATAAAAGATAGGGATAGCAAGAAGGGGCTTTCTAATAGAAATATCATATATACCCTAACAGATCCTTTTGGAAGAAAAGTATCCTACAATAGGCAAACTGATAAGTATGGACGCCACCTACTAAGGATTGGAACTAATGATAGGACCAGCCTTGGCAAATACAAAATAAAAGTCCAACTACTTGACACAGACTACAAAAATCCTTACTCTACGAGAGACTATGAAATAATAGATCAAAATACCCCTCGCAACTTACAAATGAAGGCAGATGTAAAGACAGATAAAAATATCTATGAACTAGGAGATAGGATCAACGTAGTAATAAGTGCAAAAGATTTGAACGATTCCTTAATTGATAAGGTAAGTGCTAGGGCAAGTCTTGTAAATCAAAATGATGAAGTGATGGATGAAATAGAGGAGATGTCAGATGATAAGGGAAATATAAATCTAAGTTTCAATACATCTGATAGATATGCTCTAGGAAAATACAAGATAAAGATTTATTTAAATAGAGAAGGCTTTAGTGAATGTAAGAAAGAGTTGGATATCCAGATAGGTGATTCTAAAGAAACAGATGAAGAAGTAAAACCTGATGATAAAGATGATGAAAATCCAAAAGATTCGGATGACTCAAAGGAAGATGATGATAAAAAGGATGAAGAAAAACCAATCAATCCAATAGATGTGGAGGTAAAAGAGCAAAACTTCCCTCTATCCTTTGACGGAGCAGAAGCCCTTGACTTTTTCACAGCAACTGACGATCTAACAAGGATAAATGTCAAAAATAAATACGCCTATAATTATAGCAACTTTGTCCTATACAATACGGACAACAAGGCTATGAAGATAAAGGACATAGTAGATGGGAAAAGACCGAGCATCTTTTTAATGGGTGATAGACTTGATTCTACATCAAGGGCTATGTTTGAAAATTCATCTTCGATAAATGACGAAGCCTTTAACTTCATAAACGTAGTGACTAACGGTAGCGTGAGAGACCTAGAGGAAATAAGCAAGGGCAAGGTTTATAGAGATAATTTCTATAGGGGGAATTCTATAAATGGACAATTTAGGTCTAATAAAAATCAAGTAGTAATCCTTGATAAAAATGGGGCTATGATTAATGTATTCCCATATAAGTCAAACTATGAATTATTAAAAAGATTTAATATGTCAAATGGTTACTATGCAAGTAAGGATGACTATAATCTTCTAGGAGAAGAAAACTTCCCAGAAGATTATCCTATGTCTCTTGATCAAAGAAACGATAGGGACGACTACAAAGGTGTAGATGAAAACGAACTAAGATACAATGGAAATTACGGTCATGATTTTTCCAAGATAAATTTACTCAAAGGAGATAACTCTAGGATTAATATAAGATCAATCGGAGAAAATAAAACAAAAATTCTTTTAATAGGAGACTATAGGAAGGAAGAAACTATCAAAATGTGGGAGAATGCCAACTATATCAAAGACGGTAAATTCGATCTAATAAATGTTTCCTACCTCGGAAGTCAAGCTGCTATTAATAGAGAGAAAGAAAGATTTGGATCCTTGTGGGATGTTAAAGATGAAATCTATATGTCTCCTTCCTTCAACTTAGCTTTCAATACACAAAAGCCAAGCATTGTAGCTATAGATAAGAATGGAAGATTATTATTTAGTAAGTCCTACGAGACTAATGAAGATATCAAATACGTAATAGATAGAACAGTCGATACCTTTGCAGTAGAAGAAACTGTGACTGATTTTTATAGAGAAATAGAAGATTTAGATATCCTAGAAGAAGTTGATGATACAGAAGAAGACCCTAATAAAATATATCCAATGACCCTTGAGCAGAGGGATGAGAGAGGTGACTATAGGATCTTTGAGCCAAATGAGAAAGAAATCAGCAAAAAATATTACGGTAAAGATATGAATATGTACTTGATGGGAGATATGGATGGAGAATATTCCTACATCAAAGACTTCCTATCTAGTGATATAAATGTATTCTTAGTAGGTTCTCCTAATGACAATAGGTCAAGAATAATGTGGAAAAATTCTTATTATCTAGATAGAGAATCTATAAATCTAGTAAAAATATCTAATTATGGTGGTCTAGACGATTTGGATACAATGTTTGAATCTTATGACATGAACGATGTAGCTGATAATTTCTACTTTGGTGGAGAGAAATACGACTTTGACAAGGAGCTTTCAAGTCCATATGTCCTAATAGCAGATGGAGATGGTAGATTATTGTTTGCAATGAGCTACAGGTCCAATGAAGATGTAGAAAATCTAGTAAATAGATCTCTTAGAACAAAATATTCAAGTGAAAAGCAGGAAGAAAACTTCCCACAAATAGGAGATTTAAAAGTATCTACAGATAACAGAGACCATGAACCAACATATGTCGAAAGTACAGAAATTGAAGGAGCCTTTCCTCTAACTTATGAGCAAAGATTACATAGGGGAGACTACGATAATTTAAGAGATAGTGAAAAGCTCGCTAATAAGAGATACTACGGAAGAGATATCAAAAATATTAACCTCTTAGGTCTTGATAATAAATACTCAAGAATTTCTGCTATCCAAGATGATAATCTTACCCTCCTAATGTTAGGAGACTACAAGGAAGAGTCCACCCAAGATATGTGGCTTGATACCAAGGACTTAGTTAGTGATGATTTCTCAATTAAACTTATAAATACTATAGGGTCTACTAGACTTTTAGCAGAAAGCATAGAAGAAAATGAACTGGATTTAGATGAAATATATACTAATGGAAATTCCATATTTTATCTGAATACTAGGAGAAATAACACCATAGTAGCTATAGATTCTGAAGGAAAGGTAGTCTTTATAAAAGATTATGATGACCTAGATGATGTCAAATATGTGCTCGATAGATGCGTAGATACAAAATACACAAGAGATATAGTATCAACACAAATTCCAGATTTGTTTGATGTATCATTCGAGTAGAGTAAAGGGGATAGAAATATCCTCTTTTTCTTGTTAGAAATCTTCTAATATGGTATTATTTACTTAAGTAAAGAAATGAAAAGAGGATATATGAAGGTTGATAAATAAGGCATATTAGCCTATATGTAATACAGAAATTAAGTTTATTTTGCCCATGGTGAAAAACTCCGGCATATTAATGGCACCATGCGATGATAAACTAAGATAGATCTAATATCAATTTTTACCAAAATGGAATAATATAATAATAATTTTACTGAATGTAATCGGTAGTCAATGGTACAATTTACTTTAGTCTTATTTATTATACTGTCTCAATTTAAAAAATTAATATATTAATATCTATTCTTCTAATCGCGTATAATCCTAAAATTAATACAAGCAAATCAAACCAAGTTTGTAATTAGTACTTTGTAAAATAAAAAATAAAGACAATTGAGATTTTACACATTAAAAAATACTTGACAAGGGTAGTTTACAATAGTAAACTAATTTTAAAGAGTGCGTTTACGAATGTAAACAATAAGGAGGAAAAAGAATGTGTACAACAGTAGCTAGTACCCATATAACTGATGCTGAATGGGAAGTCATGCGTGTAGTTTGG
>NZ_JAPJPG010000079.1 GCF_030825785.1 Anaerococcus sp.
CTAATACTAAATTTTAAATTAAATTGATTGTCTACTTGACAAAGGTCAGTTCATACTAATTGCTGTCTTATTTTTATGTTTAAAAAAATTTTTATACACTTATCTATAATTTATAGTATAATATCTCCTAGTGTGTTATAACGTCTATTTTAGGAGGTTTTATGAAAAATTTTAAGAAATTGATACTAGCTTTAGTTCTTACCCTCGGTTTTTTTAACCAGGTACCTGATGCTTTGGCAAGTGAGATAGTATATTATAAGGACTATGACCTGGATGAGGTTCTTGGACTTAAGGAAACTATCAATGAAAATCCTATTGAAGAAGAAGTAGAAGGTAAGGAAGAAAGTCGTAAAAAAGCACCAGAAGCTTACGAGGATACCTATGTAAAGGGAGAGGTTATAAACGTTGTAGATGGGGGCACCTATGATGTTGAAGTTTCTGGCGAAGTCCATAGGGTTAGAGCAATTGGAGTAAATACTCCAGAAACTAAGCACCCACAAAAGGAAGTTGAATACTATGGCGTTGAGGCATCTAACTTCGCTAAAGAAAACTTAGAGGGGTCTGTAGTTTATCTAGAGAAAGATATATCTGATATAGATAGGTATGGAATGTATCTAAGATATGTTTGGCTAAGCCTACCAAGTAATCTTAATAATCCTAGTTTTGACGATGTAAAATACAAGTCATTTAATGGAATCCTAGTTAGAGACGGTTTTGCAAATGCAGCAACATATGCTCCAGATATAAAATATGCCGATTATTTTTACAAGATAGAAGAGGAAGCTATAAAAAACACTAGAGGAATGTGGAATGAAGAGGGATTAGAATCCTTTAAGACAAATACTTCTAACATAAACGAAGATCCTGATGATGATCATATGAATATTCCTAAACCTAATGTTGATCCTTCTTCATCCTATAAATTAGAAGAATCCCATGAAGAAGCGGCTTCTGATGAAGGGGACATTTATGATTTACCAAACTATGACAAAAAATTTAAATACCCTCGTGGGGATAAACCAACCGATGGTCAAGTTAGGGAGTATATAACCAATAGGGGGAGTACTTATAAGGCTGATAGGACTAGAGGTGTAATTAAGGGTAATAGGGCCAGTGGCATCTACCACATAGATGGCCAAAGTCATTATGATAAGATATCAGTTAAAAATGTAACATGGTTTTATTCTATAGAAGAGGCAATAAGCAAGGGCTATAGGCCAGCTAAAAAATAATAAGTTAATGGAAGTATTGAAACCTATAAGTGTTAACATAGAAATGCAGGAATAAAAGATGATTAAGAGAAAAAAACATATACTACTTTTAATACTTGTAGTATTTGGAGTATGCCTAATATTTTTCAATCTAAAATCTAGCGTGGAGGATATCCCATATGAAAAAAGGATATTTAAATCTGAAAGAGCTTTTGGAGATGATTACTTCGATATATACCTAATTAATTCTAAGGGAAAGCAAGATAACCGGAAAAAAATAGATGATGATTATTATATAAAATCGAAAGGGTTCAAACAAATGATGGAAAGTTATAAATCTGAAATAGAAGATTATGACGTCTTGTCAAATTCGATATCCGAACTAGAAAAAGATAGTAATACTGTTTACTTCTACCAAGAAAATATCGATAAAAAAGGTCACAGCACCTTATATATTTATAACAGTGATTTTGATAAGGGATACATCTTTAATTTTCAAATTTAAGTGAGCCTTTATATAGCAAATAAAGAAAAAGACAATGACAATGGGGCTGTTGCAAAAGTCCCAATATAGAAAAAAGACGTGGAAATTGAGACTGTGAAATATTTTGTGTATAGAAACCTCCTGATTAGGGTAAAGAGAAACTAATCAGGAGGAATTTTTATGCCAAGAAAAAGGCCAGAATCAAGAGGAAGTAAAATAGCTAAAATGTTAATTGAGGAATACAAACCTCAAAATGCACAAGATATTCAAGAAGCACTAAAAGATCTTTTAGGCGATACAATGGAAGAACTTTTAAAATCAGAATTAGATGAACATTTAGACTATGAATATGGAGAAAAACCACTTTCCCTAAATACAAGAAATGGTTCAAGCAAGAAAACAGTTAGATCATCTTACGTAGACATAGATTTAAACATACCAAGAGATAGAGAAGCAACGATAGAGACCATAAAAGCCCTTCATGACGAGGGCTATAAAATGGCTGTAGCTTCATCAAATAGTTTTTTTTCTTCTAGAAGCAGCTCTAAAAAGAATAGGAATATTCGACTACTTTACAGAATTTTTCACACCCGATTTAACAAATCTAAAGAAAATGCAAGTAGAATTTTGGAAAAATACTGCAAAAGTTTTGAAAACTGAACCAAAAAATCTAATACTACTTGACGATGCAGCTTATGCTCTTAAAGCTGCCAAAAAATCAGGAATTATAACTTGTGGAATTAAAGATTTCCCTTGGAATGAGAAAGAGTGGGATGAGATAGAAGAAATTGCAGACTTCGCTGTAGATGGTATTGGGGACTTTGATTATAAAAATATTCAAAAAGTATTTTAAAATCACATGTAACTTTAAAAAAGGGTAGTGTTGCCGAATATAATTTTATTTTCTACAGCACTACCTTTATCTACTAGAC
>NZ_JAPJPG010000044.1 GCF_030825785.1 Anaerococcus sp.
GATTTTGAAGAAGAAAAGCCTAAGAAAAAGAGAAAGAAAAAAAGTAAAAACAAGAAAACTTCCAAGGCTAACAAAAAACAAGCTGAAGAGAAAAAAGATGATGGAATAATAGAAATTCCAGAAACTGTAAATGTAAAGACTTTTGCTGACAAAATAGGACAATCTCCAAATTCTGTAATAGGAAAACTAATTGGTCTTGGGGTGATGGCAGGACTTAATGATCAAATCGAGTTTGAACAAGCAGAACTAGTTGCCCTAGACTTTGGTAAGGAGATAAAACTAGAAGAAGAGTACGATGCCATTGAAGAACAACAAGTAGAGCTAGACTATGAAGATAAGGAAGAAGACCTAGTAAGCAGACCTCCTGTAGTTTCTGTAATGGGTCATGTTGACCATGGTAAGACATCTATCCTTGATAAGATAAGATCAACAAGAGTTACAAGTGGCGAAGCAGGAGGTATCACCCAACATATCGGTGCTTCTGTGGTTGATATTAACGGTAAGAAGATAAGCTTCCTTGATACACCAGGCCACGAAGCATTCACAGAAATGAGAATGAGGGGAGCCCAAGCAACTGATATAGCAATCCTAGTAGTTGCAGCAGATGATGGTGTTATGCCACAAACTGTTGAGGCGATTAACCATGCCAAGGCTGCTGGAATACCAATAGTTGTAGCAATAAACAAGATCGATAAGGAAGTAGCTGACCCTAACAGAGTAAAACAAGAGTTAATGGAACATGGTCTTGTATCTGAAGAATGGGGAGGAGACACCATCATGGTTCCAGTATCAGCTTATACAGGAGAGGGTATTGACGATCTATTAGAGATGGTTCTTCTAGTAGCTGAAATGAGAGATCTTAAAGCAAATCCAAATAGACGTTCAGTTGGTATTATAGTAGAAGCCCAACTTGACAAGGCAAGAGGAGCAGTTGCTACAGTACTTGTACAAAAGGGAACCCTTCACGCAGGAGATTATGTAGTAACAGGATCTGCATCAGGTAGGATTAGAGCTATGTTTAACTCTATTGGAGAAGCAATCGAAGAAGCAACTCCATCAATGCCAGCCCAAATCCTAGGACTATCTGATGTTGCCGAAGCAGGGGATATGATCTATGCTGTAGAAGATGAGAAGCTTGCACGTGAATTTGCAGACAGGGCAGCAGAGTTTAAACGTAAAGAGCACCTTAAGGCAAAGGCTAATACCAACCTTGAAGATATGTACTCAGATATCGGTGATGGTGAGTTAAAAGAACTTAATATTATAGTTAAGACAGATGTTAAGGGAACAGTAGATGCTGTAAGCAATTCACTTGTGAAGCTTTCAAATGAAGAAGTTAAAGTATCTGTTATAGCAGGAGCTGTAGGAGGAATTACAGAATCAGACATCCTTCTTGCCCAAGCATCTAATGCAGTTATCATAGGATTTAACGTAAGACCAACCCAAGGAGCTTTGGAAAGAGCAAAAGATAATAACATTGAGATTAGAACATACTCTGTAATCTATGAAGCAATCGAAGATGTAGAAAAAGCTATCAAGGGTATGCTAGATCCAGAATTTAAGGAAGTTGTCCTTGGTAGGGCTGAAGTACGTGATACCTTTAAGGTTCCAGGAGCAGGAACAGTTGCTGGTGTTATGGTTACAAATGGTTCAGTTCCAAGAAGAGCAAGCATTAGACTTCTTCGTGACAATATCGTAATATTTGACGGTGATATTTCATCAATGAAGAGATTTAAGGACGATGCCAAAGAACTTGCAGGTGGTTACGAGGGAGGTATTGGCCTAAATAGATTCAACGATATCAAGGTTGGAGATGTCATGGAAGCCTATGAAATGGTTGAAAAGGAAAGAGATTAATGAATAAAAGAAGAACAGAAAGAATCTCATCTGAAGTCAAAAAGGAATTATCCAAAATTCTAAGAGATGACCTAAACGATCCAAGACTTAGCACAGAGGCTATGGTTACTATAACAGATGTTGAAGTAACCAACGACCTCTCTTACGCTGACTGCTACGTTAGCGTACTAGGTAATGCTACAAATAAGGAAGATGTAATTGAGGCTTTAGAGCAAGCAAAAGGCTACATCAAAATCCTTATTGGAGAGAGGATGAGACTTAGATCTATGCCAGAATTTAGATTCAAAATCGATAACTCAATCGAACACGGAGCTTACATGGATAAGCTAATAGCTGAAACAATTGCAAAGGATAAGAAAGCTAATGAAGAAAGAGAAAATCAGTAAAGAAAAACTCGATAAATTTAAAGAACTTGTCGATAACGCAGAAACAATTGCAATAGCAAGCCACATCAACCCAGATGGAGACAACCTCGGTTCTACCCTTGCCCTAAGAAAATCCCTAGAGCTTTACGGTAAAGATGTAGAGCTTCTGGCCAATGATACCATAGATGACTACCTACATTTCTTGCCGGAGAAGGAAAACTACAAAGAAGCTTCAAGGGATTCCTATGATCTCTTTATGATTTTGGACTGCTCAGAATTTGATAGAATTGGTGCGAGTTTAACTCCAATAGCCAAAGCTTCCAAAAATACCTTGGTTATAGACCATCACGTAGGAGGCGGAATAAATACAGACCTCAACCTAATCTATGATACAGCTCCTGCGACTTGCGAGCTTGTCTTCGAAATTATCGAAAGACTAGACCTTCCTATAGATAAGGATATAGCAAGTTTAATTTATACAGGACTCTGCACTGATACTAATAGATTCTTATATTCAAATGTAACAGAATACACCTTCTATGTTGCAGGAAGACTTCTAAGTCTTGGAGCAGATAGCGAATATATCTATAGAAACCTATATCAATCAAAACCAATGAAGGTAATGAAATTTCAAACAGAAGTTATCTCAAATGCTGAGTTTATGGACAAAAAAGCCTATTCTATTATCTCCAAGGACCTTGTCAAAAAACACGGAGTACAAATGGGAGATGCTGAAACAATCGTAGGCATGCTAAGAGATATAGACGAAGTTGGAGTATCTATGATTCTTAAAGAATACGACAATGGCGAATATAAGGTGTCCCTAAGAAGTAAGGATGTCGATGTAGCAAGAGTTGCCCGTGAAAACGGCGGCGGAGGACACATCAAGGCTAGTGGATTTTCTATATTCGATGATTCCCTAGAAGCTGCAAGCAAGAAGGCTATCGCTATCCTAAAGGAAATTGATGTATAGCGGCATTCTAAATGTGGATAAGGAAAAGGGCATATCTTCAGCGAGGGTGGTATCTCTCGTAAGGAGAGCCCTAAATCAGAAGAAGGTAGGCCATACAGGTACCCTTGACCTTGAGGCAAGTGGAGTCCTTCCTATTGTAGTCGGCAAGGCGACAAGGGTATCCGATTACATGATGGATAAGGATAAGACCTACGAATGCCTTATGGAATTTGGAAAAAAGACAGACACCCTTGATGCAGCAGGGGAAGTTATCAAAGAAAGCCATAAAACTTGCAAGAGGGAAGACTTAGAAGAAGTTCTAGAAAAATACAAGGGCGAGATAGACCAAATTCCTCCTATGTATTCTGCCCTAAAGGTGGACGGCAAGAAGCTTTACGACCTTGCAAGAAGTGGTAAGGAAATCGAAAGAAAGAAAAGAAAGGTCAAGATTTATTACCTAAAGCTAATTGACTTCGACTTTCCCTATGCCAAAATCTCCGTAACTTGCTCTAAGGGTACCTATATCAGAACTCTTGTAGATGATATAGGAGAAGATTTAGGGTGCTTGTCTTTCGTGAAAGAGCTTAGAAGGGTAAGGGTTGGAGACTTTCTAGTAGATGAGGCAGTTAAGTCTTCTGATATCTTAGAAATGGATAAGGATAAGCTTATATCGAAACTTGAAAGTGTAGATAAGTCCTTAGATAAGTTTCCGAGATTAGAGCTTTCTGATAATCTTTTCGATAAGGCCGTAAATGGCATGACCATAAAGATAGACGAAGAAATAGACGAAGAAGTTAGAGTATACTCGAGAAATGAATTTATTGGCTTGGCAAAGAGTTTTGAGAGTAGGGGCGGATATTTTCTAAAGATGGAGAAAGTATTTTATGATAGAGAAAATAAAAATATATGACCTAAATATGGACCTACCAGATCTTGAAAAAAAGGCGGTAAGTCTTGGAAACTTCGATGGAGTTCACTTAGGCCATCAAAAACTAATGAAAAATAATCTAGAAATTAGCAAAAAGTATGACCTAGAGCCTTCAGTCTTGTTATTTAAGGAAAACACTAAGCTAAGACTTAAGGATGAGAAAGAGTATATGACAAGTCTTGAAGATAAAATCGAGATTTTAGCGGAGATGGGGATAAATACCTTTTGCTTGATAGATTTTGATGAAAAGTTTATGAATCTTTCTCCAAGAGAATTTATAGCTGAAATTATTAACAAAAAGCTAAACGCATCCTACGTTATTTGTGGCAAGGACTACAGGTTTGGTAGGAAGGCCTCAGGTGATGTCGAAACTCTTAGAAAGCTTGAAGATGAATATAATTACAATACTTCAGTAGTTGAATTTGAAAAGGAAGATGAGGTAAACAAAATCTCATCCAATCATCTAAGAGATCTAATAAGAGAAGGAAATATCAGAAAAGTAAACAAACTACTTGGAAGAAATTACAAGATAAAAGGAAGGGTTGTAGATGGAGCCAAAAGAGGAAGGACCCTAAACTTTCCTACAGCAAACCTTAAGCTTAGCTTTAACTATGTCCTTCCAGTAGATGGAGTTTACTTTACAAAAATTAATATTGACGGAGCGTCTTTCTACGCCTTAAGCAATGTAGGTACCAACCCTACCTTTGATGAAAGCCATAGAAAGGTAGAGACCTATATTCTTGACTTTAATCAAAATATTTACGGTAAGGATATTTCTATAGAATTTCTAGAGTTTTTCCGCTATGATATCAAATTTGATAGCAAGGAAGCCCTGATAGATCAGATGAATTCAGATAAGGAAAAAGCCTATGCATATCTAGAAAATATTTTGCAAAAGGAAAATGAGAAAGTATAATAATAAACGGTACCTTTGCTAAGTAAATGATACCTCGACCTTTACTTGGTAAATGGCAAATATTATAAACGGAGGAAATTATGTTAAAAGCAGACGAAAAACAAGCAATAATCAAAGAATACCAACTAGAAGAAGGAGACACAGGTTCTCCAGAAGTTCAAATCGCAATCCTTTCAAGAAGAATTGCTGATCTTACAGAACACTTAAAGAGCAACAAAAAAGACCACTCTTCAAGAAGAGGTCTTTACAAAATGATTAGACGTAGAAAAGGTATGTTAAACTACCTAAGAGAAAATGATATTGATAGATATAGATCAATCATCGAGAGACTAGGTCTAAGAGGTTAATTATTGGCGGGGCATTCCCGCCTTATTTTATATAGAAAAATTTAGGAGTAAAGATGGTAAAGACTTACAAATACGAATCAAAATTAGGCAAAGATTTTGAAATTACTATTGGTAAATTCGCAGAGCAGGCCAATGGTGAATGCTACATAAAAAGTGGCGATACTTCTTTGCTTGTAACAGCAGTTGCAAGTGAGAAGCCAAGGGAAGGAATAGACTTTTTTCCATTAATTTGTGATTTTCAAGAAAAATTATATGCAGTAGGAAAGATTCCTGGGGGATTTCTCAAAAGAGAAGGAAAGGCAAGCGATGAGGCAACCCTTATTTCTCGTCAAATGGATAGACCTCTAAGACCACTTTTCCCAGAAAACTACTACAATGACGTACAAATCATAGCCACAGTTTTGTCTATGGATGAAGATAACCTCCCAGACCCACTTACAACAATTGGAGCTTCAATCGCCTTAGGTATCTCCGATATACCATTCGATGGTCCTGTTGGCGCTTGTATGGTTGGTAAAGTTGGAGATAAGCTAGTCATAAACCCAAACAAGGAAGAAAGAGAAAAATCAAGCCTCGAGCTTACTGTAGCAGGTAAGAAGGGTGCTATCAACATGGTAGAAGCTGGAGCAAAGGAGATTTCTGAAGATGAGATGCTTGAAGCAATGCTCCTTGCCCTAGAGGAAATTAGTAATATTTCTGACTTTATCCAAACCATAATCGATGATATAGGAAAAGAAAAAATCGAAGTAGCTCAAATAGAAGAGACAGAGCTTGATAGAAAGATTTCAGCTGATTTTGAAGAAGAAATCAAAAACTCAATCAGAACTACAGATAAGACTGAAAGAGAAGATAATATCTTCAATATTGAGGAAGCTGCTAAGGAAAAATATCTAGAAGAATATCCAGAAAGTGAAGATGAAATTCACAGAAGAATTGATAATATCATGAAAAAAGAAGTACGTCGTATGATTTCTATCGATAAGATTAGACCAGACAGACGTGATCTTACAGAAATCAGACCACTTTCTGCAGAGGCAGGCCTTCTTCCAAGAGTACACGGATCAGGACTTTTCCAAAGAGGTCAAACTCAAGTTCTATCTGTAGTAACCTTAGGCTCTCCTGCTGATGTTCAAATTATAGATGGACTTAATAGAGAAGAAATTCAAAAAAGATACATCCACCAATACAACTTCCCACCATTCTGCGTTGGAGATGTAAGACCACTTAGAGGACCAGGTCGTCGTGAGATTGGTCACGGACGTTTAGCTGAAAGAGCCCTACTACCAGTTCTTCCGGATGAAAAAGACTTCCCTTACACAATTAGAGTTGTATCAGAAGTATTATCATCAAACGGTTCAAGCTCTCAAGCTTCTATTTGTGGATCAACTCTTTCCCTAATGGATGCAGGTGTACCAATATCAAAACCTGTTGCAGGAATTGCAATGGGTCTTATCAAGGAAGATGACTCTATTTCAATTCTTACAGATATCCAAGGTCTAGAAGACCACCTAGGAGATATGGACTTTAAGGTTGCTGGAACTCGTGATGGAATCACAGCCCTACAAATGGATATGAAAATCGACGGAATAACAAGAGAAGTTCTAGAAGAATCTCTAAACGATGCTCACAGTGCTAGAATGAGAATCCTAGACGTTATAGAATCCGCAATTGATAAGCCAAGAAGCGATATATCTGATTATGCGCCAAGACTATTTACAATCGACATCGACCCAGAAAAGGTTCGTGATGTAATAGGTTCAGGTGGAAAGACAATCAACAAAATAATAGATGCTACTGGAGTGAAGATCGAAACAGAAGATGATGGACATATCACAGTTGCTTCAGAAGATGGCGAAAGCGGCAAGAAGGCAATTGAGATGATCAAATCTATCGTCACAGATCCAAAGCCAGGCGATATCTATACAGGTAAGGTAGTTAGGATTATGAACTTCGGAGCCTTTGTAGAAATTGCGATTGGTAAGGAAGGTCTCCTTCACATCTCTCAAATCGACCACCATAGGGTAGAAAAGGTTGAAGATGTCTTAAGCGTAGGAGATGAGGTCAAGGTAAAGGTAACAGAGATTGATAGACAAGGAAGAATCAATCTATCAAGAAAGGTCCTCCTAGAAAGACCAGAAGCATGGCCAGTAGACGAATCACCTTACAGAAAAGATAAAAAAGATAAGTAAGAGCACTTAAATAAACTGTTTTATATAGTAAAGGCTTTGACAATCCTAAAATCATCTAAGCTAGGCGATAGTATTTCTTCGCTTAGCTTTAAGAGTAGGTCTTTAGTTTATGTTTCATAAACATAGTCTCTAAGCTAAACTGTCATGGGCAGTTTATTTTTTATGCCTCTTAATATATAATTATAGAGAGGTGGATATGACTAGTAAAAATCAAAACAGAATCAGAAAAAAATCGAATAAAAAATCACCCAACAGGACCAAGGCTAAAAAGCCTAGGGAGAATAAATTTGATTTCAGGAGATTTTCTCTAATAATGATGGCAATCCAAGTCATTTTATTTATATTTATTTTAAGTTCTAATACCGGACTTATGGGAGATGTCCTATCAGATTTCTTTGCTAAAATCTTTGGAAAATTTGCCCTAGTTTTCCCAGTTCTTGTATTTATAAGTTTTCTATCAGAGCTTAGGGGAAGATTTAGAGAAAATATATCTAAGTTCTTGCTACTATATATTATATACTTACTTACCCTAGCATTGTTTTCTAGAGCTTTTATAAGAAATGAGCTTTCCTGGTCTGTCCAATATGCAGCAAGCCAAAAAACTGATGGGGGAGGAGCAATCGGTGGTGCAATTTCATTTTTCCTAGTTAATCTAATAGGAAATCTTGGCCTTTATATCCTTTATGGCCTTTCAATATTTGCTCTATTAATCGATATAAGTCCCCTAACTTATGGAGAATTTTTTGAGAAAGTTAAGGAAAGCTTTAGCAAATTAGGGCAAAATATAAAAGATTTGACCCTAAGAGCTAAAACCTCAATCGAGGAAAGAAAAAAAATACAGGAAGAAGAAAGAATCGAAGATAAGAGAGAAGACGATTTAGAAGAAAGGAAAGCTCCAGTAAAAGAAAATCCAATAAGTGTAAAAGAAAAAGAAGCTCCTAAAAAGGGAGAAGTAAAAAGAAAACCTGTCAAAAACTTCGACTTAGATAGCTTAGGCGATGCCAAGGTAAATAATTACAAGTCCCGTCAAGTTGAGATGTCTGATTTCAATGAAAGTTTTAGGAGAGAATTTGGAGATTATACTTATCCTTCCATCGATCTTTTGGAAGATATCAATGAAGATGGGGGAGTCGATGATCGAGAGATCAGAGCTCGAGCAGTAGCTATAGAAGAGACTTTAGATTCATTCGGCATAGATGGTAAGGTTGTACAAATTGATGTAGGTCCAACAGTAACTTGTTATGAGCTAAAGCCTCAAAGGGGAGTTAAGGTTAGTAAGATTGTAAACTTATCTGATGATTTGGCCCTTGCCCTTGCTACAAGCGGTATAAGAATACTCGCTCCAATCCCTGGCAAAAGCCATGTTGGAATCGAGGTTCCCAATGATAAGAAAGAAGTCGTTGGACTTAAGGAAATCTTATCTTCAGAAAACTTCGTCAAATCTAAATATACGATTCCCTTTGCCATGGGTAAATCTGTATCAGGTGATGTTGAAGTTTCAGCGATTGAAAAGATGCCCCACCTTCTGGTCTCAGGAGCGACAGGATCTGGTAAGTCCGTCTGTATTAATACCATCATCATGTCGATTCTCTACAAGCATTCGCCAAATGATGTAAAACTTCTCCTAGTAGATCCTAAGGTTGTAGAGCTTTCTATCTACAATGGAATCCCACATCTCATAATGCCAGTAATTACTGATCCTAAGAAGGCTTCTTCTTCCCTTTTCTGGGCCATTAGCGAGATGGAAAAAAGATACAAACTATTTGAGAAAAATCACGTTAGAGATATAGTTGGATATAAGAAGGCCCAAGAATCTGACGATTCTATGGAAAATCTTCCCTATATAGTAATCATAATAGACGAGCTTGCAGATTTGATGATGACTGTAGGAGCAGAAGTCGAAGATTATATAACAAGGCTTGCCCAAAAGTCGAGAGCTTGTGGCATTCACTTAATTATTGCGACACAAAGACCGACAGTCGATGTTATAACAGGAACCATCAAGGCAAATATTCCTTCTAGGATTTCCTTTGCAGTTACAAGTCAAATAGACTCTAGAACAATTCTTGATAGCCAAGGAGCAGAGAAGCTTTTAGGTAAGGGAGATATGCTCTACGCTTCAAGCGATTCTATGAGACCAACCAGGATTCAGGGAGCCTTTGTTTCTGATGATGAGGTAATAAGTGTCGTTAGAGAAATCAAAGAAGGAAACGAGACCAACTACGACGAAGATGCCATAGAGAAGGTAGAGGAAAACGTCGAAAGCCCAAGCGAAGCTTCAGATGATGAAGATGAACTAATAGATGAGGCTATCAAGCTTATAATTAACGAAAATACAGCCTCAGTATCCATGCTTCAAAGAAAGCTTAAGATAGGCTACGCTAGGGCTGGAAGGATAATAGATCAGTTGGAACAAAGAGGAGTAGTTGGCGGATATGAAGGATCTAAGCCAAGAAAGGTCTTAGTAGATAGGTCTTATTTAGAAGGAGAAGAAAATGAATTTAGCTAACAAAATAACCCTTGTAAGACTGTTTTTAATCCCGGTTTTTGTAATAATCTTTATGATTAGCGGAAGGGATATGAATATAGCAGCTATCGTCTTTATTATAGCAAGTCTTACAGATGCACTAGATGGTCATATAGCAAGAAGCAGAAACATGATAACGAACTTTGGTAAGTTTACTGATCCCTTGGTAGATAAGGTCCTAACCATGGCAGCCTTCTTGGTACTAGTAGAAGATAATACAATACCTGCTTGGCCTGTTATAATAATAATCTCAAGAGAGCTTATAATCACAGGATTTAGGACTCTTGCGGCAGATTCTGGAATAACAATTGCGGCAAGTATGTGGGGTAAGGCAAAGACAACAAGCCAAATGATATCATTAGTAATGCTTTTACTAAATGTACCTAGTCTAAATAAAGCTGGAATCTTTGTCTTCTATATAGCTGTAATTCTCACGGTAATATCTGGAGTGGACTATATAGTTAAGAATAAAAAAGTCCTAGACTTGGAAAATATATAAAAGCTTTAGGAAGAAAAATAGAATAATATTGAAAATATTAGCTTTTGTAAATAATAGTTCCATCATTAAGCTAAGAGTCAAAGCATTCTTAAAAGGACGTTGACCTGTAAGCTTGTGATAGAAAAGATTTTATTTGCGAAAGCTTCTTTATTTTGTATAATGCTTTAAGAAAATTAATAAAATGATATAATAATAGTAAGATTTTGTACAGATTATATAAATAGTAGAGGAGAGTTTATGGATAAAGATAAGCAAAAGGCCTTAGACCAGGCTTTTAAAAATATAGAGAAAAAATACGGTAAGGGAGCCATAATGAAGATGGGTGAAGCTCCTAGAGCTTCAGTATCAGCTATTCCAACTGGAGCAGTCAACCTCGATATAGCTTTAGGTATAGGTGGAATTCCTAGAGGAAGAGTGGTTGAAATTTTTGGACCTGAATCATCCGGTAAGACAACCCTTGCCCTTCATATAGTTGCAGAAGATCAAAAGCAAGATCAGACCTGTGCTTTTATCGATGCCGAGCACGCTCTAGATGCAGAATATGCAGAAAACTTGGGAGTTGATATAGATAACCTAATCCTCTCTCAACCAGATACTGGAGAGCAAGGTCTGGATATAGCTGAAAGTCTTGTAAGAAGTGGAGCGGTTGACCTAATAGTAATCGACTCAGTTGCAGCCCTTGTACCTAGAGCAGAAATCGAAGGAGAGATGGGAGACAGCCACGTCGGTCTTCAAGCGAGACTTATGAGTCAAGCTCTTAGAAGACTAACCGGTGTAATTGCAAAATCAAACACAACAGTGATTTTTATCAACCAATTAAGAGAAAAAGTCGGAGTTATGTTTGGATCTCCTGAGACAACACCAGGTGGTCGTGCCCTTAAGTTCTACTCATCAGTAAGACTTGATATCAGAAGGATAAAGACAATCACCCAAGGAGATAATTCTATAGGATCAAGAACTAGGGTTAAAGTTGTCAAAAACAAGGTAGCTCCTCCATTCAAGGTAGTAGAATTTGATATTATGTATGGCAAGGGAATTTCCAAATCTGGAGTATTGCTCGATACGGCTGTAGATATGGACATAGTTGATAAGGCAGGATCTTGGTTCTCCTACAAGGACGAAAAGCTCGGCCAAGGTAGGGAGAATGTCAAAGATCTCTTAGAAGAAAATCCAGAACTTATGGCCCAAATTGATGCAGAGGTTAGAAAGAGCATAATTCAAGCCCAAGAAGATGGAGATGAAAATACAGAAGAAGACAAAAAAGAAGAAGAAAAGAAATAAGAAAAATAAGAAGACCCCAATTTCCAGAATGCGGATTTTGGGGCCTTTTTAGTCTAGGAAACTTAATTGATTTAGTTTTCTTTCTTGAAGATTTGATAGGGATATGCCAATTAGCCTTAGCATCTCGCCCTTGTGGAGGTCTTCTAAGAGACTTAAGGCTTCATTGTAGATATCTTTTGCCCTATAAATTGGCTCTTGGAGGGTAATAGACCTAGTGTGATTTTTGAATTTTGCATCTTTTATTTTTAAATTTACGGTTTTTCCTTGAATATTTTTGATGTCCATCTCATCTTCTATAAGCTCAGATAAGTTTTTTAGATAGGAAGTGAGAATTGCTATATCATTGGTGTTTTGGGCAAAGGTCCTCTCTTTTCCTATACTTTTTCTAACCCTAGAAGGATTAATCTTCCTATCATCAACTCCCCTTATGACATGATAGATATAAGCTCCTTGCTTGCCAAAATTATCGATGAGGTATTCGTAGTCAAGTTTAAGGAGGTCCTCTACCTTATAGATGCCTATTTTATTTAATCTCTCGCTAGTTTTCTTACCTATGCCGTGGACCTTATTTACAGAAATATCAGGTAAGAAGTAATCTAAGTCTTCTTTTCTAATTTGAGTTATCCCATGGGGCTTTTGCCAATCGCTTGCAAGCTTTGCTAGAAATTTGTTGTAGGATATACCGATAGAAATACCTATACCAGTTTTACTTAAGACTTCGTCTTGAAGCTTTCTAGCAAGAGTTTTGGGAGAATCTGTTTCTACAAGTAGATAAGCCTCATCTACAGAAACTTGCTCCATTAGCTTAGCATATCCTTTTACAAGAGAAAAAATTTCCTTGGACTTTTCTCTGTAATATTTGTGATCTACTGGCAGAAGAATAAGATTTGGGCAAAGTTCTTTCGCCATAAAAACAGGCATAGCCGAATGAAGGCCATATTCCCTTGCCTTGTAGTTAGCAGTTGTTAATATAGACCTATTACTAAGGCCACCAACAGCTAGGGGCATATTATTAAATTGTGGATTTCTTAAAATTTCACATGATGCATAAA
>NZ_JAPJPG010000007.1 GCF_030825785.1 Anaerococcus sp.
AAAAAATCTAAACTTTTTAATTCATCATAGAAATTCCTAACTACCTTTAATTCGACTTCCTTTTTGCCAGTCTCATTATTTAGAAAATCATAGTGCTCTTTAAGCAATCCTATTTTTCTTTCCAAATTGCTCTCATGAATTAATTTATTATAGAGATCGTCGCTGGGTAGCTTTCCCATTTTTGCTTTCGCTTTAACAGTCACATCTCTCATAACAACCTCTTTCTTTTGATACATATTTATTTTATCACTTGCACTCAACATTTAAAAGCATAAAAAATAATCTCTATAAAGTATTGATAAATACAAGTTTTCGGAAATCTTTTTCAAATATAGACAAAACTTAAATGAAATTTATTAAGCTTTGTCTATTTTTATCTATTCTACAAGCTCTCCTGAAATTGTAAACGATGTATTATCTGTAATTTTGACCTTTACAATTTCTCCGATTAATTTTTTGCTAGCCTTAACGTGGACTAACTTAAAGGTGTCAGTTCTACCTGTAAGGATATCAGGATTGTTTTTGCTTTCCGATTCTAAGAGGACTTCTACGGTTTTTCCTATATATTCTTTATTCTTCTCGTTAAATATTGGATAAATCGTATCTAATAATCTATCAAACCTATCTTGAACTATTTCTTCATCAATAGGAGTTAGCTTTGCTGCCCTTGTTTTTGGTCTAGGTGAATACTTAAAGGTGAAGGCTGAATCAAATTCTATTTCTCTACATACCTTTAGAGTCTCCTTAAAATCCTCTTCAGTTTCAGTTGGGTAACCTACAATAATATCTGTAGAGATCGCAATCCCTGGAATCTCTTCCCTTAATTTCTTCGCTCTTTCGATATATTTTTCCTGATCATACTTTCTATTCATATCTTTTAGGATCTTACTTGAGCCTGATTGTAAAGGTAAGTGGAAGTAATTACATATGTTATCATTATTTTTTATGACTTCTATTAGCTCATCTGATAAATCTTTGGGATGGCTTGTAGTAAATCTCAATCTCTTAAGACCTTCAATCTGACTAATTTTTTCCAAAAGTTGTGGGAAGGTCATATCAAAATCAGCCTTATTGCCGTAGGAGTTTACATTTTGTCCTAAAAGAGTTATCTCCTTGTATCCTTCTTCAACAAGATGCTCCACTTCAGCAAGAATTGCAGAAGGCCTTCTTGACTCTTCCCTTCCCCTTGATTCAGGAACTATACAATAAGAGCAGAAATTGTCGCAACCTGTCATAATATTTACAAAGGCTTGGAACTCATTTAAGGTATTATAATTTACATAATCATCCTTTACATCATCTGTAGAAATATCTATAACTCTCTCATTTGTTTCTAGATATCTAAATATAAGATCTCTTAGGGAGTTGATATTTTTTGTACCAAAGATAATATCTACTTCCTTATGGTCTTTGATAATTACTTCTCTTGCGGTTGATGTTTGCATCATACACCCTGATACGGCGATGATTTTTTCGGGATGTTCTTTCTTTAGTTTCTTAAGGGAAGAGACTTGACCGTATAGCTTTAGCTCAGCATTTTCTCTTACCAGGCAGGTGTTAAATAATATAAAATCTGCACTTGATCTATCTTCTGTCTTTGTATATCCTAAATCTTCAAGTATATAAGATATTCTTTCAGAATCGTGCTCATTCATTTGACAACCAAAGGTTGTTATATTGTATGTTTTGTCCTTAAAATAATATTTGTATTTTTCTTTAACTTGCATATTACTCCAATCATGAAAAAAGGAGATGAGTTAATCATCTCCTCTTAGTCTTCTAAGATTTATTCGTCTTCGCCTTCTAGTAATCCTTCATTACCTTGTTCAGATAATGCTTGTTCTAGTAGGTTACCTAAATTGTTATTTAGATCGTCATCACCAAATGAAGCAGAATTATCTCTTTCTAGTCTTCTTCTTGGTCTATCATTGTTTCTTTGAGGTCTCTTAGCTCTTCTTTCTGATCTTTCTGGAGCTTCCTTAAGAGCTTTAATGCTTAGGCCAACTTTTTCTTCATCTGTATCGATGCTTATGATCTTAACTTCGATTTCATCACCAACGTTAAGCTCATCAGATGGCTTTTCAACATGTTCCCATGAAATTTCTGAAACGTGAACTAGTCCTTCAACTCCGTCTGCTACTTCAACAAACGCACCAAAGTCAAGTAGGTTAACAACCTTACCTGTTACAACATCACCAACTTCGTGTTGGTTAACGAATGCTTCAAATGGTTTTTCTAGAAGTTGTTTACGTCCAAGAGAAATTCTGTTCTTTTCTTGATTTAATTTTAGGATTTTAACTTCGATTTCATCACCAACGTTTAGTACATCAGATGGGTGTTCAACTCTGCTCCAAGCGATGTCTGATACGTGTAGGAGTCCATCAAGACCATTCACTTCAACGAAGGCACCGAAGTCTGTAAGTCTTGCGACTTTTCCAGTTACTACTTGTCCTTCTTCAAGTTCTTCCCATAGTCCGTCAAGTTCATCTTCAACTACTTCTTTTCTAGAAAGAACTAGTCTATTTTTTCTTTCATCGATGCTGATGATTTTTAGATCCCACTCTTCTCCAACGAATTTCTTGAAGTTTTTAACAAAGTATGTTGCGATTTGGCTTGCAGGAACAAATCCATTTATTCCTTCAACATTAACAGTAAGACCACCCTTGTTGAATCCACTTACTACTCCGTGAACTAACTCGTCATTTTCAGCCTTTTCTGCTAGGTCTTTCCATACCTTCATTCCTTCAACTCTTCTTGTAGAAAGTGAAACGTTGCCTTCACCGTCATCTAATTTGATAACGAATACGTCAATCTCATCACCTACGTTAAAACTGTTTTTTGGATCTTTTGCTTCTTCTTCTGTCATTTCGTCTAGTTTGATAATCCCGTCAGCTCTAAATTGAATGTCAACGAATACTTCATCATCCTTAACATCAATAACTGTACCCTTTACGATTTCCTTTGGGTAAATCTTCTTTAAACTATCCTCTAGACTGTTCATAAATTCTTCTTTTGTGAATTCATCCATACTACTTACTACCTCCTCGATAATCTCATCAGGTGTAGAGGCACCTGCGATTATACCAACTTTTTTAAATTTAGAGAGCTTTTGCAAAGGTAGATCTTTAACAGTTTCAATCCTAAAAACATTTTTACAATACAGATCAGCTACTTGATATAGCTTATTTGTATTAGAACTATTAAAACCACCAGCTACAATCATGCAATCAACTTCCTTAGCTAAGGATTTGGCTGCTTCTTGCCTATTTTCAGTTGCTTTACATATTGTGTTTTCTATTACTACACTATCATTATTTTCTTTTAACTTGTTAGCAATATCATAAAAATAATCAAGCCTATTTGTAGTTTGACTAACAACATAAAGCTTGTCATTACATTTTATATTTTTTGCTTCAGTCTCATCTGAAACTATTATACCATTGTTTAGGAAAGATTCCATAGCAATTATTTCGGGATGCATTTTATCTCCAACAATAACCACCTGGTATCCATCATTTTCTTTTTCTACAATCTTTTTGTATATATTGTTTAGTACTAGACAAGTAGCATCCACTACTTCGTTACCGTTTGCTAAAAGTCTTTCTTTAAAGTCGGCACTTTCTCCGTGCGCCCTTATAAGAATTGTAGAATTCTTTATCTTTAGAGCTTCTTTTTTATCAACAACTTCTAGTCCTTCATTTTCTAATTTCTCGACTAATTGCGGATTATGTATCAAAGGCCCTACACAGTAGCGCTTGCCTTCCTTCTTTATAGCTTCTTCGGCAAGCTCCACAGACCTTCTTACACCACCGCAAAATCCTGAATAATTTGCAATAATTATTTCCATTGATTCTCACTTTCCACAATTGTGTGATGCTCATAGATTTTATCATAAACCCTATCTGTCATCTTCTTCATAGCCTCTTTGTTTTTTAAAGAAGCGAATTCGTTAACAGCTACAGGTTTTTTTATCAAAATTTCACTTCTTCTAAATGGTTTGTAAGTAGAAATTATCTCTATTGGCATAATATCTGCCTTAGCTTTTAGGGCGATAAATGCCACACCATCTTTTACATTTTCTCTCTTAGCTTCCTTAACCCTAGTTCCTTCAGGAAAAATCCCAAGAATCTTCTCCTCATTAACCAAGGCTACAGAAGCCCTCAAAGCTTTTAAGTCACGCCCAAATCTATCTACTGGAAAGGCTCCAAGAGCTTTTAGAAATCCACCTACAAAAGGCTTATCAAAAAGTTCTTTTTTCGCCATAAAATAGATTCTTTGAGGTAAACTTACTGCTAAAAATATCGGATCCAACAAAGACTTATGGTTGGCGCATACGATAACTTTATCAGTTTCTTCAATATTTTCAAGACCCTTAACCCTTATCCTAAATATTGGTATACAGATTATTTTTAAAAGCACTACAAAAAAATTATATAACATCTTCTCTATCCATTATATCTAAAATCGCATCTATAGTCTCTTCTATATTTAAGTCAGAGTTATCAATCAAATGAGCGTCTTCTGCCTTTCTCAAGGGAGAAGTTTCTCTATTAGAATCATACTCGTCTCTTGCTATGATAGATTTTTCTAATTTATCTAGACTTAAATTAGATTCGTTTTGTTCAAATCTTCTCATAGCTCTTACTCTTGGACTGGCTGTTAGGAAGAACTTGTACTTAGCATTAGGAAAAACTACCGTACCTATATCCCTACCATCTAGAATAAAACTAGTATTTTGAGCAATTTGTCTTTGCATATCTACAAGTTTTCTTCTAACATCTTCATTAGCTGAAACCCATGATACGTTTTTAGTGACTTTATCACTTCTTATTTCACTACTAACGTCATCGCCATTAAGAAAGATTGCTCCCTCATTAAAATCAATTTGAATATTTTCTAAATTTTTAAGTATTCTGTCTAAGTCTACCTCTTTTATTTCATTGTCTAAGAAATATTTGGTAACTGCTCTATACATAGAACCGGTGTTTAAATATTCAATCCCTAACCTATCAGATAATTTCTGGGCAATGGTCGATTTGCCAGAGCCACTTGGTCCATCAAGTGCGATTATATATGTCATACCTTCTCCTTTATATCAAGACTTGCTGCGTAGGCTGTAGTAAAGGCAATCTGCAAGTTGAAACCTCCTGTTAAAGCGTCAATATCCAGGACTTCTCCTATGAAGTATAGATCATTGACTAGTTTTGATTCCATTGTTTTAGGATTAATTTCTTTTAGATCCACTCCTCCACTAGTAATTACAGCATTATTAAAATTTTCTTTTTGCCTTATTTTAAAACCAAAATCTTTTATTAATTCCAAGATTCTTTTTCTTTGTTCTCGAGTGATTGTACTTGCTTTAATGTCTCTTTTAATTTTTAGTCTATCAATTACAATTGATGTCAATTGATCATTTAGTAGTATATTTAAAACATTTGATATATTCTTTTTACTATTCCTTTCAAATAAGGATATGAGTTTTGTATCGAGCATATCATATGTTAAGTCAGGAAGAAAATCTATTGACAAGCTCTCTAGTTGATCTCTTGCCGCAAGAGCTTGAATTTTAAGGGCAGCTGGTCCTGTAATAAAGTTTGGAGTAAGCATTATATCTCCTATGATCTCATAAGATTTTTCTTTCGCCCTTAAGATAAGTTTCTTATTGGTCAAGCTTAGCGCCTTTACATCTAATCTATTCTCTAAATATAATGGCATAAGAGATGCTTTTGCTTTGATTATCTTATGGCCAAAACTTTGAGCAAAGTTATACCCATCACCGGTCGATCCTGTTTTGGGATAAGTTAGACCACCAGTTGCAATAATGAGGCTATCGAATTTGTATTTTTTCCCAGCTGTATTTGCTACAAAACAATCTGTCTTTTCTATATTTTCAACTGTAGTATTAGGAAGGTATTTAATTCGTTTTTTTCTAATCAAACTTTCAAATAAAAGAATAATTTCACTCGACTTTGAAGATTTAGGAAATACCTTCCCATCATCTTCTACTATCGTTTCTACACCTTCCTTATTTAAGAAATCAATCATAGAGAAATTGTCAAATCTAGAAAATGAAGAATAAAAGAAATTTCTATTCCTAATAATATTTTCCATAAATTCATCATAGTAATTAGCGTTTGTTACATTACATCTTCCATTACCTGTAATTTTTAACTTCTCACCGATATTATTGTTTTTATCTAGTAAGTAGACTTCATTATTTTCATTTTTTATATTTATAGCTGCAAAGACCCCCGCTGGACCTGCACCTATTATTCCAATATTTCTCATATATAAATTTTACCATAAAAAAAGAGATAGACCCCTATCCCCTAGTTTTTCTTACAAAATCCATCTCAGCCTGATCAAACTTTCTTTTCTCATAAGGCTTCATATCGCTAAGTTCAATAGGTCCTATGCTGATTCTTTTAAGCATTGTCACCTCACTTGAAAATTGAGCAAACATCCTTCTAATCTGCCTCTTATATCCTTGATGAATAGTAACTTTGTAAGTTTTACTAGCCTTATCAATGAGTTCTATCCTAGAATCAGAAGTTATTTCTGAATTTCCTATATCAAGCCCAGATTCGAATCTTTGACAATCTTTCTTGTTTAATAATCTAGTAACCCTAACTATGTAAGTCTTATCTAGCTTCTTGCTAGGATGAATTATTTGATTAGTAAAGATACCATCGTTTGTAATAATTAATAGACCCTCACTATCCTTATCAAGTCTTCCTGCAGCAAAAAATCTTTGATCAGTTTTTACTAAATCATTAAGATCTCGGTTGTTATAAGGATCGAAGTTACTGGTAATATATCCTCTTGGTTTATATAATTTGATGTAGATTTTTTCTTCTATTTGAAGAAGCTCTCCATCTATTTCCACAATATCAGAGTCTTTTATATCAAGACCTAGCTCATATGTAAGCTTGCCATTAACTTTAACCTTACCATGTTTGACAAGATCATCGGCTTTTCTCCTTGAAGTGTATCCGCATCTTGCTATATACTTATTAATCCTCATAATCGTCTCCATCTAAGTTGATTTCCGGCAATTCTTCTAAGGAAGTGATATTAAAATACTTAAGAAATTCTGTTGTTGTCACGTAAATAATAGGCTTTCCAATCTTATCCAACCTTCCATTTTCTTTAATTAATCCCCTAGCCATTAAAGAATCGATGGTCGATTGGGAATTTACTCCCCTTATCTTATCAATCTCGGCTCTAGTAATTGGTTGTTTGTAAGCGATAATTGAAAGGGTCTCCAAAGTTGAAGTTGACAGCTTTTTTTCAGATTTTTTTATTACTTTTTCAAAATACCTGTCATGGCATTCTCTCGTGGTGAATTGATAAGACTTATCGAATTTTCTAATAATTAAGCCTGATTTCCTAGAATTTCTCTCCTCAATCATTTCATCTAAAGTTATTTGAATCTCTTTTTTATTAGAGTCGTAAATTATTGCGGAAAGGTCTTCCAAGTCTATTGGTTCTGCCCATATATATAAAATTTCTTCTATTAGTCCTTTAAGATATTCCTTATCCATATTACCTCTTTATAACTACAAAAGAATTTAGACCCTTAGCCTCTAAAGTTATTTCCTTTAGTTTTACTAATTCCAGAAGTGCTAAGAATGTAGCTATACACTCAGCCTTATTTTTGATCCTATCAGTTAAAGAAGATAAATCCAATTTTTTAGTGAAATTCAAAGTCTTTTTGATCTTCTCAACATAATCATTTACATCTTCTTGCTTTATGCTTTTGACTACAGACTTCTCTGACTTTTTCTTTAAATTTGTCATCAATTTTCTAAATTCTTGTGTCAGTATATTAATATCTTTATCTATTTTTACTTCTTCATATTTTTCAAATTGAGTTAGGTCTTCTTGATACTTACTGTAGATTTTCCTAGCTTCTTCTTCCATATCCTTAAACTCATCTTCTACTGATTTGATCTTTTTATAGTAGATTAAATAAGAAAGAAATTCCTCTTCTAGGTCATCTTTTTCATCTTTAGGCAACAATTTATTGGCCTTAATAGTCAATAGTATAGATGCTATATATATAAACTCCGACAAATTTTCTATATTTTCATCTAGTTTATTAATTTCTTCTAGGTAGGAATTTGTAATCTCTTCTAGTTCTATATCGTAAATATCTATTTTCTTTTTCTCAATTAATTTTAAAAGCAAATCAAAAGGGCCTGTGAAGGCTTTAAGTTCTATATTTAATCTAGTCTCGCTCATTTAAGATTTTCTTCGCATATAAAACAGCTATAATACTTTTTGCATCTGTAAGTTCTCCATTTTCTATCATATTGTACAAATCATCGATAGAATAGGAATAAGCCATTACATTTTCATCTTCATCTTGTTCTAGTTCAGATTTGACCAGACCACTTGCTATAAAAAACGATAGTTTATCATTTGTAAAACCTGGTGATGCATGCATGTCGAATAAGTAAGAGATATTTTCAGGAAAATATCCAATTTCTTCTTGGAGCTCTCTTTTAGCTGTCTCTATAGGTAGTTCATTGCTTTCTACTAGGCCTGCTGGAATCTCGAGTGTCACTTTATCTATAGCTTTTCTGTATTGTTTAACCATCCACAACTTACCCTCGTCATCAAAAGCTATAATTCCTACACCCTTTTGATGGTCTACAATTTCTCTTTTAGAATACTTTTTGTTTTCAAGTTCAACGGTATCGACTCTTAACTTAAGAATCTTACCATCATAGATAGTATCAGATTTTATAGACTTTTCATAAAATTTATCTTCATTCATTTCTTAAATCCTCCGCCATTTGTAACATTTCTTCCGCAGATTTTTTGCTTGTAGATGTAATATCTACTCCGCTTATCATCCTTGCAATCTCTAAGACGCGATCATCATTAGATAGCTTTTCTGTTCTACTTATAGTGAAATCTTTAACGTCTTCTTTCTTGATAAGTATATGGTTATTCGCAAGAGATGCAATCTGAGGTAAGTGGCTTATCGCTATAATTTGTCTCTTATTAGATAAATCTAGGATTTTCTCCCCCACAACTTGAGCAGTTCTGCCACTTATTCCAGTATCTATTTCATCGAATATCAAGGTGTCTACACTATCTGCATCAGAAAATACTTCCTTGAAGGCAAGCATAATTCTGGATAACTCTCCACCTGAAGCAGTTTTTGATAGAGGTTTTAGACAATCGCCTTTGTTAGTACTGATTAGAAACTCAATATTATCGAATCCATTTGATCCAAGACCTTTCTTTCTATCAATGTCTATCTCGAACTTACCATTTTTGATATCCAATTCTTTTATAGCCTTGTTTATTTCTGCCTCAAGGACTTTACTTTTATTTTTACGAATTTCACTTAATTTTGAAGCATAGTCTGATAATTCCCTCTCTATTTTTGAGATACCCTTGTCTATGCTAGTCCTCAATTCTTCTATTTCTTCGAGTTCTTTAATTCTCATGCTTATCTTGTTATAGTATTCTTTAATATCTTCTATAGTAGACCCATATTTTCTCTTTAAGCTAAAGAGAGTTTGATTTATCATATCTAGTTCATACATCCTCTCAGGATCTTGCTCTAGTGATGATTCATAGGAATCTATATCTTGATAAACGTCATTTATTAGCTCTGAAACATTTACCAAACTCTTATATATATCATCTATCTTTTCATCAACATAAGTATAGGAATTGATTTCTGAAATACACTCGTTAATCATACTAGTTAATGATACTTGGCCAAATTCGCTTGAATCAAGATACTCTTTGATTTTATTAGAGGAGTTCATGATAGAGGAAATATTGTTTAGCTTTTGATATTCTCTGTCTAAATTTTCCTCATCTAGGTTGAAAATATCAACTTCTTCAATCTCATTTATCTGATAATTTATTAAATCTCTTTCTCTAGTAATCTCTTCTTCAGATAAATCTAATTTATCAAACTTTTCTAACATTTCAGATTTTCTCTGATAGGAGTCATTTAAGCTTTCTCTTAAAATCTTGCTTTCATTATCCTTGGTATAATTGTCTATAAGATCTAGATAATTTGTACTATTCATAAAAGAATTACTATCGCCTTGTCTATATATATCTATCAAAATATGAGAAATTTCTTTTAAACTTGTAAGGTTTGTAATCCTCCCATTGACTCTGATGCTTGATGATTTTTTGCCAATAGTTCTGGTTATTATAAGTTTATCATCATCAAAAGATACATCCATATCGCAAAGTATTGCTTTAGTCTCAGAGTTAACTTCAAACACTGCCTCTATAATAGTCTTGTCAGCAAATTTTCCAATACTATCCTTATCTGCCCTTGCTCCTAAACAAAGATTGATTGCTTGTAGAATCAAGCTCTTTCCAGAACCTGTCTCGCCTGTAAGGACGTTAAAACCTTCTTCAAAATATATATGATTTCTTTTAATAATTACAAAATTATCTATAAATAGCTCTAAAAGCATTATTTTATGAGACTCCTCAAATCTTCTATTAATATCTCAATCGTATCTTCTGACGTAGGAGTAATAAAAATAGTATCGATTCCAGTAACAATTCCACCAACATTTTCAAGCTTTTCGTTTGTAATATAGGCTCCGCATACAGTCGCACAATAAGAAATTGTCTTTATTACAATCAGTCCTGAAGTTTTCTCTATTGATAAAACGGATTCCTTGAAAATCTTTTCCATTCTTTCTGTGAGTGTATCATAAACTGTATCAACAACTGTATATTTGTATTCATAATCATCAGTTTGAACTTTAGATATCCTAAGCTCTTTAATATCTCGAGATATAGTAGCTTGTGTCGCATCGACCCCGTGATCTTTTAGCATCTCAGACAATTGACTCTGTGTCTTTACGTCGTTGTTTTGAATTATATCTAAAATTAATCTTTGTCTTGTATACTTTTTCATAATCGCCTCTAATATTTTCTATTCGTTAGAAATTCGATTAGAAATAAAAGAAAATCATTATTTTCTAAATCTTCAATTTCTTTTTTACATTTACCATTAATTTCAGCTAGAAATTTCTTACTAGTATCGTGATCTTTTAAGTTTAATATATTAATCTCATCTTTGAAGTCTTCTTCTAATAAATCGTCCTGAATCTGAAACCCTAAGCCTAAATAATATGAATATCTTTCAAGTCTAGCTATAATTTCATCATCAAAACCATTAACAAGACCAGCTGCTACAATAGCACCCTTGAAGAAATCTCCTGTTTTCTTATCATATACTTCGACTAAGAAGTCTTCATCATAAGATTTTCTTCTCCTAAGGTCTAATATTTGACCGCTGATCATCCCATCTTTGCCAACCCTTCTCATTAGATAAGAAGCTGCTTTAAGATAGGCTGGATCATCTATAGAAATATCCATCATAAGCATACTTGCTTCACTTAAGAGAGCATCTCCAGTAAGTATCGCCAAATCCTCGCCAAAATGTTTGTGAACACTTTCCTTTCCACGTCTGTAATCATCATTATCCATAGCTGGCAAATCATCATGAACAAGGGAGTAAGCCTGAATCATCTCTATTGCTAAAGCAAAGATTAAATCGTTTTTACTGATTTCATTTGTATGTAGTCTCCTAGTTTCTAAGAATAAGCTTGCACGAATTCTCTTACCAGAATCAGCTGCATAAAGCATAGCTTCATTAATTTTAGAATCTTTAGAGAAATACTCGTCCATTTCCTCATCAATAATTCTCTTATTGTAGGCTAGTCTATTTTCATATTTTTCGTAAATCGTATCATTCATCACTTGTTATCGTCTCTACCTTTGCTTTATACTCACTCAATCTCTCTTCTAGCTTAATATATATATCACTAGCTTTTTCATATATCTTAATACTCTCATCGAGATTATCTTTGCTATTTTCTAACTCTTCTAAGAGCTCTTCCATTTTTTTGAAATTTTCTTCTATTGACTTATCAATCAACTACTTCCACCTTCACTTTTCCATCGTTAAATTCTATAAAAGCAATATCAGATTTTTTAAGAGAATGCTTAGAAAATATTGTATTACCCATATCATCTTTGATATGAATATTCTTCTTTCCAATTTCTATTATATCCTTAAATCTCTTTAGCTCTGATGACATAAGCCTTAGTTTTTGCTCATTATATGCTAGGTTTGACCTTAATCTTAGATCTAAATCTTTTTTTAGATAAGTAAGACTATTTATTCTCTTATCAATTTCTCTTATAGGACTCTTCCTATCTAGAATCTTTTCTGTCTCACGCAATCTATATTCATAATCCCTAATTTTAGATAAGGTTATTTCACCCATCTTAGTGACGATGTTTTTCATCTCTTTATAAATATCGGAGTAATTCTTGATTACATAAGATCCTGCTTCTGTTGGAGTTTGTAGACTTAGATCCGCTACTAAATCTAAAAGTGTCTGATCTATTTTGTGACCTATGGCCGAAATAATAGGTGTTTTGGCTAGAAATGCTGCATCAATTACTAAGCTATCGTTAAATGAAGACAAATCTTCACTAGATCCTCCACCCCTTGTGATAACAATTAAATCAAGATCCTTTTTATCTAATCTTTCAATTGCCTTTTTTACCATAAGTGGAGAAGACTCTCCTTGAACCTTTACAGGGGATACAAATATGTGTATATCATTTGGCTTTTGATTGATGACTGATAGAAAATCTACAATAGCAGCACCTTCTTCAGAAGTAATTAAGCCGATTTTTTGAGGTAATTTAGGAATTTCTTTTTTGTTTTCTAGATCAAAATATCCTTTTTTCTTAAATTCCTCCTTCATTTGAAGAAATTCAAGATATTTTTGAGATAGTCCTTTTTCTCTTATTTCATTAACTGAAATAACAATCCTAGAAGAGAAGTTATTAAAAAGTACGGTTCCCTTAACCAGCACATCCTTGCCTATTTCCACAGAAAAATCTATATCCTTATCCTCATAATAATAGATGACACAGTCTATGATATCCCTCTCTTCTTTTAGAGAAAAATATAAATGGGAATTATTGATCCTAACGTTCGATAATTGCCCATTTATATAAAGATTTTGGAATATAGGATCGTGTTTTATATTAGATTTAAAATATTCATTAAACTGTTTAACACTAAGCGCTTTTCTCATTTTCCATCTTTTCTAACGATTGATCCTAAGATAGAATTTACCAGCTTATAATCATCTTCATCTGAGTACTTCTTTGCTAGATTTACAGCTTCGTTGATTGAAACTGACACTGGAATATTCATAAAATATATCTCGTTAATGCTCAGGTGTAGAATTGATCTTACTACCTTAGATAATCTCTTGTGTTTATTGTCGAGATTACTAGTAAGTTTATCATCAATGCTAGAGAAGTTATTTAGAAAAGATGATATGGATGTTTTTACAAAATCTTCACCAGTAAGATCTAAGTCTTCTAAGACCTTATCTATATCTTCAATTTTACTAATACTGTCTTGGTAGATGAGTTTAAAAACCCACTCTCTCTGCTCAATCCTATTCATTATATTTCTAAATTACCAACATTTACATCCACTCTAGTTACGGAAATCCCTGTCATATTTTCAACTATATTTTTGACATTTTCTTGTATTTTCTTAACTGTCTTTCTAACATTAATATTTCTATCAAAATTAACATCTAGAGTGAAATGTAGGTTTTCTCCGTGTTTTCTTACTTTACTTTTAGAATTTCTCTTGTGGAATTTGAAAGACTTACCTTGATCATCTTCGCAGTAAACACCATATACATCACTAGCTGCTGCTACCGCTATTTGATCAAGAATTTCGTCTGCTATCTTGACTGATCCATTGATGAAAGTTCCTGACATTATTTGCTCCTTATACTCTTGATAGGTAATCTCCAGTTCTTGTGTCGATTTTGATTACGTCGCCTTCATTTACGAAAACTGGGACTTGTATAACTGCTCCTGTCTCAACTGTTGCAGGTTTTGTTACGTTTGTTGCTGTATCACCTTTAATAGCTGGCTCTGTTTCTTCTACCTTAAGTTCAACAAAGTTAGGTGCTTCAATTTGGAATGGTTTACCTTCATAGAATTTAATTTGAACAGGCTCATTTTCTTTTACATAAATGATTGCATCTTTAACCGCTTCATATTCAATACCTATTTGCTCAAATGTTTCTGGGTCCATAAAATAATATAGCTGGCCATCATTGTATAAATATGACATTTCTTTAGTTGAAATTACAGCTTGTTCGAACTTTTCATTTGGGTTAAAGGTAACATCCTTAGCGCCACCATTCATTACAGATCTAATTTTTGCACGAACAAATGCCGCTCCCTTACCTGGTTTAACATGTTGAAAATCAACTATTTGATAAACGTCATTATCATATACAAAAGTTACGCCTTTTCTTAAATCATTTGCTGAAATCATATATCCTCCTACGCATGTTTCTTCTATTATTATACCATATGAACTAATATTTTTAAAACTATTAGCTTTTTAGCTAACTCTATAATTTATTTATTAGTCTCTTTAACGTATAATTAATATGGTGATACTATGAAAAAACTTGCAATTATTTCTGAATTTAATCCATTTCATAATGGACACAAATATTTAATAGACAAGGCAAAGGAAATTACAGAAGCAGACGTATCTATTAGCCTAATGAGTGGCGATTTTGTACAAAGAGGAGAAGCGAGCCTTATTGATAAGTATTCGAGAGCCGATGTAGCCTTAGATAATGCCTTCGACCTAGTTATAGAGATGCCAAATTTTATATCTCTACAATCAGCAGAATTCTTTTCTCACAAATCAATAGAGCTTTTAAATAAATTAAAGATAGATTATCTGGCTTTTGGAATTGAGCATATAAATAGTGAGAAATTCTTAGAAATTTCAGATAAAATAATAAATAATAACGGAAAGTTAGAAGAGTTAACTAAGCACTATCTAAATAATAAACATTCATTCACACAAGCAAGGTACCTTGCCCTAAAAAGTTTCTTAGGAGGGAATGATTTCATTAGCTCTAACAATATTCTAGCTCTTGAATATATGAGATCTATTAGTAAAATTAACCCAAATATCAAGCCAATTCCGATCAGAAGGATAGGAGCCAATAACCAGGATCTTGATATAAAAGATGAAAAATTTGCCTCATCTACATCCATAAGGAGGAATCTATCTGGCGAGATTAAAAATCTTATGCCTTATTCATCTTACCAAAAATTACAAGACTTCCAAAAGAATTACAAACAAGCAAACAAGGAAAAACTTTTTGATATTTTTAAATACAAATTAATGATCGAAGAATCTCCGATTAGGGACTCCTTATGCTATGAAGAAGGTTTAGATAACTATTTTAGAGATTTGTTAAAAGATAATCCTAGCTACGATGAGTTCATTGATCTTGCTGTATCTAGACGCAATACTAAGGCAAGAATTAACAGACTTATCCTAAATTATATACTAAATAACGAGAAATGTCTTAATGAAATTGATTTTGATTTCATTAAAGTGCTTGCATTTAACGAAAATACTACAAGCGTTTTTAAAGAGATAAAGGGAGATTTACAAATTGTAATAAGAAAGTCTGATCTTGTAAAATTAAGTAGAAACGATCTTATTATTTATGAAAATATGCTAAGGGCAAGCAAGCTCTACTCCCTTCTAATAGATAGAAAGCTCAACTCAGATTTTACGAGAAATATTACAATTAAAAAAACCTATGAGGCCAATTAGCTTCATAGGTTAAGTTTTATTTATTTTCTAGAATTGTTCTTCTATTCTTCTCAAGTTGGTTAGCGAGTTGACTGAAGTTTTCAACAGAGCCTTGGAATAATCTATCTACGTAAGCATAAGATTGTTGCCTAATCTTATCAGCTTCCATATTAGCTTCTTCAATTATCCTTTCCGCTTCATTCCTAGCTTCTCTAGTTATTTCATTTTCTGAAACTAGTTGTCTAAATTTATTTCTAGCTTGCTCTTTAATATTATTAATTTCATTTTCTGCTTCATTTAATCTGCTATCAGCTTCACTCTTGGCCTCACCAATGATTCTATCTTTCTCATCAGTTACCCATTGAGCTTGCTTGATCTCTTCTGGTAAAGCATCTTTCATTTCATTTAATAATTCATAGATTTCATCTGGATCTACAGAAACTTTTCTCGAAAATGGTACAGATGATGATTCATCCATCACATCTTCCATCTCATTAATCAAGTTAATCAATTTATTTTGTGCCATAACATCCCCCTTATTGAAACTTCTCTTTGATTCTCTCTTCTACTTCTTTACTTACAAAAGAAGAAACATCCCCCTTGAATGCTGCAACTTCCCTCACTCCACTTGAGCTTATAAAGGAATAGTTAGGATCGCTTAAAAGAAATATAGTCTCTAGACCATCCATTAGTTTTGAATTAAACATAGCTATGTTTTTCTCATACTCATAGTCTGTGACTTCTCTTAAGCCTCTTGCAACTATCTTAATGTCGTTTTCTTTTGCAAAGTTCACTAACAATCCATCAAAAGATGAAATGCTTACATTATCAATTCCATCTTTTATCATTTGATCTTTTATAATTGCTTCTCTTTCTTCTAGAGAAAAGACTGATTTTTTATGTTCATTAATTAATACAGCTACGACAACTTCGTCGAACATCTTTGATAATCTTTTGATTATATCAACATGTCCAAGAGTCAATGGGTCGAAGCTACCTGGATAAATAACTTTCATTTGCTTTATATATGTTTACTTGTTTCCTTCCATAAGATTTTGCCTTAATAGGAGTTAATTCTCTTATATAAGAAAAATCTAATTCTCTATCTGATTCTGTTATTATTATACCTTCATAGACTAATAATTCATATTCTAATATTAGCTTAATAGATTGCTCTACTAAATCGCCCTCATAAGGTGGATCTAGAAATATGTAGTCAAAGCTACAATTACAATCCTTATATTTTTTCAAAGCTTTTTTAAAATCAAGCCTATCTACACTTACATTAGAAGCCTTAACTTTCTCTATATTTTTATTTAGGATAGAAAAAGTAGAGGAATTTCTTTCGTTAAATGTTACTTCACGAGCTCCTCTTGATAGAAACTCTATTCCCATCTGTCCAGTTCCAGAAAATAGGTCCAAGGCAGTGAATTCCTTCCTAAATGGGTAAAGCATATCAAATATAGCTTCTTTTACTTTATTATCAGTAGGCCTAGACGTATTTGACTTTGGAGATTGTAAAATGAATCCCTTGTATTTTCCTGCTACTACTCTCATTAGTTTAAAATAATCCTTTTATTCTCTCTAAAATATTCATCGACATATGTAAGGTCGATTCCTTCGTAATTATTAACTTTGAGCTTCTCATATATCTTAAAACATTTTTCAATTTCATCTTTACTCATATTAAGAAAATCTACAGTCGATAGATTCTTGCCGTGTTGTAAATAAGATAAGATTTTGCCACCACCTCTTTGTTCATAGTCTTTCTTAGCTATTTCGAATCCATCATTACTTTCTACTAAGATATTTAATTTATTTGATGGTGAGGGATTATCAGAAATTAAATAGCAGTATGATTCATAATCACCCCTACCTACTCTTCCTCTAAGCTGGTGGAGGGTTGAAAGACCGAAATTATTGGCATTATATATTACCATGGTATTAGCATTGGCCACATCTATACCTACTTCAATAACTGTAGTTGCTAGCAATATATCAATTTTACCCTTATTGAAATCTCCTAAGATATCTTCCTTTTCCTTAGCTTTCATCTTGCCATGAAGGATAGCTATCATATATCGTGGAAATCTCTTCTTATAGATTTTATATAAATTTTCCAAAGAATTTTTATCATCAGAGTCAATATTGTTGCTAACTACATATATTTGTCTGCCTTCTCTTATCGTTTGATTTATCTTCTCATATAAGATTTCAATTTTATCAGATCCCAAAAGCCTTGTCCTTATAGGCTTTCTTCCCTTGGGAAGTTCGTTTATTATAGATAAGTCGATAATTTCTGAGATTTTAAGAGACAGGGTCCTTGGAATAGGAGTCGCTGTCATTGTAAGATAATTTACAGCATCGCCCTTTAGGGCCAGCATTTGCCTTTGGCTTACACCAAATCTGTGTTGCTCATCATTTACGACAAACTTCAAATTATTAAAGTCAACATCTTCAACTATGATTGCATGAGTTCCAATAAGGATGTCAATTTTACCATTTTTAAGGTCCTCTTTAAGTTTATCCTTATCCTTGCTACTTCCTGTAAGTAAGGCTGCACTTACATTAAACTTATCAAAAAGCTCGATGTTTTTTTCAAATTGCTGAATAGCCAAAATCTCAGTTGGTACCATCATAGCTGATTGATAGCCGTTTAGGGCAAAAATTATCATAATTACTATAGCAACTATTGTCTTACCACTTCCTACATCCCCAACCAAGAGTCTATTGGCTGTGTAAGCACTCTTACAATCATCCAAAATTTCTTCCAAAACCCTTCTTTGACTTCTGGTGAGTGTGAATGAAAGCTCAGATAAAATCTCATCTAGCTTGTAAGCAAGATCAATATCTTGTCTAAACTTAGTTTTACTTTTGAGAAAGTCCAAAAAGCATAAGTCTTTTAATAAGTCCACTATTTTGATCTGACTCTTTGCCTTGGTTAAGCCTTCGACTGACGTGGGAAAATGAATCTCTTTAAGATTGTCATATCTTTTATTTAGAGAGAATCCTTCTAATATAGTATCGGACAGAATTTCTTCTCTCCTATCAAAGTAAGCCAAAGCTTGAATCATAAATTGCCTGATTTGTTTATTACTAATTCCCTTTGTAAGAGGGTAAATCGATGCAATTGAGCCTATCTCATCATCATCCATTTCACAAAATAAAGGATTCCCAGCTTCATAAAAAGCATTCTTCTTAGAAACTGAGGTATAAAACTTATATGTCCTTCCTCTAACAAGCCTTCTCGGGGTAAACCTGTCATTAAACCATATGAGTCTTATATTTCCAAATTGCGATTTTTCTTCAAAGGCATAGATATAGGAAATAGTCATTTTACCAAAATTCTTCTGGTACAGTCTACTAGAAATTTTCCGGACAAAATAATGTTTGTTGTTATCGTCTATATCGACTATACTTTTTAACTTGCTCCTGTCCTCATATTCTCGAGGATAGTAATTATAAAGATCTGATACAGAAGATATACCAAGCCTCTTAAAGTCCTTACACTTCTTATCTCCTATGCCCTTTAAAGCCTTCAAATCCATTATTCAAGTGTGATTGTATAGTAGTAGACTGGCTGTCCACCGTAGACTAATTCACAGTCCACGTCCTTGAATTTTTTAGAAAGTTTCTTAGAAAAATCCTTAGCTCTCCTTTTTTCTATATCTTCACCATAATAAATAGTTATCAATGAAATATCGTCTTCTTCTATAATATCTGCTATAGTTTCCTCACAGGTTTTTTCTATCGAAGAATTAGTTGCGACAATTTTTCCATCAAGTATTCCAATATAGTCATCTTTTCTTATCTTTATGTCGTTAACACTTGTATCCCTTATAGATATTGAAACTTCGGCAATATGAATATCTTCTATAATTTCGTTCATATTTTCGAGGTTTTCTTCAGGACTCATAGCTTCATCGAATTCAAGAATAGCACTAAAGGCCTCAGGTATTGATCTTGTCTCAACAACGAATACATTTTTATCTGAAACTTCAGCAGCCTGCTTTGCAGACATGATAATATTCTTATTATTTGGGAAAATAAATATATTTTCAGCCTTTATTTCTTCAACTGCCTTATATAGGTCCTCGGTAGATGGATTCATTGTCTGACCACCTGCAATAACCTTATCTATGTTCATACTTTCCATGATAGCATTATATCCTTCACCTCTAGATACAGCAATAAACCCATATTTCTTATCAGAAATATCTACGTTTTTCTCGACAATTTCTACTTCAGGCTTTAAATTTTCTACTGTAATTTTTAATATCACACCTTCCATTAGAATCATTTGAACGATGTTTTGCGGACTGTCAGTCTTAAAAGATGATTTTAATGTGTCTTTATTTAAAATAGATTCATAATCTTTAGTAATCCTTGTAAGATTCTCATCTAAAGAAGTGAGTTTTTCTTCATTGCCAGCAAGTTCAAATTCAACCTTATAAGTAAAGTCATCATCATTTTTTTCTTTAGATAAATTAATATCCCTATCTATATTTGAATTTAGAGCATTTAATGCTCCTCTTAATAAGAAAATTAATCCTTGTCCCCCAGAATCTACTACTCCAGCTTCTTTTAGAACAGGGAGTTGCTTAGGCGTGTTATCTAAAGCTACTTGGCCCGCTCCAATAATTTCTATAAGATAATCATCTAACTCTATTTCATCTTCGAATGCTTCACTAGCTTTTTCGGCCATTTTATTAGCTACAGTAAGGATTGTTCCCTCTGTTGGTTGCATAACGGCCTTGTAGGCTGTTTTGCTTGCATTTTCAAATATTTCTCTAATATCATTAGCGTAGATTATATCCTTCCCCTTGAGAGTCTTAGACATTCCACGAACTAGCTGAGATAGGATAACACCTGAGTTTCCCCTCGCCCCCATTAGGGTTCCTTGGCTAAGTGCCTTAGATAATTCTTCAACAGAAGATAATCCAGATTTATTAACTTTATCAAGACCTGATTTTATAGTCATAAACATATTTGTACCAGTATCTCCGTCTGGTACAGGAAATACATTTAGCTCATTGACCAAATCTTTGTTTTCATCTAAATATTCATAAGCTCCAATAATCATTTGTTGGAGTTTATTTGCATCAATACTTTTCATTTATACTCCTATTTGTTGATCCCTTGAACAAAAATATTCACTTCGGCAACTCTTACTTTAAGGGACTTTTCAACATTATATTTAACATTTTCAATTATATTTTGACAAACTACAGGAATTCTAACACCATATTTCAAAAACAAGGAAATATTGATAGATAATGTCCCATTGTCTAGCCTCTTTATATTAACTCCCTTTTGCATATTGTTTACTCTCAAAAGCTCATATATTCCATCTTTTGCAGATTGGCTAGCAAGACCCACAACCCCATAAGATTGCATTACACTTGCTACTGTAATATTATTTATAAGTGAATCATCAATGGTTACTTTTCCTAAATTATTAACATACTTAATAGTCATGATACCTCCAGTATGATCAGTAAGTCTATTACCTTTTTATAATGATTATACCATAAACGATACATTAATTATAATAAAATTGCTAAAGATTATTGAATAATAGAAAAAACCGTCAAATTAATGACGGTTTTTGAAAATCTTATTCTTATTTTCCAGCTAATCTCTTATATGTTTCATATCTTTCTTTAGCAGCTTTTTCTGCTTCAGCATATAGCTCATCAGCTGTTTCAGGGAAGGATCTCTTTAGTGATGAGTATCTTACTTCACCTTGAATAAATTCTTGGAATGATTCTTTTGGTTCTCTAGAATCAAGTTGGAATGGATTTTTGCCCTCGTCAGCAAGTCTTGGGTCAAATCTCCATAAGTGCCAGTAACCAGCATCAACAGCTTGTTTTTCTCTGTATTGTGATTTACCCATACCGATTCTGATACCGTGGTTGATACATGGTGCATAAGCTATTACTAGTGATGGACCATTGTAGCTTTCAGCTTCTTTTAGAGCCTTAATTGTTTGGTTTTGGTTAGCACCCATAGCTACTTGTGCACAGTATACGTAACCGTAAGAAGTCATCATTAGACCAAGGTCTTTCTTTCTTACCTTTTTACCAGCGGCAGCAAATTGTGCTACTGCAGATAATGGTGTAGCTTTAGAAGATTGTCCACCTGTGTTAGAGTAAACTTCTGTATCAAATACAAGGATGTTGATGTCTTCACCACTTGCTAGTACGTGATCAACTCCACCGAATCCGATATCGTAGCTCCATCCATCACCACCAAAGATCCAGATAGATTTTTTAATCATGTAATCTTTTAGTTGGAAGATCTTATCAAGTAGGTCTTTACCTTCTTCGCTATCTACTGTTTCTTCTTTTAGTTTCATGATCTTAGCTGTTGCTTCTTTAGAAGTATTAACAGTTTCTTTACCTTCTAACCAAGCCTTGAATGCTTCGTTAAATGGTGTATCAAGACCAAGTTCTAAGAAGTTATTCATGTATGTTTCAAGTAATGACTTATTAGCATCTGCTGCAAGCTTCATACCATAACCGTATTCAGCAGCATCTTCGAACAATGAGTTACCCCAAGCTGGTCCTTGTCCACAAGAGTTCTTTGTGTAAGACATAGCTGGTGCACTTGCTCCCCAGATTGATGAACATCCTGTAGCATTTGCAATGTACATTCTATCACCAAATAGTTGTGTTACAAGTTTAGCGTAAGGTGTTTCACCACAACCTGCACATGCACCTGAGAACTCAAGTAATGGTTGTTTGAATTGGCTTCCCTTTAGAGTCATTGGATCCATAACATCTTCTTTGTATCCAACTTCTTCGTGAGCGTAGTACCAATTATCTTTTTCTTTTTCAACTTCATCTTCGAATGGTTTCATTAGAAGAGCTTTTTCTGGAGCTGGACATACATCTGCACAGTTTCCACATCCAGTACAGTCTAATGGAGAAACTTGGATTCTAAATTCGTATCCTTCCATGCCCTTACCAATAGCTTTTTTAGTTTCAAAGCCTTCTGGTGCGTTTGCCTTTTCTTCTTCTGTTACTAAGAAAGGTCTAATTACTGCGTGAGGACAAACGTATGAACATTGGTTACATTGGATACAGTTGTCTATTTGCCATTCTGGAACATTAAGAGCGATACCTCTCTTTTCGTATTGAGTTGTACCTGATTCGAAAGCTCCATCTTCTCTACCAACGAATGCTGATACAGGGATGTCGTCTTCTTTTTGTTCAAGCATTGGTTTAACAATTTCTCTGATGAATTCTGGAAGTTCTCTTTCTTCTTTCTTTTCATCAACAGCATCTTTCCAAGCTTCTGGAACTTCTACTTTGTGCATAGCATCGATTCCGCTATCAACAGCTTTGTAGTTCATGTTTACAATGTCATCACCCTTGTGACCATAAGACTTAACTATAGATTCTTTTAGGTATTTAACGGCATCTTCTAATGGAATTACGTCAGCTAGTTTGAAGAATGCTGATTGCATAATCATGTTTGTTCTAGAACCTAGACCAATTTCAGCTGCTAAGTGAGAAGCATCTATTGTGTAGAATTCTACTTCATGTTCAGCAATGTAGCGTTTCATGTTTGCTGGTAGGTGTTCTTCTAATTCTTCATCTGTCCAAGCACAGTTTAGTAAGAACTTACCACCGTCTTTTAGACCTTTAAGTAGGTCGTATTGGTTAACATAAGCTACCTTTGAGCAAGACATAAAGTCAGCTTCGTCAAGTAGGTATGTTGATCTAATAGGGTCTTTACCAAATCTTAAGTGAGAAACTGTTAGACCACCTGATTTCTTTGAGTCATAGTCAAAGTAACCTTGTGCGTACATGTCAGTGTTATCACCGATAATCTTGATAGCTTGTTTATTAGCTCCAACAGTACCGTCAGATCCGAATCCCCAGAATTTACATCTTGTTGTACCTTCTTGTCTAATCTTAAGGTCTGTTCTTTCAAGTGATTTGTGTGTTACATCATCATTGATAGAGATTGTGAAGTCTTCTTTTGGTTCATCTTCAGCAAGATTTTTAAATACAGCTTCAATATCAGCTGGAACTGTATCTTTAGATGAAAGACCATATCTACCACCGATGATTAGTGGTTTATCTTCTTGATCATAGTAAGCTGATTTAACATCTAGTAGTAGTGGCTCACCAATAGATCCTTTTTCTTTTGTTCTATCAAGAACAGCAATTTTCTTAACTGTTTTTGGAATTGCTTTTAGTAAGTGTTCTTTAGAGAATGGTCTAAATAGATGAACTTCAATCATACCTACTTTTTTGCCATCAGCTAGTAGGGCATCTATTGTCTCTTCTGCTGCTTGACATACAGAACCCATAGCTACTATGATTTCTTCAGCATCATCTGCACCGTAGTAATTGAATAATTCGTAATTTGTACCGATTAATTCATTGATTTTGTGCATGTAGTCTTCAGCTATACCTACGATATCTTCATAAGCATTGTTGCTTGATTCCATTCTTTGGAAGAAGATGTTCTTTTCAGCTGTACCAATTGTTTTTGGTCTTTCTGGGTTTAGTGAATTGTTTTTGAATCTGTTTACAGCTTCCATATCAACAAGTGGAGCTAGGTCTTTGTAGTCCCAAACTTCTATTTTTTGGATTTCGTGACTTGTTCTGAATCCATCGAAGAAGTTTACGAATGGGATGCTTCCCTTGATTGCTGATAAGTGAGCAACTGGACCTAAGTCCATTACTTCTTGAACTGAAGAAGCGCAAAGCATAGCAAAACCTGTTTGTCTTGCTGCCATTACGTCTGAATGGTCACCATAGATTGAAAGTGCGTGTGTTGCAAGTGTTCTTGCTGCAACGTGGAATACACCTGGTAATCTTTCACCTGCAATTTTGTACATATTTGGGATCATTAGTAATAATCCTTGACTTGCAGTATATGTAGTGGTTAGTGCTCCTGCTGCTAATGCTCCGTGAACTGCTCCTGCAGCACCTGCTTCAGATTGCATTTCTTTTACTTCAACTGGTCTACCAAAAATATTTTTTCTGCCGTTAGCAGCCCAAACATCTACTGCTTCTGGCATTGGTGATGAAGGTGTGATTGGATAGATTGTTGCAACATCAGTGAACGCATATGATACGTGAGCTGCTGCTGTGTTACCATCCATAGTCTTCATAGCTCTTTTAACTGTCATTTAAGACCTCCTATAATATTAGTAACAAATATCGTTAACACTACTTAAAGTATAAAGTTTATTGAAAGAATTGTCAAGGGATAATTGGAACTTTTTATGTTTTTAGCTAAGATTATATGCATTACATCTTCCTTTGATAAATTGTGTTAATCTTAGCAATTACATTAGTCATTATTCATGATTTGCCCACAATTACATCAGAAATTATTATCCTCCTCTATAATAGAGTGGTTTACAGGATTATCTGGCTCTCTACCTGCAGCTTGTCTAAAGATATTGTCAGTCATAACCTTTGCAGCATTGTAACCCAGATTTTTTTCCCTGTGATTCATTGCGGCGACTTCAACAATCATCGCAAGATTTCTACCAGCTCTAACTGGTACTACTATGTGAGGAACCTTTACACCTAGAATTTCTATAAAGTGATCATCAAGACCAAGTCTATCGTATTCATAGTCTTCCTTCCATTGTTCTAATTCTATTACTATATCAATCTCTGTTGATGTTTTGACCGAACCTGAACCATATAATCTTCTTACATTAATTATTCCAAGACCTCTTATTTCCATGTAATGCCTTATATTTTCTGGCGACATTCCAGAAAGTCTATTATTTACGGAAATAATGTCGACCATATCATCTGCAATAAGTCTGTGTCCTCTATTTACAAGATCAAGGGCTGTTTCACTCTTTCCTACAGATGATTTGCCCATAATCAGGACTCCTACACCAAATACTTCTAAAAGCTCTCCATGTACATTACTGGTTTTAGCCAATTGATATTCCAGTTCATCCGATAGCTTGGATATGAGTCTTGTGGACTTTAGTGGAGATCTTAATAGGGTAACATCATAGTAATCACACAAATCTTCTATATCTTGATTTATTTCCTTGTCATAAGTAAAGATGATTGCTGGAATTTTATATGATAGAATGCCCCTAAATCTTTCATATTGCATCCTTGAATCCAGACTTGTGAGATAAGTGTATTCTACTGAACCTATCAATTGAAGCCTCTTGTGAGGAAATTTTTCTAGGTATCCTGTAAGTTGAAGACCAGGTCTATTAACTTCCGCACTTTCAAGCTCTATTTCTTCAAAATCACTCGATTTATGAACTATCTCTAGATCTAAGATTTCTACAATTTTACTTAGTTTAACAGTCTTATCGTCTATTCCGCTTGTAATCTCTTTGTCTATGTGTTCGCTAAAATCGCTTATATCTGTACTATTTGCCATATCTATCCTTTCAGTCTAAAGTATTTGTATATTTCTAAAGCTTGTACCTTACCTACCAAGGGAACTTCCATTAAGTCTTCAACACTTGCCTTTTTTATATTTGAAATAGTCCCAAAATGCTTGTATAGGTTTTTCCTCGTCTTCTCGCCAACTCCTTTTATATTATCTAGCTCTGATGTCTTCATTGTGTTTTGCATCAACTTTCTGTGGTAGTTGATTGCAAATCTATGAGCCTCTTCTTGGATTTCATAGATAAGCTTATACACTGGATCTCTTCTGTTAATAGCGATTTCTTCGTTGTTGTAGACTATTGCCCTTGTTGTATGCTTATCGTCTTTCACAAGGCCTGCAACTTCTATAGATAATCCCAAGCTAGCTATAACTTCTTTTGCTATGGATACCTGTCCCTTTCCTCCGTCCATCAAGATCAAATCAGGTAGAGATCCAAAACCTGTTTGGGTATTTCCCTTATCTTTCTCATCTAAGCCTCTCTTAAGCCTCCTTGTGAGAACTTCCCTGTGGGAAGCGTAATCATCGCTACCTATTACTGTCTTTATCTTAAACTTCCTATATTCCTTAGGAATTGGAATACCTCCTTCAAAGACCACCATTGATCCTACCGAAAGGACTCCTGAAGTATTGGATATATCGTAACATTCAAGTCTAAATACATCTTTGAGATTTAATATATCCATGAGCTGATTTATTCCTGAAGATTTCTTTCTTTCTTTTCTTTCAACTCTTTTATCATACTTAATCCTCATATCGAGAGCGTTACGGCTTGCCATATCAACAAGTTCTTTTTTCTTTCCAAGTTTTGGATTGTGAATATATACCTTAGATTTTTTCTTTCTAGATAAGAATTCGCTAATAGAATCGAGGTCATCTGGCATATATTGAACTAGAATTTCTTTAGGGACATACATTATATCTAGGTAAAACTGCTTGATAAATGAAGACATAATATCTGAATCAGTTTCCATAAAATCATTTTTGATTATGAAGTGCTCTCTATCGACAATCTTTCCCATACGCATAAAGAAAACCTGGATTATGATAGAGTTCATGCCCTTACTCATGGCTATGATATCTACATCATCTCCTCCTGTTTCTGTAACATTCTGTCTTTCAGAAATCACAGATAAAGCCCTATAGTAATCCCTGTATTTTGCCGCCATCTCAAAATTTAATTCCGCACTCGACTCATCCATCCTTGCGAGAACCCAATTTGGAATTTTTTCTGATTTATTCTCTAGAAACTTAACTACATCATCTATATGATCTAAATATCTTTCTTCATCCTCCTTGTCTACACAAGGCCCCTTGCACTTATGGATGAAATAATTTAGACAGGGCCTATCGAGCCTTGCCCCCTTATCGAAATTTAGATTGCAAGTTCTAAAGGGATAATATAGGTGAAATAAGTCGATAGCATCATTTACCGCATAGGCGTCAGGAAAGGGCCCGAAGTATCGTTCCCCATCCTTTACAACTTGCCTAACCTTTTTTATTCTAGGATACTTCTCCTTACAGATTTTAATATAAGGATATTGCTTATCATCTCTTAGAACGATGTTATATCTAGGCCTATTCTTTTTGATTAAATTGCTCTCAAGAACTAAGGCTTCTACCTCATTTTGAACAATAATGTATTCGAAATGGTCGATATTTTTGACCATGGCAAGGACCTTAGCCCCCTTGTTTTTGTTATTGTCAAAATATTGGCGCACTCGCCTTTTTAAAGAAATTGCCTTGCCTACATAAATAATTTCGTCACAAGCATTTCGCATTATATAAACGCCAGGTAGATCTGGAAGTTCTTTTAACTTATCTTTAATCTTTTTTTTTGTCAAATTGCTTTACAACTCTCTTTCAAATATTCTAATTCCGCACCTTCAAGATATGGACTTAACTTTTCAAAACAGTTCTTGTTATATTCGTTTAGCAAGTCAATCTCATCTCTATTTAGCATTTCAGTCTTAACTGGTCTTGTATCTATTGGAACATAGGTTAGACTTTCAAATTGATTAAACTTTCCAAATTCATTTTCCATATCTCTTTTTACATAGGCTTCATTTTCAATTCTTATTCCGTGAGAATTTTCTATATAAAGACCTGGTTCAATTGATGTAGTCATGTTTTCGACAAATTGGCTATCATCTCTTTCTGAAATTCTTTGTGGTCCTTCATGTACAGTAAGTACAAATCCAACACCGTGGCCTGTTCCATGGAAGAAGTCCTTTCCTGCTTGCCATAAGGGATATTTTGCTATAGCATCTAATCTTTGGCCATTAGTCTTATCCTTAAATCTTGCCAGAAATAGGCTTAAGAATGATTTCAACACTAGGGTGTAATCAGTTTTTTCCTGATCGGTAAGCCTTCCCAACGCTACAGTTCTAGTAATATCTGTAGTTCCCTCTTTATAATGAGCACCAGAATCGACTAAGATCATCCCCTCGTTTTTGATTGTCTTAGATCCTGTAGCTTGTGGAGCATAGTGTACTATAGCTGCATTTTCCTTATAGCCTGCTATTGTTTCGAAGGAATCTTCGATGTAGGATTCATCTTCTTTTCTTAAATCTTGGAGTTTCTTGCTTGCTAAAAGCTCGTTTAAATTGCCAGTCTTTGCCCCAATTTCGAGCCAAGAGAAAAACTTAGTCAAGGCAATACCGTCTTTAATATAGGCCTTTTTGATGTTTTCTATTTCGACATCAGTTTTAATTGCCTTCATATCAGTTGTTATATTTGTACCGAGACTTACCTTAACATTAGAATTTATACTGTCATATATGGCTACATTTGTTCTCTCAGGGTCTAGGAATATTCTATTTTTTCCTGCAATATTATTTAGAAGTTTAAAAATAGAATCGTAAGAATATAGTTTCACTCCATTAGCTTCTAGATAATCACTTACTTCTCCAGGAATTTTCTCCTCATCAATGCACAAGTAAGCTTCATCCTTGGATATCAAAGAATATGATAAAAGAACAGGATTGTAATCAATATCATTACCCCTAATATTTAAAAGATAGCAAATATCCTCCGGTGATCCTATAAAGGTATAATCATAATCCCTATCTGCCATGATATTTCTAAGGCGAAGAAGCTTTTGCGATATACTTTCGCCTGCATACTTATCTTCCATAATCCAAGCCTTGTCTTTTCTTAGGCTAGGTCTATCAGTCCAGATTTGAGAGATGTAATCAACATCAGATACCAAAATCCTTGCACCCATACTTTCGCTTAGGTCCTTGTAGGCTTTTACTGAGAAGCTTTTACCATCGAAAGCAATTTTCCCAAACTCTCCAATATTTTCATCCAAGTATTCGATTAGATTAGGGACACCTTCTACTCCCATTTTCATCAATTTAAACTCAGAATGTTTAAGTTCCTTAGCAGCTTGCAAGAAATACCTGCTATCGGTCCATAGAAGTGCATCATCCATAGTTATAAGGGCTGTTCCAGCAGATCCTGTAAAGCCAGTTATAAATTCACGAGTCCTGTAAAAATCAGATAAATATTCTGACTGATGTGGATCAGAAGTAGGTACTATATATGCATCTATATTTCTTTCTTTCATTAGATTTCTAAGTTTTTCTAATCGTTCGTTGATATTCATAATTCTCTCCTTAAAATCTTAAAGTAATCATCTAAATCTATTATACTAATAATAATCTCTTTACATAATTAATTTGAAAAAAGAGATTAAACAAGTAACTATTAGCAATAATTCATCTTATATTCTGATTGATATTTCTCTTAAAACAATTATAATATAATCATTGCAAAAATAAAAAAAGTGGATGGAGTGATTAAATGAAATTAGGAATAGTAGGCTTGCCTAATGTTGGAAAATCAACATTATTCAACGCCATTACCAAAGCAGGTGCGCTTATTGCCAACTATCCATTTGCGACTATAGATCCAAATGTTGGTCTTGTAAATGTACCTGATCAAAGACTAGAAGTTCTATCAGAAATGAGCTCTAGCAAAAAGATAGTTCCAGCAGTTGTAGAGTTTTATGATATTGCAGGGTTAGTAAAGGGTGCTTCCAAGGGTGAAGGACTTGGAAATAAGTTCTTATCTAATATTAGAGAAACAGAAGCAATAGTTGAAGTTTTAAGATGCTTTGATGATGCTAATGTAACCCACGTTGATGGATCAGTTGACCCACTAAGAGATATTGAAACTATAAATCTTGAATTGATTTTCTCTGATCTTGAACTTGTAGATAAGGTCTTAGAAAAAAGAAAAAAGGTCGCAAGAAGTGATAAGAGCGTAAGAAGTGAAGTTGAGCTTCTAGAAAGAATTAAGGAAGTTCTTGAAGAAGGCAAATCCGCAAGAATATTAGACTTAAATGAGGACGAAAATAAAATGCTTAGAGCCTATCAGCTTCTTTCTACCAAACCAATCATATATGTATGTAATGTAAATGAAGAAGACGCCGCAAATAATGGTAAGGGTAATCCTTATGTAGAGAAGGTTCGTGAGTTTGCAAAAAGTGAAGGAGCCGAAGTTTCTGTAGTTTCAGCTAAAATAGAGCAAGAAATTTCCGAAATTGAAGATGAAGAAGAGAGAGCAGAGTTCTTAGCTATGCTTGGACTTGAAGAATCTGGTACAGATAAGGTAATCAAGGATTCATATAAGACACTAAACCTAATGTCCTTTTTGACGACTGGAGAAATGGAAACAAGAGCTTGGACTATAGCAAATGGTACCAAGGCAGTAGATGCTGCTGGCAAAATCCATTCTGATATATCAAGAGGATTTATCAAGGCAGAAATCGTCTCTTATGATGACTTGGTAGAATCTGGTTCAATACACAAGGCACAAGAAAAAGGTCTACTAAGGCAAGAAGGAAAAGATTACATCATGCAAGATGGGGATGTAGTCAACTTTAAGTTTAATGTATAGGGATACTATGAAAAAGCAAGGAAGATTAATCGTCCACACAGGCTCCATGTTTTCAGGAAAAACAACCTCCCTTTGGAGAGAGCTTTATAGGATGAGAATAGCGAATTATAAAATCGTAGCCTTTAAACCATCGATTGATAATAGAGATGACGAAAAGAAAATTGTAAGCCACGATAACTTAGAATTGGACGCTCATAAGGTCGAAAACCTAAAAGAAATCTTAACCTACGCTAAAAATAATGATATAGATTGTATAGGAATTGATGAATTACAATTCTTCCCTAATGATCCTAGCGAAGTTATAGAAATATTCAACGAACTAATGGCAATGAAGATTACTATAGTTGTATCAGGACTTGATATGGACTATAAGACTCAACCATTTGAGATTATAAAAGAAATCATGCCTATAGCAGACGAGCTAGTAAAGCATCACGCAATTTGCGCTTCATGCGGTGAAGATGCTTGGGCCTCTTACAGAAAGACCTCAGATGAATCTCGTATCCAAATTGGATCAAAAGACTTATACGAACCTTTGTGCAGATCTTGTTATAACAAAAAAATGAAAGAAAAAGAAAAATACAAAAACCAAATATCTTTAGAAGATATGTAAAAGCACGGCCCTATGCCGTGCTTTTACTATAGATTATTTCTTTTTTTATAATTTTCTATAAAGTCCAGGTCCTCTTCTGTTAACTTGAACTTATCTTGATCGGTTATTATTTCTGGACCGTCTTCATGGATTATTAGTTGGTGTTCGAATTGTGAGCATTTAGAACCATCTCTTGTTCTTGCGGTCCAACCGTTATCATCAACTTTCATCTTCCAATCACCAGCTGCAATCATTGGCTCAATAGTAAATACCATGCCAGCTTCGATTCTAGGTCCTCTTCCTGCCTTTCCGTAGTGAGGAACTTGTGGATCTTCGTGCATTTCCTTGCCTATTCCATGACCTATAAAGTCTCTTATAACAGAAAATCCATTCTCATCTTCAACATATTCTTGAATAGCAGCTCCGATATCCCCTATTCTATTTCCAACAACAGCGGCCTCTATTCCTCTTTTTAGACATTCTAGATCGACATCAACTAATCTTTGATCTTCTTCACTCATATTTCCAATTGTATAAGTCCAGCAAGAATCAGCAAGACCACCGTCAAGGTCTATTACATTATCTATTGAAACAATATCTCCTTCTTGGAGAACATAATCTGTTGGGTAGCCGTGGCATATTTCATCATTTACTGAAATACATAGAGTAAATGGAAAACCACCATAACCTAGTTGGGCAGGGATTGCCTTCTTGTGTTTTGTAATAAACTCATTGGCAAATTTATCAAGGTCAAGAGTTGTTACTCCTTCTCTAATAACTTCTCTTATAGCTAAATGAGTTTGGCAGAGAATTTCTGCTGCAGCTCTCATTTTTTCAAAATCTTTTTCTGTATATAATCTTATCAATTCTAACTCCTTCATTAAAATAAGGACGCTTGAGCGCCCATTATTCTATAAATTCTTACTTGCAATATAGATATATTCCTTCCCATCAACAACTGGTTCGATGTCCCACTTGCTATTAGATGAAATTGTCTTTCCTAATTCGTCAATATAATACATTATTATACCAGCATCTATTAAATTTACATCGCCTGCATAGTCTTTGATATAGATTGAAAGTTTATCATCTTCTATTAGGAATCTCCATGGTTGAGCATTGTATGCTGATGGAGCGTATTTCGCATAATCAAAGATGCTACTAAGGCCTCTTTGCTCTAAATCTTCATCACTTGCAGGATTGTCAAAGCTATCGATATATACCAAGTCAGAGTTTGCTAGTCTATCATAGTATTTGTGTTCTCTAACTGTTTCATCTATTGGATAACCTATAGCTAAGAGTATTGAAACATCGCCTTCTGTATAGTTGAAGGCAGATTTTTTGATATCCTCTTCTACCTCACTTACTGTAATCCAGCAATTACCAAGATTAAGTTCATTTAATTTAGTGATGAGCTCTTCTGTTGCGTAAGCGGCCTTGACATAGGTCTCTTTTTTGTCATTTAGAGTATTCAAAGCAATGTAGCTTGGAGCCTTAATCATAACTCCCTTGTAGCCAGCGAGGCCTTGGAGTTTTTGATAAACTTCATCACCATCTGTTAGTAGTAAGAATTTGATGTCTTCTTTTCCATGTTCTACAGCAGAAGCTTCCATTTCTTTATTTAATTCTTCTACTACTTTGTTTGATAAATTATCTTCTTTAAAGTCTCTAGTTGATGTTCTTGATTTCAAAAAATTTTGTGTAAGCATTATTTCCCCCATCTATTATTTTCTTCTTCTTATATTTTAACATATATTTAAAGAAATTAATATGATAAAATATAGATATGAAACTAACTAGCCAACAATATTTAGCCTTAAAGCACAAAGATGGTCCGATTTTGGTTCTTGCTGGCCCTGGAGCAGGAAAAACTACCATGCTTTTGGAAAGAATAAACTTTCTTTCAGAAACAGTTGATCCAAAGCACATCCTTACCATAACCTTCTCTAAAGCCCAGGCCCTAGATATGAAAGAAAGATATAAGTCCTCAAAAACAAATTTTATGACCATTCATGCCTTTTGCTATCTAATTATAAGAAATTATCTCAAACAAAATAATAGGAATCTAAGACTATTGGAATCCGATGACCTCTATAATAAATACGATTTGATTAGTAAGATTTATTTTAATATCAATAATAAAAAAATATCAAAAGAAGATCTCAATGAGTTTTTTAGATTAACTTCTTATATGAAAAATGCAATGATAGATGAAACTTTTCTATTAGATTCAAAGATTACAAACTGTCTTCAAATATATAGGGCCTATGAGAATTTTAAAATAAGAAATTTCTATATAGATTTTGATGATATGCAAGTTATAGCTCTTAAGCTAATTGAAAATGATCCAAGACTTTTACGTTCTATTAGGAATAAATATAAGCATATACAAGTAGACGAAGGACAAGATACTTCCTTAATTCAATTTAAAATTATAGAAAAAATCTCAGCTCCCTTAAATAACTTGATGATAGTAGCTGATGATGACCAGTCGATATACTCCTTTAGAGCTGCCAATGTAGCCTACTTACTCAATTTAAAAAGCAAATACTCAAATTTAAAAATCGTAGAGATGACGGAAAACCACAGATCTTCAAGAAAGATAGTAAATCTATCCAAGGCTTTTATAGATATTAATCAAGATCGTTATCCTAAGGATTTGTTCACTAAAAATGATTTTTTGGGACAAATATCAATCAAAAGTCTAAGAAACGTAAAAGATCAATACAAATTTATCATAGAAAATATGAATCAAGGAGAAAAAAATTCAATTTTATTTAGGAATAATATCAAAGCAGTAAACATTATTTCTTTTCTAATGGAAGATGATATCGACTTTTCTATAAATATTTCTAGTCTCGATTTCTTTGAGTCAAAAATTATAGATGATTTATTTAATATTATTGAATTTTCTGATGATTTTGATAGGCTCGACCTTTTTTGCGAGATTTATTATAAGATGGGGACTTTTCTTAAGAAAAAAGAAGTAGATAGGCTCTCCTTTAAGGCTATTAATAAAAATGTCTTTGAAGCCCTTTATGAACTGAATCTGGAAGATTACAAGATCGAAACCCTAGTCCAAAAGGAAAAACAATTAAAACACATAAGAAATCTAAGTCTTGATAAGAAGATATCCTATATTTATAAATATATGGACTACAAGTCATATATATCAAATTTCAGTAAGAAATACAGGGAAGAAGTCGTAAATAAAGACCTCTTCGTTGAATCAATGGTTAATTTTACAAAAAATTTAAAAACTATAGAAGACTTTTATAACAAGAAAGACAAGCTTTATAAGAAGCTCTCATCTTCTAATTCTGACTTGATCCTTTCAAGCATCCATAAGTCTAAGGGCTTGGAATATGATAATGTCTTTGTAATCAACATGGTAAAAAACGAGTTTCCTATCATAGTTGATAATGAAGATATTGTAAATAAAATCGAAGAAGAAAGAAGGGTTATGTATGTTGCCATGACTAGAGCTAAGAAAAATCTCCATATCCTAACAATAAAAAAGAGGGGATCAGAAAAGCTATCCCCCTCAATCTTCTTTACTCAAATCAAAGGCTTACTCTAGGCTCCCTTTTAAGAAGCTTTTTTCGCGTTTTAATATATCTCCCACCAAATATAAGGAACCACACCAAATAACCAAGTCGTCTTCACTCGCTGTTTTTTTGGAATACTCATAAGCTTCTATTGGATCTTTAATCTCTATTAGTCCTCTTGCTTTATCCTTGACTAAGCTGTAAAGTTCATCTGTGTCAAAAGCCCTAGGATTATCCTTTATTCCTGTAACTATGATTTCATCAGCGATCTTAGCCAGACTATCAATTACATAATCATAATCCTTATCCTTTAAAATAGAAAATCCAACGATAAGTTTTCTATATTTATAAGAAGATATAGAGTCAATCAAGGCATCTATGGCTTCTCTATTATGAGATCCATCGACTAAAACTCTTGGATTCTTATTTATAAGTTCAAGTCGACCAGGATTTCTAGTAGTTAATAAGCCTTCATAAATATCTTTTTCACAGATAGAAAACTCATCTTTTAGGAAATCCAAAGTTATAAGAGCCGTCACTGCATTATATATCTGATGGATTCCAACAAGCCTTGTCTTAATATTCTTATAAGACCTAAATGAAAATTCATTATAATCAGGTCCTGTTTTTATTATATAAATCTCTTTCTTATCAAAAGTATGGAGTCTGCTAGAAGTATCTTCTATCTTTTCTAAGAAAACTTCCTTCACCGAACCTTTCTTTGGATACAGAAAAACATCTGAATTATCTTTTATAATTCCCGCCTTATTTTGGGCTATTTCTTCTAGGCTATCTCCTAAGATTTGGATGTGATCTTTTGAGATAGTGGTAATGACACAGGCTATCGGATCTTTTATAATATTAGTTGAATCAAGACTTCCTCCTAGTCCTACTTCTACCACAGCGACATCTACCTTTTTTTCATAAAAATAAATATACATTATAGCTGTCAAGACTTCAAAATAAGAATTATGGAGTCCTTTTTTATCAAGTTCTTCCAAAGGCTTCTTCAACCTATCAATAATTTCTGCAAAACCCTCATCGCTTATATCAACTCCAGAAATTGATATAGCTTCATTTATCTTGGTCATATATGGCGAAGTAAATAGGCCGACCCTATTTTTCCTTGAAAGTGTATTGGCGATCATATTGGCAGTAGATCCCTTGCCATTAGTTCCTGCGATATGAATCACCTTTATTTTATCCTGGGGATTGTCAAAATATTCTAAGAGACTTTTTATTTTCTCTAAACTATGACCTCCATTTGTACTTCCCCTATTTAATATAAATTCGTAGTATTGATTAAAATTTTCCATTATGTCCTCCACCTTCATATTATAATTAATAAAGACCTTTTGGGCAAGAGAAAACCCCGCCATCCCTAGGGATTTTGGGGCTAAAATCTTATATTATTTTAAAGCTTCAACAAAGGCCTTTACATGGGCTGGTAGGTCTTTAGGAGATCTACTTGTAATTGCCTTATTATCTACAACTACTTCCCTATCCTCCCATTTTGCTCCAGAATTTATTAGATCGTTTTTGATAGTAGGAGTTGATGTTGCCTTTATTCCATCCAAAAGTCCTGCGTCAGCTACAACCCATGGACCGTGGCATACAGCAGCGATTGGCTTACCATTTTCGTGAACTTTTTTGACAAATTCAATAGTAGCCTCATGCTGTCTCATTCCATCTGGTGAGTAGCCACCTGGTATATATACTCCGTCGAATTCACTTGGATCAGCTTCTTTGCTTGAGATATCTGATTTCACTTTGTATCCAGCCTTAGATGGATACTCTACATCCTTCTCGCTCTTCCTACAAGGACAACGTCGAAGTCCTCTCTTAGTCTGTGGTATGGGTATATTAATTCACTTTCTTCGAATAGTGACTCTACTAGTACTGCTATCTTTTTCATGTAAACTCCTTTTCTCTTCTTCCGACTTACTAGACATTTACCCTATGTGGTATAATTTAAACAAGGAGTTTATATGAAGAGAAATTATTATTTGGATAGCTTTAGAGGATTTACTATTATATCGATGGTTCTTTTCCACCTGGCCTATAATATAAATTATTTTAGACCTATAAGCTGGTATGATGGAACTACTTTAAACCGAATATGGCAAATATCTATAGCCTTATCATTTTTTATAATATCAGGAATCACATCAAGCCTTCTCAATTATAACAAGAATATAAAAAGAGGAATAAAAACTTCACTCTTTGGCTTTGCTATTACATTAATCACATATGTTTTCGCTAAGAACCAATTAATTGTTTGGGGAGTCTTAAACGGGTTGGGACTTTCTATGATAATTGCCGGACTTATCCAAAGATTCTGGAAGATTCCTCCATACTTTGCTATTATTTTCCTCTTGATTTTTGTAGGAACTTATAATATACCAAGAGCTTCCTTGACTGGCTTTAGATTATTTGATGATTTATATGAAAATAATATCTTTATATTAGGTTTTCCTTCATCAAGCTTTGCTTCAACAGATTATTTTCCTTTAATACCTTGGATTTTCGCTTATCTTACTGGGCTAAGCGCAGGAAATCATCTTAAAGAAAAGAATGTAAGTAAGGGAAATGACAATATTCTTGCAAGGATCGGAAGACTTTCTATGCCAATTTATCTGGCCCATCAAATAATACTTTATCCTTTAGTAAGTTTTTTCTTAAGCTAAAAATCCGCTAGCTATCTTAGTCATGATAGCTTAGCGAATTTTTTTAATTTACCTTTACTGTATATTCATCTTTAATTAAAGGATTGATATTTAATATTTCTATAATAGCATCCTTGCTCTTATCCCTTGCTTCTTCCAAAAAGCCCTTTTCTAAGAGTTCTTGTTCAGTCTTTTTCATTTCATTTTTACGAAATTCTGAGAAATCTTTTATCTTTAGCTGGTTGAAGATAGATTCTTTCTCATCAAAGATTGTAAGAGAGTCCTCATCTATCTGATGGGATAAGATTTTGGCTTGAGGTAGGGATATATTTATAGCTTTCTTCTCATCATTAATATCTACCTTGGCCTTATCTAAATCTATTCCCGCACTAATTTCTCCATCATAGGATATGATAAATTTCTTGGTAGTGAAAGGAATTTTGATTCCATAAAATTCATTGTCATTTTCAAATGATCCTACATTTGTGTATCTATATTTTAATGTAGTAAGCTCCTTAACGCTTACTAGTTGTTCCTTTACAATGTCGCTTGTTACTTCTTCTTTAGTCTTAAATACTCCTGCCTTCATCCCAAAGAAATAGGAAACAAATACTAGAAATATCAGAATAATAAATCCACTGAGTAATCTTTTAGCTTTTTTAGTTTTCATAGGCTCTTTCCCTTACTAATTTAAAAATTTTGCAGCTACAAAATATATTGGCATATCTCTTTTCCTAAATTTCGCCTCATATTCTGTAACAACTGATTTATTGATATCTAAGTCCATATCGTCTTCTTCAATCTCCATACCAAAGTCCTCAAAATAGAGGCAGCTTGCATCAAAGAAATCTTCATTATCAGTCTTTAGCTCAATTTCCGCTCCATCAGATATTATTTTTTCATATCTATCTAGAAATCTCTTGTGAGATAGCCTCCTCTTATGGTGGCGTTTTTTAGGCCACGGAGTAGAGAAATTGAGGTAGATTTTATCAACTTCACCCTTCTCAAAGAAGTCTTCAAGATTTTCGGCATTTCCAATTATGCCTCTGACATTTTTCATATCTTCATCTAACATCTTTCTGCTAGCTACAACAAAGGCATTTGTATTCATCTCTAAGGCTATATAGTTTATATCATTATGTAAATTTGCCATTTGTGTGACAAAGTCTCCCTTACCAGCTCCAATTTCTAGGTGGATAGGATTATCATTGCCAAAAATTTCCTTCCATTTTCCCTTATTTACGCTCGCATCAAAATATATTTTATTATTTTCCCTCATCTCAGGAATCGCATTTGGCTTATGTCTTAGTCTCATTCACCCTCCTAACTATCTTCCCTTTTCTTGACCCCAAAATACCACAGCTAGGGTACCTGGTCCCGTATGAGAACCTATTATAGTTCCAAACTGATAAATTTCAATATCCTTCTCTATATTAGGAAATTTTTCTAAAAGTTTTTCCTTAAGATCTAGGGCTCCTTCATAGTCATGGGAATGAATAATCAAACATTTATTATCATAGTCTTTACCATCATCAGCAAAACTTTCCATCTTCTTTAAAAGAACCTTGATAGCACGCTTTTTGGTCCTTACCCTTTCTCTTACGATTAGCTCCCCAAATCTGTTGACTTCCATAACCGGACAAATATTTAAGGCATTGCCGACAGTTCCCTTGGTCTTGGATATTCTGCCTCCCCTAATATAATAGGTTAGATCAGAACTTAAAAACCATCCATTAACCCTGTCCCTATTGTTTATCAACCAATCATTTATCTCTTCTATACTTTTTTCCTGGTCTCTCATTTTCGCCATCTCTTTGACTAGAAAAAGTTGGGCAGCCGAAGCATTAAGCGAGTCTAGAACATATATCTTTCTTTCAGGATATTTTTCAGCAAGCTCTTCTTTAGCTATTAAAGCATTATTGTATTCACCTGTTATTCCTGAAGATAAGCAAAGGTGAATTATATCATTACCTTTTTCTAAGAATTGTTCAAAATAATTAAGATATTCAAAAACATTTATTTGGCTGGTGGTTGAATAAGATCCTGCAATCATTTTTTCATAAAAGTCGCTAAGACTTATACTTTCTCCCAAATCATCTAAGTAATCTCTTCCATCTATCTGATAATGGAACGGAATCCATTTTACATCTAACCTTTCAAAGAGTTCTTCGCTAATATCGACAGAAGATGTTGCACTAATTATATAGCTAGCATGTGTCATACAAACCTCTCTTTTCATTTAAAAGTATATTAGTAATATTATATAAGTTTTTTTATTTAATTCTATCTGCCTTACCGATTATTATACTAATAAATGAAAAAAAATATAAGTATTTTATATAATTTCAAGATATTTTTACAATTTAAAATTAGATAAGATTTTTAATTCATCTAAAAAGCCACTGATAATAGTCATCATAAATCACAATCAATAGGGCTTTATGATTATAAGTCAGCGGCATACCTTATTCTTATAAATAGATTCTATTTTCTAAAATTTGACCAATCTCCCTAAATTTCTCTAGCTCTAATTCAGTGAAGCGAGCTGGCTTTGGTGAGTCAAGGTCTATTAAACAGACTAGGTCTTCTTCATTAAATATGGGAATCACAAGCTCAGATTTGGAATTACTATCACAAACTATATGATCTTTAAACTCTCCTACATCATCGACCTTAACTATTTCCCTATCCCTATAAGCCTTGGCACAAACTCCCTTATCAAAGGAAAGCTTAGTGCAAGCTGGAAGTCCTTGGAAGGGTCCAAGTATTAAGCCTTCTTCTCTTACTATATAAAAGCCTGCCCAATTCAAATCCCTCACATAGGCCTTTATAAAAGCAGAAACATTGGCCATTAGAGCTATAGGATTTTCTTCATCAGATACTTGAATCTTGATAAAGTTTATTAATTCATCAAGACATTTCTCATCATCAAGCCCTGCTATTTTATTTAAATCTATATTCATTATAAAGTCTCTACGTATTTTTTGACATCTGGTCCGACTAGAATCTCACCATCATCAGTAAAAAGAATTGGCCTTTTAACTAGCATTCCATCTGTTGCTAGGAGGTCATATTTTTCATCTAAAGTCATTTCCTTTAACTTATCTTTTAAGTTCTCTTCTCTGTAAATTTTCCCTGATGTATTGAAAAATCTTTTAATATCATAGTCTGTTTTTTCATGCCAAGATTTTAGTTCATCTCTTGTAGGGTTTTCATCCTTTATATCTCTTAATTCATAAGAAATATTCTTCTCATCGAGCATTTTTTTAACGCCCTTACATGTTGTACATCTTTTATAACAAATTAATTTCATTTATTTTCTCCTTTCAAATAATCATAGGCAAGACTTGCCATAGTAGTAGGACCATAGACAATTGAATCTTCATTAAAGATCGCCTTACCATTATGGAGAGGATAGACCTCGCCATTTTCTACTTTACAACCAACCATCAGCATTAAGGACGGAACAAGCCTTGCTACATTTGCGAAGTCATCGCTTGCCGTAACAGCTTCACAATCATCTATTAAGTTAAAGCCCTTATTTTCTTCTTTAACATTCTCTAAGACTCTAATAGCGTCTTTATAAAAGTCCTTATCATTAATTATAGCAGGAACATCCGAAAGAATCTCAAATGTCGAATCTGCCCTATAGGCTTTGGCTATATATTTACTAAGTTCTGGAATTCTTTTTTGGATATGCTTTTTACTTTCTTCATGATAACTCCTACAAGTTCCTTCGATAATAGCCTTGTCTGGTATTATATTAGGAGCAGATCCTGCCTTGATATGACCTGTAGTAAGTACCGCTCCCTTGGTAAAGGAAAGCTCCCTTGTTACAATCTCTTGTAAGCCATTTACAATTTGACTTGCAACAAAGCTTGCGTCTACTCCATTTTCTGGCATAGCCCCATGAGATGACTTACCCTTAACCTCTATCCTGAAGTTATTATTTGATGTAGCCATCTGCCCTTCTTTTATATAGATACCCACGGGTCTAGTAGTATCCATATGAACCATAACTGCCATATCTACCTTAGGATTGTCTAGGATTCCCGCTTCTATCATTTTTTCTGAACCCTCTAGGATTTCCTCAGCGGGTTGAAACATTAATTTGACAACACCATCAAGGTCTTCTTCTATTTCCTTTAAGATTTTGGCAGTTCCTAAAAGCATTGCTGTATGAAAATCATGGCCGCACATGTGTCCGCATTGATTTTTGGACTTAAAATCCAAATCATTTTCTTCTTGTATTGGAAGAGCGTCCATATCGGCTCTTAATAATATCGTCCTATCCCCCTTGCCCAAACTTGCAAGTACTGAATTTTCTATTGGGGAAGTATAGCTAATCCCTAATTTATCTAATTCTTCTTTGACAAGCTTACTTGTATCTTCCAAGTCAAAAGCAAGTTCTGGATTTTCGTGAATTCTTCTTCTTATATCAATCATATACTCTTTAATTTCGTTAGATTTTTCAAAAAAATTCATATTCTACCTTCTTTCCTATATATTATACTATAGGAAAAAGAGATGTTTAATTCATATTAATGGAAAGGAAAACTATTTACCCCTTAATTTTGAGATAATTATCCATCGCTTAAATTAAACATCCCTTATTTACTAGAAGTCTATCTTTTCTCCGTAGTAGCTCGTCTTGTAAATTTTCTTGATATCACTAGCTGAAGTTTCTCTAGGATTAGTCAATGTGCAAGCATCCTTAAAGGCATTTTCGCTCATTAAATCTAGATGATTTAGAAAATCTTCCTCGATGATGACTGTATTTTTTCCTTCTTTAATGTTAGGAGCAATACCGAATTTTTTATTTAATTTTCTAATTTCTGCTGCCTACAAGAACTGCTTTCTTACAACCAATAATTGATAGGCATTCTAGAGCATCTTCACCATAAATAATTGTATTTGCTAATTATAATGTTTTGTAGGTAATATAGCCCTCTTATGTCTACTAATTATTTATCTAATTTTAATAGACAAATTAAATTTTTGGATAAGGTTTTTTTCATGATTATCTTAGTCGCTTCTCGCCCCAATAGAACATTGTAATAGTTCCAGGACCTATGTGGCTACCAATAGTAGGACCAATTTCAAATATATCTATAGAAGATATTTTCTTAAATCTATCTTCCATCATTTCCTTCAATTCCTCGGTTGTCTTTTCATTGCTAGCGTGACTTATAAATAATTTGTCGTCGTAATCAAGGCCTCCGATAGCATTTTTCTCCATCCTATCTACTAAGGTTTTGAGAAGTTTTTTCTTTGTTCTTATCTTTTGGGTTACCTGCATATGACCTTCATCATCAATTTCTATTAAAGGACATATTTTGAGAAGATTTCCAATATTGGCTGCAGTTTTAGAAATTCTTCCCCCTCTTGCTACATATTCTAGATTTTCATTGCTAGTATAGCTTATGACACGGAGGGTGTTTTCTTTTGCCCATTCATATAGGTCTTCAATGCCCATACCTTCTTTTTTGAGATTTACAAGTTTATCTACAAGAAGACCCACACCAGAAGAAGCCATCTTTGAATCTATAGGGTAAATTTTTCTTTCAGGATATTTTTTCTTTAGTGTTTCAATTGCCTGGATGAGACATGAGTATTGAATAGATAGGCCTGAGGATAAGCAAACATGAATAATGTCCATATCCTTTTGTAGAAGTTCTTCAAAATAGTCTAAGTAAGCTTGGGTATTAATAGCAGCTGTGCTTGGAGCTGCACCTTCTTCCATATTTATATAGAATTCTTCCATATCCAAACTTTGGCCAAAATCATCTAAGTATATTTCTCCCTTAAGTTCGAAATTTGATTTTATAAAACTTACGCCGATTTCTTTTACATAGTCGGCAGATAAATCCATTATAGATTCAGAACTAATAATATAATCTGACATAAATCCTCCTTCTGAAATCTAACAATTAATTATATTCTACCATAATCAAGGAAAATCTGAAATAAAAAATCTTATCATCTGTGAATAATAGGTAAAGAAAAAGATGCACGAAAGTATTCCGTGCACCATATTTCTTTACCTAATCTATTTATCTCGTCTTATATGACTTTCTTCATAACCAGCATCTGCTAAAGCTTGGTATACTTGATTTCTGTGATCTATATTGTAAGTTTCTGCTATTATTCTTACTACAGCATGATCAAATCCAACTGTTTCAGCTGATTTGAATTGGTCGATATCCTTGATATTTGCACCTAAATCTTTGATTATGGTAAGAAGTCTGATTAGTTCACCTGGTTTATCGGAGATTCTTGTGGTAATTTCTGTAAGTCTTCCAGTTTTGAATAAACCAGAATTAATGATTTGATAGATTGTGTTAACGTTAATATTACCACCAGAAAGAACCGCACAGACTTTCCCATCTGAGAAATCATATTTGTTTGAAAGAACTGCTGCGACAGATGAAGCTCCTGCTCCTTCTGCACTTACCTTACTTTCTTCTAGAAGTCTTAGGATAGCATTGGTTATTTCATCTTCTGATACTGTTACTATTTCATCGACATATTTTTCGCATAGATCGAAGGTAATCTCGCCTGGTTTTTTGACAGCTATACCATCAGCCATAGTGTTTGCAGAATCTAAAGTTACGATTTTACCAGCTTTCCTTGAAGCAAGCATTGAAGCTGCTGTTTCTGGTTCTACACCGATAATCTTTACATCTGGTCTTATAGATTTTACAGCTAGGGCAATTCCTGAAATTAGTCCACCTCCACCGATTGGAACTACGATGTATTTTACATCAGGAAGTTGATCTAATATCTCAAGACCTATTGTACCCTGACCTGATAGTACATATTCATCATCAAAAGGTGCAACGTAAGTTAGATCTCTTTCCTTTTGAAGCTCATAAGCCTTAGCTTGTGCATCATCAAAGGTTCCATCTACTATGATTACTTCACCACCATAGCCCCTAGTTGCTTCGATTTTAGAAAGAGGTGCAATTGATGGAATACAGATGTATGATTTGATTCCTTGTCTTGTTGCTGAAAGAGCCACACCTTGGGCATGATTTCCAGCCGAGCAAGATATTACTCCTTTTTTCTTTTGCTCATCAGTAAGGTGGGCAATCTTGTTGAAGGCTCCTCTAAGTTTGAAGGAACCAGTTTTTTGTAAGTTTTCCATCTTGATATAGAGGTTTTCACCCATTCTAGATGCTGTATAGATTGGAGTCTTTTCGATGTTACCTTCAAGAATTTCTCTTGCTTCTTTAATCATTTCTAAATTTGCTGTCATAACTACCTCTTTTATTTTTCTTCTGCCATTTTCTTGTAAGATTCTAATCTTTCACGTGCTGCTTCTTCTGCTTCTGCATATAGTTGGTCTGCACTTTCAGGGAAGGCCTTCTTAAGTGATGCGTAACGAACTTCCCCTTGGAGGAATTCCTGGAAGGATTCATCTGGATCTTTTGAATCTAAAATGAATGGATTCTTGCCTTCTGTTGCTAGAAGTGGATTGAATCTCCATAGGTGCCAGTAACCTGAAGCAACTGCCTCTTTTTCTCTTCTTTGAGTCTTGCCCATTCCAGCCTTGATACCGTGGTTGATACATGGAGCGTAGGCAATAATTAATGATGGACCTGGATAAGCCTCAGCTTCCTTGATTGCCTTAAGGGTTTGCGCTTGGTTTGCTCCCATAGCTACTTGTGCAACATATACGTAACCATAGGTTGTCATCATTAGACCGAGGTCTTTTTTACGTACTTTTTTACCAGATGCGGCAAATTTAGCAACTGCAGCAAGTGGGGTTGCCTTTGAAGATTGGCCACCTGTATTAGAGTAAACTTCTGTGTCGAATACTATGATATTGATATCTTCACCACTTGCTAGGACATGATCTACTCCTGAAAATCCTATATCATAAGCCCAACCGTCACCACCGAATATCCATTGGCTCTTCTTAACCATATAGTCCCTAAGTGCTTTTACTCTTTCTACGATTCTTTTAGCTTCTGGATCGTCAATTTGATTTCCTAAAAGTGACTCTATCTTAATTGCAGCTTTCTTGCTTGACTCAAAGTCGTTGTTATTTTCTAACCATTCATTAAATGCATCATTTAATGGGCTTGTTAGGTGTAGACTTAAGAATTTCTTCATTAGATTTTCTAGGGCTAGTTTGTTAGCCTTGCTTGCAAGAAGCATTCCGTAACCGTATTCTGCTGCATCTTCAAATAGTGATGATGCCCAAGCAGGACCTTCTCCCTTGTTGTTTGTACAATATGGCATTGATGGCACTGATGATCCCCAAATTGATGAACATCCTGTAGCGTTTGAGATAAGTTGGTGGTCTCCATATAGTTGTGTAATTAGCTTAGCGTAAGGTGTTTCACCACAACCTGCACATGCTCCAGAAAATTCTAATAATGGTCTTGAGAATTGTGAATTCTTTACATTGTTAGCTTCGATTTCTTCGTCTTTGTAGCCAACCTTGTTGTGAGCATATTCCCAATTATCTGCTTGCTTTTCTATTTGCTCATCAATTGGCTTCATCTCTAGCGCTTTTGTTGGGGCAGGACATACATCTACACAGTTACCACATCCCATACAGTCATATGGAGATACTTGAATCCTAAATTCATATCCTTCTAGGCCTTTACCTATAGCTTTCTTTGTTTCAAAGCCTTCTGGAGCATTTGCCTTAGCTTCTTCATCTAATAAGAATGGTCTAATAGTTGCATGAGGACAAACAAATGAACATTGGTTACATTGGATACAATTGTCTATCTTCCATTCTGGTACGAATAAGGCAATACCTCTTTTTTCATATTGGCTTGTGCCTGCCATATATTGTCCATCATCATATGGAAGGTAGGTTGATACTGGAAGATCGTCTTCGTGAAGATTTATAATTGGTTTAACCATATTTCTAATGAAGTCTGGTTCATCAGAATTATCTTCTGCTGCCTCAACCTTAAGGTTCTTCCAACTTTCTGGGACTTCTACCTTAGATAATTCTTCTCTAGTCCTATCAACTGCCTTGTTGTTCATATCGACAATATCTTGGCCCTTCATACCGTAAGAAGCTTGGATAGATTCCTTTAGATAGTCTATGGCATCGTCAATTGGTAGAACCTTTGATAGGATAAAGAAGGCAGTTTGGATTACCATGTTTGTCCTATGGCCTAAGCCCACTTCTAGGGCAATTTTTGAAGCATTTACAGTATAGAACTGGATATTTCTTTCTGCTATATCTTTTTTCATAGAAGCTGGCATATGCTCTTCTAATTCTTCCATATTCCATATTGTATTTAGAAGGAAAATTCCTCCGTCTTTTAGGTTTTTGGTTAAGTCATATTGTTTTACATAGGCTTGAGGAGAGCATGATACAAAGTCTGCCTCATCTATTAAATAAGCTGCATGAATTGGATTTGGTGAGAAACGTAAGTGAGATAGGGTTAGACCATTACTCTTTTTAGCATCATAGTCGAAATATCCTTGGGCAAACATGTCTGTGTTATCACCTATAATCTTGATAGCGTTTTTATTAGCACCTACAGTACCATCACCACCATTACCCCAGAAGATACATCTATTTGTCTTACCATCATCTATTACGAAGCTTTTATCAACATCAAGTGATGTATGCATCACATCATCATCAATACCTACTGTAAAGTGATTCTTTGCGTCTTCTTCTACGAGATTATCAAATACAGCCTTGATATGAGCTGGGTTTGTATCCTTTTGACCAAGACCGAAACGACCACCAATAATCTTTGGATTTCTATCAGAATTAGCAAATACTTCTACTACATCTAGGTATAAAGGCTCCCCAACAGAACCCTTTTCTTTTGTTCTATCTAATACAGCTATTCTTTCAACAGTTTCTGGTATTGTTTTTAATAAGTGTTCAGCAGAAAATGGCCTATAAAGGTGAACTTTAACTAGTCCTACTTTTCTACCTTCTTCGTTTAATCTATCGACTGTTTGGTTGATTGTATCAGTACCAGAACCCATTGCCACAATAATATCTGTAGCTTCTGGATCACCTACATAGTTGAATAGTGAATAATCTGTGCCTATTTTTTCGTTAATCTTATCCATGTATTCTTCAACTATAGATGGTAGTCCATCATAGGCTTCATTTTGTGCTTCTGTTCTTTGGAAATATCCACCCTTTTCAAATACACCACGCATTGTAGGTCTATGTGGAGATAGGGAATCGTTTTTGAAAGCATCAATAGCATCATAATCAACCATGTCCTCAAATTGATCATAGTCCCAAACTTCGATTTTTTGAATCTCGTGACTTGTTCTAAATCCATCGAAGAAGTTTACGAAAGGAATTCTTGCCTTAATTGCAGCTAAGTGGGCAACAGGTGATAAGTCCATAATCTCTTGAACAGATCCAGATGCTAACATTGCAAATCCAGTTTGTCTACCTGCCATAACGTCTTGATGGTCGCCGTACATGTTAATTGTACAAGTAGAAATGGAACGAGCTGCTACGTGAAATACTGCTGGAAGTCTCTCACCTGCCATCTTATACATATCTGGAATCATTAGGAGGAATCCTTGGCTTGCTGTATATGTAGATGTTAAAGCACCAGCTGCTAAAGATCCGTGAACTGCACCAGCAGCTCCTGCTTCATGTTGCATCTCTGTTACTGAGACTTCGTTTCCGAAAAGGTTTTTTCTACCTTGAGCAGCCCATTTGTCAATAAATTCAGGCATTGGTGAAGATGGTGTTATTGGATAAATTGCTGCAACATCAGAAAATGCGTAAGATACGTGTGCTGCGGCGGTATTTCCATCCATTGTTTTCTTTTTTCTTGTAATAGTCATTGTCTCTCCTTATGTAATACATTAAAGAAATGTATATGAGCGGAAAAATAGAACTCAAATGAGTCCTATTTTAACTTTTTCTTTTATTTAACTAATTCATCAATATAAGCTTCATTAGCTTGTGGGTCTAATTTGAATCCACTAATTTTGTTTACCATACATGCTATAGCACCGTCACCAGAGATATTGCAAGCTGTACCAAAAGAGTCTTGGGCAACATACAAAGCAATGATTAGCGCTGTCATAGGCTCAGTAAAACCAAGCATTGATTGTAATATACCTAAAGCTGCCATTACTGCTCCTCCAGGTACTCCAGGTGCTGCAACCATAGTCACACCAAGCATCAATATGAATGGGAACATGTGAGCTAAAGATACATCGCCACCTTGTAGCATGAGTATAGACATAGCACAAGATGTAATCGTTATGGTTGAACCTGATAAGTGGATCGTTGCACAAAGAGGAATAACAAAGTCTGCTATACCCTTGTTAACACCCATTTTGTAGGTTTGTCTTAATGTTACAGGAATTGTAGCTGCTGATGATTGTGTTCCTACTGCTGTCATATAAGCTGGGAAGATATTTTTGATTTTCTCAAATGGATTACCACCACCCATAGAGCTTGCTACCGTGTATTGGATCAAAATCGTCAACCAGTGAAGTATAATTACCATTATGAATACTTTTGAGAAGACTGATAATACTTTTACTACTGTTCCTTGATATGCCAAATTAGCAAAAATACCAGCAATGTGGATAGGCAATAAAGGAATTACTATGTTTGAAATTAATTTTGTAATAATATCAGAAAACTCGTGTACTGCTTTTTTAAGGAATTCTCCCTTAACTGCAGCAATACCTACACCAAGTATGAATGACATAATAAGTGCGGTTGTTACACTAAATATAGGATCCATTGGTGATTCAAAGAAAGGTTCTAGGACTTTGCCTGTGTTTTGGTCAGGGTTAAAGTTCATTGTACCAGCATCTATGAAGTGTGGTAAAATAGCGCTTCCTGTGAAATATGTAGCCGTACCGAATATTACCGTTGATAGATATGCTATTCCAGCAGTAATAGCTAGTGTCTTACCTGCATCATTTCCTAAATCTGCTATACCTGGGATAACAAATCCCATGATGATTAAAGGAATAACAAAGTTTAGGAAGTTGCCAAATAGTCCATTAAAGGTAATTAATATTCTTACAAGAACTGCTGGTCCAAATAGACCGATTAGAATACCTAAAATGATGGCTATGATTAGCCTTGGCAGTAAACCCAATTTTTTCATTTTTTCCTCCTAAATGAAAATTGATCATTTGATCATCCTTATAATATCAAATATACGTTTTCATGTCAATATTATTTTTGCTCAATTAGATAGTACTAGGCCTTGTGTATCTGCTCTATTGATAGTTATTATTAGAATCAAAAAAGAAATATTTTACTATGATAACGTTTCATTATAACGAAATCACATTCAATTAATTAAAAAAAACGAGGATTAACCTCGCTTCAATTCTATCAGTTTAAAATGATTCATCTATGATTTTTTTAAGTGTTTTGGCTGATGCTTGCATTCTTTCGTTTTCTGTATCAGTCAAAGGCACTTCTATAACCCACTTGGCTCCATCTTTACCTATAACCGTTGGAACTCCAATATAAATATCCTTAAGTCCGTATTCTCCATCAAGATATGATGATGCAGAAAATACTGAGTTCTCATCATTAATAATTGATTCAACAATTCTTGCAAGTGCCATGCCTATTCCGTAAAATGTTGCGCCCTTCTTTTTTATAATTTCATAGGCAGCATTTTTTGTTTTTTCAAAAGTATCGAGGAGGGCTAGCTCATCAACTTCGCTGTTTGCCTTAACCCATTCATAAATTGGTAGGCCACCGATATTTGTGTGAGACCAAACTGCAAATTCGCTATCTCCGTGTTCACCTAGGATAAAGGCATCGACGCTTCTTGGATCTATGCCGATAAGTTGAGCAATTTCTTTCTTAAATCTAGAAGAATCGAGGGTTGTTCCCGTTCCTATTACCTTATTTGCAGGAAATCCTGAGAATTTCCATGTTGCATATGTTAGAATATCTACTGGGTTACTTGCTACTAGAAAAATTCCATCAAAGCCAGATTCTACAACTTTTCCTACCATGTCTTTAAAAATAGATAGGTTTTTCTCTACTAGATCAAGTCTTGTCTCCCCGTCCTTTTGTGGTATCCCTGCTGTTATTACAACAACTTCTGCATCCTTACAATCCTTATAGTCTGCCTTATAGATTGACTTTGGCTTAGAAAAACTTAAAGCATCAGATAAGTCCATAGCGTCGCCATAAGCCTTGTCTTCATTTATGTCAATTATTCCGAGCTCTCTACCTATGCCTAGAATTGTAGAAGCATAAGCAAAGGAGGAGCCAACTGCTCCATCTCCAATTAAAATTATTTTACTATCTTTCATAAAAACTCCTTTATACCCTATTCTTTTACTAGGATACAATTATTATACTTTAATTTCCATTTTGCAAAAGATTATTTATTATTTTTTGTAAGTTTATTATCAATTAAGGATACAGCTAATAGTGAGTACAAGAGCCAATTCCCCTTGGCATAAGCCATGTATTTAGGAAGCCAAATACTAGCATACTTTTGCTTATAATTTCTAAGGCCTTTAAATGAATAGAATCTGCTTCCATGTGTGTAAACAAGATATGCCAATCTTTCTGATAGGTAGGCTGATTTCATAAGGCCTACATTTGACAGAGGCGCCATTCCAAGATTGAAATATTTGTATGAATTTTCTTTCCCATAAATAAATAGATTAAGAAATAGAAAATCCATCATAGAGTTTACATTCTTATCTTGATCGTAACGCATTAAGTCGATTGTAAGGACATCTGGATTTTTATTTGGCATAATATTGGTAAAGGCAGTTATTTCTTCGTCTTTATCCATAACGATTGCTATATCAGATTTTCTAAGATAATCTCTATCAAAAAATCCTAAAGAAAATCCCTTCTCCTTCCTATCCCTAAGCCAAGAGTTTGATATATCTTCTAGCTTATCTAGAAATTCGTCCGTATATGGGAAAGATACAATCTGAAATTTGTATCCTTCTTTAGCAAATCTGTTTAGAATATTTCTTTCCGTTGACTTCTTCCTTCCTTTTAGGGAGAAGTCTGAAAGACTTACAATGGCATTTTCCCCAAACTTCATAAAGTCATATCCATAATCATGTAGGCTAAGGGTAAATTGCTCGCCTACTTCATAAAATATAGGATTAAGGCCTGACCTTTGACATACTTCGTTAAAGCAAAATAAAGCTAAGGGAATATCCGCTTCTTTTCCAAAAGGCTCACCCATGACTATTGCCTTGTTATTAATGATTTGATATTGAAAGGCTACAGTTTTTTCTCCTTCTTTATCGATATAATAGTATATATATTTATCATTTAGAAATGATAATCCAGAAGCCAGAGATTGACTTGAGCCATATTTATCTATCAAAGTATCTAAATCATCTAAGTTTGTATTATAAAGATTATCTCCTCCCTTTTTCATATAAGAAAATATTGCTTTTGCAATTAGGATAAATAAAGCTAGGATAAGAATTATGTATCCAAGGCTAAGGGTCAAGCTGTGGTATTTATTCCTATTTATATTTAAAATATAGAAGAAAAATCCTACCAGGATAAGCATGAAATCAACTGTCTTTTCTTCCCAACTATATATAAATCTTTCCTTAAATAATAAACCCCTAGTATAGAATCCAAGAGCCATAAGGATGAGCACAGGTAAGATCGATACTATGTTTTCACCAATTGCAATTAGAAATATAGTCTGACTAAATCCTGTAATCATAATGAGTTTTAGCGATTTCTTTTGCTTATCTATAGATAATCTTCCCACAATTAAGAATAAATATCCTAAAAGCAAGTATATAGTTAGAAGGACAATTTCTAGAGTTGATAATTTTACTTTTACTTCTCCTATATTATAGAAATTATCCAATAAAATTACAGAAAGAATAATATATATTCCATATAGAATTATAAATATACTATTTATTTTCTGTATGAGCTCTTTAATTACTCTTATGTCGAAGTCACCATACTTTTCTTTAATTTTCCTAAAAAGGTAGT
>NZ_JAPJPG010000080.1 GCF_030825785.1 Anaerococcus sp.
TCTCATCTATTCTCTTTTCTATTATCTGTTACTACTATTGTAACACATTCCCCTTGTATTTTGGGGGTGAAAATCATACCAAAAAACTATCTTCTCTCATGAAGAAAGATAGTCTTGAAAATCTTTAAAGGTGGACTTAGCGGTTCTCTCGAAACATCCGTTCGAAAAAATCAGCTTCTTTATAACTTCGATTTTCAGGTAGGGTCAAATCTACATCCTCCTCCACGTCGTCCACTGTCAGTTCAACCGTTTGAGGTAAATTTTTCAAACGATAATGCTTTTGCCTTTGCCCTTCAATACTAGCAAAATCAAGCAAATAGCCATTCACTCGGATTTGAACCAAAAGGAGATGATTGGTCATATTTTCCATGATGAGAATATCTTCTAAACCACCTCTGGCACTAGGATAATCAGATACCCTGCGAATACGGATTTTTTCACACATGAGCAAGCTCCCTCATATCAATGATTTCATCGGCCTTATTCCAGACTAGGGGATTATGGGTCGCAATGATGATAATTCGATTTTCATCTTTCAAGCCCACCAAGAGATTCATAACCTCCTCTGAATTTTCAGGATCAAGAGCTGCTGTTGGTTCATCTGCCAAAATCAAGGGTGGATTTTTCAAAATAGTCTTCGCAAGGGCAACTCGTTGAGCCTCTCCCCCAGATAAAGTATAAATTTTTTGTTCTAGATCCAAATACCCTAGATTAACCTTTTCTAAAGCCTCCACTTGCCTTTCCAAACGTTCTACTTTTGAAATCTTTTGACCAACAAAGCCCAAATCCAAATTCTCTTTGATTGATTGGTTTTCTAAGAGGCCAAAATTTTGAAAGAGATAGCCCATCTGGTCTCGAAAATACTCACGAGTGGGAATGGTTTTTAAATCTTTCCCCTGATAGAGAACCCTTCCACCATCTATCTTTTCTAGCTTTCCTAAGATATTAAGCAAAGTCGTCTTTCCGCTTCCACTCTTTCCGATTAAGGCATAAACCTTGCCCTTCTCCAACTTGAGATTTAAACCAGAGAAAATCGCGCGGTCATTAAACTTCTTTTCCAATTCTTGAATATCAATCATCTTATTTTCCTTTCAATACTGCCATGCTACCAGCTTCTTCCTTTTTATCCTGCCTTACTAAAATCAAGAGGGCGTTAAGAGTAAATAAAGCTACAACTAGAGCGCTAATCAAGCTATCTCCTGTCAAAACACTAGATAGGATTAGCCCAAGTAAGAGAACTCCTCCTTGCGCCAGTAAGTACTTGCCATGAAGCTCATAGATTGTCATACCAGAAAGACGTTTAATCATGATCTCCCGTCTAAACTGCTCAAAATAGAGAAGATTCATGGAATCAAATAACAAGATAGCCGTAGATAGAGTCAAAATAGTCCCAATAAGGAGAGAGTAGAACTCCATCCGTTTGTCATTTAGTACCTTGGCAAAAAATAGCTGGCTTTTTACCAAATAAGAGACCTTGTGATACAGACCTTGCTCTTTTAGAGCTGTGATGCTGTCTCCATATCGATCTAGTTTCAAGGCACTATTAGCCGTAGTTCCCCATAACATCCCTGCAACAGGTCTTGTTCCAGTCGCTTGCGGCGTTAAAACTACAATAATCGGATCTTTTAGGTACTGGCGTGTCGTCTTGTACCCATCGTTATAGAGGAAGCGTTCCTGTCCTGTTTCTGTAAAAGCTAGCGTTACCTGTGGGAGGTAGTGTTTCTGACTCGTCACTTCTACACTTTCAGATGAAAAGTTTTGCAGGTAATCTGTAAATAATCCTTGATAGTAGGCAGACTGCTCTCGCAAGCTCTCAGGCAAGATCAGCCCAAACTCTCCCTCAGACAAGTTTTGCATCTTATCCATAAACTCTGAAGAAACGGTAATCTTTTCTTCTATCAGATAGCGCGGTGAGACATAGATGACATTCCCTGACGGTGTGTAGTCATTGAGACGATTGCCATCTAGGTCCACTTCTGCTCCATCTGAGAAATTGTCAACATTGCTCATAATATAAAAAGAGTCTGTATTGGCTAACCGTTCTTCAGTAAATGTCTGCCACTCACGATTATCCTTACGCATTCCTTCTTCATCGGCAAATGCACTAGACCAACCAAAGGATAGACGGTAACGGTCTGAGGACTGGCTCCATTTATCGCTAGCTCTCTCCATTTCCTGCATTTCACGGTAGTGGGGTAGGAGAGCAGTCGCACTCGATCCGACCACCAGTACGGCTAAGAGTTGCCCCACCATCATCAATGTCATCATACGTTTGAGAGGGAGTTTCCCTTTCAATAGATCCACCAGACTATTTTCCTGTAAACCAAGTAGATACACGACACTTAATAAGGTAGAAATCCCTACCAAGACCAATCCATAAAGCAAAAGACCAATGATGACCAGTTGCACCGTTGCCATAAACAAGGCACCTTGATACCAGAGAATCCCCAATCCCAAAAGACTGGATACCAGCACTGAGCAGATAAGCTGTCTCACATCTTCTAACACTGGTCTGAGAGCCACCCCAAACAAGCTCT
>NZ_JAPJPG010000045.1 GCF_030825785.1 Anaerococcus sp.
GTTTAATTCATTTTCCTTTCTTTTCTAATTCTTTTCTAATTCTTTTCTAATTTTTTCCTATAATTTTAACTTGCTTATACTTTCTATAATTTCTTCCATGTGCATGCCATGGCTTCCCTTGACAAAGACAAGAGACGACTTGGTAATTAGAGACTTTAGTTTGTCTATGAGGTCGTTTTTGCTGGTGAAGTGGAAGATTCTATCTTTGGAGAAGTTATTTAGGGCCCCCTCATACATATGCTTAGATAGGCTACCAAAGAAGAGACAGTAGTCAATATCTTTTGGGTCAATCTCACTACCTACTTCATAGTGGAGGTCGTCTTCAGTCTCTCCAAGCTCTAGCATATCACCAAGCACTAGGATTTTAGTGTCATAGCCACCTAGAAGTTTTGTTGTCTCAAGTCCACTTCTTAATGATTGAGGGTTTGACTTATAGCAGTCATCCAAGACATCGAAACCTTCAAATTCTATTATACTAGACCTATTATTAGCTGGGGTTACTTCAGAAAGACCCTTTTTGATCTGATCATTGCTTAGGCCAAAAAGGCTAGAGACTAGAACTGTCACTCCACCGTTGTAGATATTGTGGCTACCAAGTAGGGGAATGGTGTAAGTTTCTCCATCATGGGTAAAGCTTACCTTACCTTTATTATCACCAGAGGATTTTACTACGAAGTCATTATCATCTTCTTCTCCAAAAGATATCATTTTTTGTTTTACTTCGTAGGAGGAGATTTCCTTTTTCATTGTAGGATCATCTCCATTGTAGATAAAATAGCCGTCTGGGCTTAGGCCTTCTACGATTTCCATCTTAGCCTTTAAGATTCCCTCTTTGGTCTTGAGATTTTCTAGGTGACTATCTCCGATATTGGTAATGATTGCAATATCTGGTTTTGATATATTTGTAGTAAGAGATATATCTCCAAAGCTATCTGTTCCCATCTCTACTATAGCGATATTTGTATCTTCATCAAGGGATAGGATAGTTTTAGGAACTCCTATTTCATTGTTGAGATTTCCTATAGTTTTTTGAACCTTGTACTTTTCCTTAAGAACTTCGTAGAGGAGGTCCTTGGTAGTTGTCTTTCCGTTTGATCCTGTGATGCCTATTACTTTAATATCTTCTAGTTCGCTCCTGTAGGCTCTTGCCAAATCTTGGAGGGATTTTAATGTATCTTCGACTCTTATATAAGGAATGGATATGTTGTTTTTTATCTTACAATCACGATCTGCTAGAAAGGCAGAAGCCCCCTTATCCTCACATTCTTTGATGAAAAGTCTCCCATCAAATACTTCTCCGATTAGAGGAATATAGAGATTTCCTTCTTGGATTGTCCTTGAGTCAGAAGACACCCCCTTAATCTTAAGGCTAGAGTATTTTTCATCTGAGATTTCTCCGCCGATCATTTTGGCGATTTCGCCTAGACTTCTTTCTATCATCTTTGCCACCTTTCAAATCCATCTTTTATTAATCTATCCAAAACCTCTGCAAAGCTTTCATCATACATAAGCTCGCAAAGTCTTGCGAAAAATGATGAAGGGGTAAAGCCAGGGAAGGTGTTGATCTCATTGACGTAGAACTTATTATCTTTTCCTAGGAAGATATCAACTCTAGCAAAGCCTTCGCATCCACAAGCTTCGTAGGCGCATCTTACAAATTCTTGAGCCTCTTTTAGCTTTCCTTTTTCTAGTATATAAGGAAGGGTCTCCTTGGTAGACTTGGAAAAATACTTGGCATCGTAGTCTAGGAAAGTGTGGTCTGAGATATAAGCAGCAGGTTCTGATACATCTGGATTCATGTAGCCAACTACAGCAAACTCGATCTCTTGACCTTCGATCAGCTCTTCTACAAGTACCTTTTTGTCATATTTCAAAGCTTCATCTCCGGCAGCCATAAGCTCTTCCTTACTTGTAACCTTGCTTACCCCAACAGAAGACCCGTTAGCAGAAGGCTTTACTATAAGAGGAAGGCCGATCTCCTCGATACATCTATCCATAAAATCATTGTCAAAGCCATCCCTATTAGTGTAGAGATATTTAGCTTGGCTTAACTTATTCTTCTCGAAAATATCATTGCTTGTAACCTTGTCCATACATATTGCAGAAGATAGAAGTCCATTTCCTATGTAGGCTACTCCAATAACATCTAGGAGGGCTTGGATTGTTCCGTCTTCTCCATAAGTTCCGTGGACTGCAGGAATTACAATAGTCTTTGAATAATCTTCCTTAGATAGACAGGCGAGGAAATTTGCAATAGACTTTGTCCTATTTTCCTTAACTTCCCTAACTAGGTCGAATTCATTATCTGTATCTATCTTATCGAAACTTTCTGAATAAGCTCCTTCTTTATTAATATATACCAACTTTATCTTATATTTTTCTTCATTTAAATTTTTGCTTATGTTAAGGGCACTTCTTAAAGAGATATCATGCTCACTTGAAGGGCCACCACATAAAATGTAGACATTAATCATTGCTTGCTCTCTTTCATATAAATTCTATGAGGATTATACTACTTTAGAAAATTTTGGGCTAATAATTAGGACAAAGACGAGTAGCTTAGATAAAAAAGCCAATAGATTACATTTGTTACAATTAATTTTCTTAAAAGCTAAGAGAAATATAGGGGATTTGTCTGAAATATAGAAAAATAATGCTAAAAAATCTGTAGAATTAATAAAATATTTGATAAAATTATCTAAAAAAATCTAAGGAAAACCTTATATATCAATATTTTCTAGAAAATGACAAAAAAAATCATAATCTACATAATTTTTACACAATTTAAAGGTACAATAGTGCTTGTAAAAAAGAGTTGTTAATATTTTGTAACTATTATTACAAGTAAAATTAAATTTGAAAATTAGGAAGAGGATATAAATGAACAAATTAACAAAATATGCACTAGCAGCAGCGCTAGTACTACCATCAGTATTTACTTTCGGATCAAAGGAAGCAAAGGCTGATAGAATCGAACTTAACACAGAAAAGGCAAAAGCAGTAAACGTAAGAAGCTCTGCCGAAGAAGTAAACAACGTTATTGGAACAATCAATGACGAAAACAAATCTTACGAAATTCTAGGAAAAGCTAATGGCTGGTACAGAATTGACTTCGAAGGAAAAGAAGCATTCGTAGGAACACCATGGTTTAACGTAAAAGCTGAAACAGAAGTTATTGCTCCAGCAAACTTTAGAGATGATGCTCAACTTTCATCAAATGTACTAAGCGTTCTACAAGAAGGCGATGTAGTTGAAATTATCGAAGAAGCAGATAATGGATATGTAAAAGTTAAATTTGATGGCAAAGAAGGATATGTATATAATAACCTTCTAAAATCATTCAACGAAAGAAACAAAAAAGCTGAAGTGGCTCAAGCACCAGTAAGTAATAATAACGAAGCTTCATACCAAACATATGAAGAACCAACATACACAGAAGAATATTACTACGAAGAACCAGCAGAAGACTACTACGAAGAAGACTACTCTTCTTACCAAGGAGATTCAAACTGGGCAAAAGAATGGATAGCTCAAAGAGAATCAGGTGGATCATACACAGCATATAACCCAGCTGGTGGCTACTACGGAAGATACCAACTAAACCCATCCCTAGTAGGCTACGGAGCAAGCCCAGAAGAACAAGAAGCAGCAGCAGACTCATACGTATACGGAAGATACGGTTCATGGGAAAACGCTCAAGCATTTTGGGCTAATAATGGTTGGTATTAAAAAACAAGCCCGCACGGCTAATTGAGTGCCCTCCACGGAGTGGTCGCAGGGCGAAGCCCGAGAAATCCCGTCTGGCCAATAGAAGACCCTCCACGGAGTGGTCTGTGAAGCAGAAGACAAGTCCGTCAGGATTAAGAGGAAATTATCCGCGTTCTGGTAGCAGCCCACGGAGTGGTTAATTTAAAATAAAAATTAAGTGAACTTAAACAAAAGACTTTGGCTCTTCTTGCCAAGTCTTTTATTTTTTGTATACTAGCCCTTAGGGGCTATTTTTCTTTGCACTCATTAATAAAAGGGTAAAATCATTAGTAGGAAAAGGCTCATTAGGAGGAAGAAATGAAAGCTATACTAACAGTAATAGGAAATGACCAAAAAGGAATTATTTATAAAATTTCTAAAGTCTTATATGAATACAATATCAATATCCTTGATCTAAGCCAAACTATAATGGAAGATCAATTTGTAGGGATGTTTAATATCGACTTTACAAAGTCAAAGGCAGACTTTACTGAGATTAAGAAGGCCTTTGATAAGCTAGCCGATTCGAACAATTTAGAAATAAGAATCCAAAACGAAAAGCTTTTTGACGCTATGCACAGGATCTAATATGGATAAGAATAATATTATTGAAACAATCAAAATGCTAGATGAGGAAAATCTCGATATCAGGACCCTTACTATGGGTATTTCTCTTTTTGATTGTATAGACAAAGATTATAAAAAAGCATGTGATAAAATTTATGATAAAATCCTAAGAGAAAGCAAGGACTTTATCAAGACTTCTAGGGAAGTATCTGCAATCTATGGCGTACCAATCATTAACAATAGGATTTCTGTTACACCAATTTCTCTTATTGCGGCAGCGACAGACCTTGACGATTATACTCCCTTTGCTGAGTGTCTTGACAGGGCAGCCAAGGACGTTGGAGTTGACTTTATAGGTGGGTTTTCTGCACTCGTTCAAAAGGGGATGACCAAGGCTGATGAGATTTTGATTAAATCTATTCCAAAGGCCCTATCGACTACTGACCTAGTATGCTCAAGTGTAAATGTGGGCTCAACCAAGGCAGGTATCAACATGGATGCTGTAGCCATGTGTGGAGAAGTAGTAAAAGACTTAGCAGAAAGAACTAAGGATACAGATGCCCTAGGATGTGCCAAGCTTGTAATATTTTCAAATGCCGTAGAGGATAATCCCTTCATGGCAGGAGCCTTCCATGGAGTAAGTGAAGCAGATACAGTAATTAATGTCGGAGTTTCAGGTCCTGGTGTAGTGAAGGCAGCAATTTCAGGTAAGGATGACCTTCCGATTAATGAAATCTGTGAGATAATCAAAAAGACAGCCTTCAAAATCACTAGGATGGGAGAACTTGTGGCAAGAGATGTCTGCGATAGACTTGACAAAAACTTCGGAATCCTAGACTTATCCCTAGCTCCAACACCAGCCATTGGAGATTCTGTAGGAAGAATCTTAGAAGAGATTGGAATAGATAATGTAGGAGGACACGGAACAGTAGCAGCTCTAGCCCTACTCAATGACGCTGTAAAAAAGGGCGGTCTTATGGCAAGTGCCTCTGTCGGAGGACTTTCCGGTGCCTTTATCCCAGTAAGCGAAGATGAAGCGATGATTAAAGCAGTAGATGGAGGACATTTGACCTTTGATAAGCTAGAAGCCATGACCTCTGTTTGCTCAGTTGGCCTTGATATGATTGCAATACCAGGATCTACAAGCCCAGCTACAATTTCTGCTATGATTGCAGATGAAGCGGCAATAGGAATGATAAATGCCAAGACTACTGCAGTTAGGATAATCCCTGTTCCAGGAAAGGACGTAGGAGATTATGCAGAGTTTGGTGGACTTTTAGGCTATGCACCAATTATAGATATAGGAAATTCTAATTCAGATAAAATGATCAAAAGAGGCGGTCACATACCAGCCCCTGTTCACTCATTCAAAAACTAAGGAGGAAATATGGAAAACAAGAACCCAATAGTAACATTTGAAATGGAAAATGGAGATACTTTTAAGGCGGAACTATACCCAGAAGTTGCTCCAAACACAGTAAGAAACTTTATCTCACTTATAGGTCACAATTTCTACGACGGAGTAATCTTTCATAGGGTAATCAAAGGATTTATGATTCAAGGAGGAGACCCAGAAGGAAGAGGAACCGGTGGCCCTGGCTATTCTATCAAGGGAGAATTTGCTGCAAATGGCTTTGAGAATAACCTAAAACACGACAGGGGAGTTCTCTCTATGGCAAGATCTATGATGCCAGATAGTGCAGGCAGCCAATTTTTCGTAATGCACAAAAACAGCCCTCACCTAGATGGCCAATACGCAGCCTTCGGCAGAGTAATCGAAGGAATGGATACAGTAGATAAGATAGCAGAAATTAAAACTGACTTCCAAGATAAACCAAAAGAAGACCAAGTAATGAAGACAGTAACTGTAGAAACTTTCGGAGTAGACTACGACGAGCCTGAGATAATCGAATAATAATTTTAAGTACCAATCTATATTTTAAATGTATTATAGCTTGGTACTTTTTTGTTAATAGCAAATGAATAAAGATGTAAATTTATTTTTAAAATTCACCTGGTATAATATAAAAGTAAAATCTAAGAAAGAGGTAGTATGGTTTTGAAAGAATTTGGGAATATGGCTTTTGACAAGAAAACTATGAAGGAAAATGTACCCTACACAGTGTATTTGAAATGGAAACAAGCGGCAAGGAACAATGCCACCTTAGATAGGGAAAGTGCTGATGCCATAGCTCATGCTATGAAAGTCTGGGCGATTTCTAAGGGGGCAACTTCCTACACGCATTGGTTCCAACCCTTAAATGGGAAAACTGCGACCAAAAAGACAGCGTTTTTGAACAGGGATGACAAGCACAATCCTATAAATAGGTTCTCAGGTAAGGAGCTTATAAAGGTTGAACGCATCTTCTTTCCCATCTGGAGGAATGCGTTCAACCTTTGAGGCTAGAGGATATACATATTGGGATTTGACTGCCAATTCCTTTATCCTAGACAAGGTCTTATATATTCCATCAGTTTTTGTGTCATTTTATGGGGAAAAACTCGACAAGAAACTTCCTCTAATCGAGTCCATGAACATGGTAAGCAAAGAGGCTTCAAGGGTTTGTAATTTATTTCTCAAGGAAGAGAAAACTTACAGGGTTAAGGCTAAACTAGGCCTTGAGCAAGAGTTTTATCTCATAGATAAAAAGTATTTTGATAAGAGAATTGACCTTGAATATTCTGGGATGACCCTTATTGGTTCTGATCCTATGGTTGAGAAAGAACTTATCTCTCATTATCTGGGGGATATTCCAAAAAGAGTTGATGAGTTTTTTGAAGATGTAAACAGCGAGCTTTACAAGCTTGGTATCTACATGGAAGCAGAACATAACGAGGTAGGACCAAATCAGTTTGAGATTGCCATAATGTATGAAAATGTCAATATATCTGTTGATAATAACCAACTCCTTATGCATATATTAGAAAAGACAGCCCTAGACCACGATTTAGTTTGTCTACTTAAGGAAAAACCTTTCAAAAATATGGCAGGATCTGGTAAGCACAATAATTATTCTTTGGCGACAAATTATGGAAGGAATCTATTTACTCCAGGGAAAAATCCCAAAAACAACCCGGTATTTCTTCTGTTCTTAGCTTCCATGATCGAAGTTTGCAACAAATACCAAAAACTAATAAGGATTGCTTCTTCATCTGTAACTAACGACTATAGGTTGGGCGGAGATGAAGCCCCACCTGCCATTATTTCTTTATTTATAGGTCGTGACCTAGAAGATGTCTTAGAGTCTGTAGCTAATGATGATTTTGAGGAAAAAGTTATAGAAAATATGGTCAAGATTCCTCATTTAGGAGAAATAAAAACTGACTCATCAGATAGGAATAGAACATCTCCTATAGCTTATACTGGCAACAAATTTGAATTTAGAATGTTAGGATCATCTAAATCAGCAGCAGACCTCAATACAGTAATAAATATAGGATTTGCTGAGTCAGTGAAGAAAATAGCTGATAGGCTAGAGAAGGTAGATGAAGATAGGCTAAGGGAAGAAGCTTACTCCATAGTTAAGGAAATCTACCAAGAAAACAAAAATATTCTCTTTCAAGGCGATGGCTACTCAGAAGAATGGGAAAAGGAAGCGGAAAAAAGAGGCCTAGAAAACTTCCCGACTTTCTTGGAAGCTGTAATAGCAGCCAAGGCCACCAATGCCTATGATATATTTGAAAAATCTGGGATCTTTACTAAAAAGGAAATAGAATCCATAATCAAGGTCGAATATGAAGATGTTACAAAGTTTTTCTCTTCTCAACTAGAAATACTAAATAACATGATCCACCAAGAGATTCTTCCATCAGCTATGAGAGAGATCGCGAGCATCAAGGATTACCTATCTTTTGTAGAAAATGAAAGACTGAGACAAAGGGCGAGAAAAATAAACGAAAAAGTCGGTAAACTTTTAGACTATTGCGAAATAATTTCATCTATCTTAGAAAAATCGGAAGATATGGATCTCTTAGAATATAAGGCTAGGTATCTTCAAAAAGAAACAAGGAAAGTCGCAGCCGAAATCCGCCAAATATCAGATTCGTTAGAAAAGTTAATATCTAGAGAAAATTACTCTATGCCAAACTATGTGGATATGCTTAAGACTTTGTAGATATCCTATATTTCAAACGTAAGTCAGGCATAAGACAAGTCTTTATGATAATTCTAAGCAAGAATAGAAAGAGACGTTTTTAGGGAAAATAATCTGCTTATGATTAGTTTATAAGGTCCAGAAAATAGAATAGAGTGATGGTATAAGAAGAGCCCCAAAAGTTAAACCGAAGATAACTAAGGGGCTAGTTTTTATCTGCATTCTTTTTTGATGGAATCAATTCGCACTATCATACATTTCCAAAAGCTTTTCCAAAACTTCAATTTTTTCTCTTATATCCTGTCCTTCGTCGGTGTCTTTTTTTAGCATTCTTGGAAGGAGGATTTCTACTTCTTTTATATTTGGGGTGTAGCTTGATACCTTGTCTGTGATTGACTCGTAGCTTTTGTGCTCGGCTAGGGCTACGTGGTGGGAGTTAAACATCAAGGTGTAGCCTGCAATTCCTGTCTTTGCCTGGTAAGGCTTGGATATTCCACCATCAATTACATAGAGCTTGCCACCTCCTTTGATTGGGCTATCTCCTTTTTTGACTTTTACTGGAACATGGCCATTAATTATCCTTCTTCTTTCACTTGTAATTTCAAATTCATCTAAGATCATATCTACTATCTCTTCCTTTTCAGAAAGCTTGTAGTAAGGGTTGTAGACTTCTCTTTTTAGATCTTTATCTTCTACGAAGAGATTTTCGAAGTAGGAGTATTGGCTCTTGCCGAAAATTGGGGAGTATCTACCGTTTATTAGATACCACATGACATCTTTGGCAAAGATTGAATTCGTAAAGTAAGCATCACGAGCGACCTTGTCAAAGGCGTCCATAAGCTTTCTTCCAGAATATTTCTTTCCTTTTATTTCTATTTCTTGGAATTTTCCGTCTTCGGTTAGGGGGATGCAGCCATGAAATAGGAGAGAGCCGTTTTCCGTCTTATACATTGACCCGTTTTTGTAGAGAAAGCTCATGTGGCGGTTTAGTCTATTGCCCTTGATGAAGTCGCTTTTTAGGATATCTATTATAAACTGTTCAGCATCTGTTAGTTTGAGTGGTTCTTTTGGATCTATGGTCGGGAAGTTAGTATCCTTGAGTGGGACATTTTTGTAGGTCATTTTTTCAAAATCAATGAATTTGAGGAAGTTTCTATCATCTACATTAAACTCAGGATTTCTAGCTATGAGGGCTCCGTCGAGTTTGAACCTTATTATAGAGATTGCCTTATACATCTTGGCTGCTACTTCGCCACTTACGTTGTCGTAGATATTTCTATCGAAGATCCTAGGCATAAAGAGCTCGCATGGGTCATCCCTATAGTTGTGAATGGCAAATTCATAGAGAGGCCTTAGGTTTATTCCGTAGCCGTCTTCTAACATATCGAAGTTGTTGTAGGAGATGGCATTGGCGACACAGGCAGCTATCAGGGCTTCATTTCCGCTAGCCGCTCCCATCCAGGCTATGTCGTGGTTACCCCATTGGATGTCGACATTAGGGAAGGTTAGTAGTTCGTCCATGATTATGTGTGGGGAAGGTCCTCTGTCGTAGATATCCCCGACTATATGGAGTTTGTCTACAGAAACTCTTTGAATAAGTCTTGCAAGGGATATGATAAATTCCCTAGCAGAGTCGTATTTGACTATATTAGCTATTAGGGATTCATAATATTCTTTCTTATTAAATTCAGAATCGTTGGTATATAGTAGTTCGTCAATGATATTTGTATATGAGCCTGTAAATTTGCCTTTGACATAGGCCTTTGGGTATTTGGTAGATACGAATCTAAAGAGGTTGATTAGCCTATGGATAGTTATAGTTAGATAATCTTCTGTCAATAAATCGTTTTCAGAAAGGTCCTTAAGAACGTGGACCGGATCGTAAATAAGCTCTGCTAATTCGTCTTGGTCTTCTTTAATCAATGTATCGCCAAATAGCTTAGCAATCTTATCTCTAATATTTCCTGATGCGGACCTTAATAGGTGAAGGAAGGCTTCGCTTTCTCCATGGATATCGGAGAAAAAATATTCCGTGCCCTTAGGAAGGTAGAGCTTGGAGTTAAGAGAAATTAACTCGTCTTTGATGTTGGATTTTTTAGGATAGATGTCTTTTAAAAGTTTTAAATAATGTTTGTCCATAATACTCCTCATTTCTTCTTATTTCCTATATACCCAAAAGCAAGGGATTTCCAAATGAAAAATGGCTAAGCTTAGTCTAGGAACTTTTTGTCTTATCCTTTATTGAATAAGATACGAAAGAGTCTGTCCTAGCTTTAAGCTTGCCATTTATTTATTCTTGAGTATCTATATTTTTATCATCTTCACTCGGAGTATCTATTTGATTAGGGTTTTCTACTACTTCTTTATCCTTTAAATCTCCTAGATTCTCCTTATTTTCATCTGGATCAATCACGTTTATTTCTTCTATTTGATCTTCTTTTATAGCTTCATCTTCCTTTTTACTTGCGAAGTCAAGGGAGTATATTTTGTTATTTGCCCTAGAATTTTTCTTCTTAATATCTTGATTTGATATTTCTTCTATGTCCCTTTCCTTGATTACTCCTTTATCATTTTTCTTAAGCTTTGTAGGTTTTTTTGATTCTTTTATATTATAGTAACCTTTCCCCTTTGTAGCCATTGCCATGATTTGTGAAAGGATTATAAACACGTTTAGGATAAGTGGTATCAGTATAAGCCTTTCCCTAACAAAGAATAGGATTAGTAGGTCTATTATAACGAAAAGAGTAGCGAAAAATATATTTGATATTATCTTTACTCCAAACTTACCAGAGTTAAAAATATTTCTCGTAATCTGTAAATTTAATAGAAATAAAGATATGAGTACTAATAGGGCAAAGGGCTTCGCAAAGCCAAGTGAAATACTTGATAGGCCAATTATATCAAGGAAGCTTGCCAAAAGCTTCTTATCGACAAAGCCTGCAAAAATGGCCGCAAAAGCAAATAGTATTGTAATTATTGATCTAAATATGCCGCTTATGCTAGTTAAAAATCTCGTAGTTTTTTTCATAATGCCTCCGTTTATATTATTATAGCATAAATAATCGATTTGTTTCTAGCTTTTATTAGAGTATAATAAGCCCAAAGATTTGTTTAAGTTAAGGAGGTCTATATGTTATTTGATGAAGTAATAGATAAGAGATATTCTGAGAGGAAATATTCATCTAAAGAACCTAGTGATGAATCAATCGAAAAGCTCCTAGAAGCTGCTAGGAAGGCTCCGATTGCAAATGGCCAGTACGATATGTGCAGGCTCACAGTCGTTAAGGATAAAAATCTCATGAAAGATTTCGTAAAGGAATATCAGGAAAAGACTGGAAAGAGCAAGGATCCTCTCTACGCTGCACCAGTATTTATTATCTTTTCATCAAGTAAGGATACATCGGCCCGTTTTGAAGATGCAGGTTGCGTTATAGAAAATATTTCCCTAAAGGCGACAGAGATGGGACTAGGATCTTGCTATATAAGAGGAAGCGTAAATGCCCTAGGAAAGGATGCAGCTTACGTCAAAAGCCTTAACTTAGATGAAGGATTCTTCCCTGTAAGCGGGGTTATAGTTGGTTACCCTGACGGTGAAAGTAGTGCACGCGAGCACGATATCAAGACCAATTATATTAATTGACAAGCTTTATAAAGAAAGAAAATAATTTTTGAGAAAAAGAAAGGAAATCTCGACAAAAGACTTGAATGGTTGATTATTTTATGGTATAATTAACAATTGCTAGAAATCTATAAATCGAGATTTTTTTATTTTTTTAACGAGTTTTTGAAGATGCTTTTTAGATAGAGAAAAGCCCATGAAACAGACAAGGAGTAATGATTAATGGCCCAATTCCATGAACAAATGTATGGA
>NZ_JAPJPG010000046.1 GCF_030825785.1 Anaerococcus sp.
CTGATTAAGAATTTGGTTGATTATTATTTACCAACACGATTTGACAAAGAGCCTAATAAAATCTAAGGCCTATGAGCAAAAGCTTGTAGGTCTTTTGCTTTGCCCTCCCCTTCCCCTTGCTTCGACCAAACGTAGTGAGTGGAGAAGCCTCCAGAGAAATAGTAAAATTATAATTATTTTAAAACTCATAATTAAATCAAGACTTCCATTAACACCATCTCGAACGGATGTGAGAGATCTGCAGTCTATGATGACATGTAGATATAAAAATTCATTTATCTACTAGAATACGTAAATAACAAAGTCTCAGACCATAAACGTCCCAAGGTTCTGTAGACCTCTCACGTAAAGTTCGAGGTGGCGTAACTAGGGAATATTTAATAAGAATAAAGATTATGTTAAGAGATATCTCGACTACGCTAGATGATATGCAAATTAAATAGATCTCTCGACTTACGCTCGAGACTAAGGTAGTGTAGGAAAGCATGCTTTCCTTCTCTTTCCCTTGCTTCGAAATCAAGCCCGTCCGGCTCGGGGAGGACGTGGAGAAGCCTCCCGAGAAATAGTAAAAGTATAATTAAGCCCAGAATTACAGTAATTCATGCTATTACCGCCATCTCGACAGATCGGAGCGATGAGAGATCTACAATCTATGATGACATGTCAAGATAATAGCTCATTTATCTACTTAAATAACTAACTAACGAAATCTTAAATCAAACACGTCCCAAAGTTCTGTAGACCTCTCGCTTAATCCTCTCAGAGCCGGACGGGCTTTTTTCGAGGTGGTTATCTGTGGGAATGTTTAATAAAAAAATATATTAAATGATAAGAGATGTCTATACTTTTGTCCACCCTAAGAGGAACATATGGAAAATCTTGACACACACCAGCCTCTGGATTAGAATCGTTTGCAAAATATTTTCTTAAGATTTTATCCATCTATAGTAAATAATTGTTTATTAACTATTTCGCTTGGGTATTATTTTTACTAGTAAGAAAGAATAATAATTTAAGGAGTTTTAAATGAAAATTCAAGATAGATATGATTTATATATTAATGGCGAATGGATTAAGCCAGCATCAGGGGAATATCTAGATGCGATAAATCCTGCTACAGGCGAGAAGATTGCTGAGTTTGCTACTGCAAACAACGAAGATGTAGATAGGGCAATTGAGGCCGCTAGGGCATGTTTTGAAGGAGAATACGGATCTTTCTCTAAAGAAGAACGTGCAAGCCTCCTATTTAAAATAGCAGATAGGATCGAAGAAAACTTAGAAGATCTAGCCACAATTGAGACAATGGATAATGGTAAGGTAATTCGTGAGACTAAGACAGTTGACCTTCCTTGGGTTGTAGATCATTTTAGATATTTCGCTTCCCTCTTAAGAGCTGATGAAGATGAAATTTCTAAGCTTGACGGAAGATTTGTTTCAATTAGAAAAAGGGAGCCACTTGGAGTAGTTGCTCAAATGATTCCTTGGAACTTCCCACTCCTTATGGCTGCCTGGAAGCTTGCACCAGCTATAGCAGGAGGAAACACTATAGTAATCTCCCCTTCTTCAAATACATCTATAGGCCTACTTGAGATGATTAGAAGAATCGAAGACCTCCTTCCAAAGGGAATTATCAATGTTGTAAGTGGTAGGGGTTCTGTAACTGGAGAATACCTCCAACACCACAAGGGCGTAGATAAGCTTGCCTTTACCGGTTCTACAAGCGTTGGTCGTCACATTGGTATTTCTGCAGCAGAAAACTTGATTCCTTCAACCTTAGAGCTTGGCGGAAAGTCTGCTCATATCATATTTGATGATGCCGATATCGAAAAGGCCCTAGAAGGTGCCCAAGTTGGAATCCTATTCAATCAAGGAGAAGTCTGCTCAGCCGGATCTAGACTCTTTATCCAAGAAGGAATCTACGATGAATTTGTAGAAAAACTTGTCAAAGCCTTCGAAAATGTAAAAGTAGGCAACCCTCTAGAAGAAGACACACAAATGGGTGCCCTAAGAGATGATAAAAGAATTCCTGTTATAGAAGAATTCATCAAAATATCAAGAGATGCTGGTGCAAAAGTTCTTACAGGTGGTAAGAGACTTACTGAAAACGGACTCGACAAGGGAGCCTTCTTCGCACCAACTATCCTTGCCGATGTTCCAGAAGATAACGACGCCTACAGAGAAGAAATCTTTGGACCAGTTGTAGTAATAAAGAAATTCAAGGATGAAGACGACGTTATTAAAATGGCTAATGACTCCCACTATGGGCTAGGTGGAGGAATCTACTCCAGCGACCTATATAGGATAATGGATGTTTCAAATAGACTAAAGACAGGAAGAATTTGGGTTAACACCTACAACCAATTCCCTGCAGGTGCACCGTTCGGTGGCTACAAGGATTCTGGTATAGGTAGGGAAACAGATAAGCTTGCCCTTGAAGCCTACACTCAAGTTAAAAATATCATCATTGATTCCTCAAAAGAAAAATTAGGTTTCTATTAAATAAAACTGTAATTAAATACGCATTCTAAAAGCCAACCCCTTAGTGGATTGGCTTTTACTTTTAAAATGAAACTTTAAATATCAAGGCTATTACACAAAGTATAATAGCAATTGGTGTGTAGATATATTTTCCAATCTTATACCAGCTATCACCGTATTTTTTCTCAGATCCTTGATTGATCTCTCCTATAAGCTTATCCTTAGCCAATACATAAAACCAAGTCACAGCTCCGATAGAAGCTCCTATTGGGATGATGTAGATTGAAATGACATCCATAAATGGACCCCATTGGCTTATCATTTCCATATTGGCTCCCAAGCCAAAAACGAAAATTCCAATTAGGACTAGGGCGACATTTCTTTTCATCTTTGGGTATCTGTTCATAAGCGATTCTGCTACTACTTCAAACATATTCTGTAGGGATGAAATACCAGCGAGTATTACCGCAAGATATAAGATTATTGCAAATAATCTACCCAAGAACATATCTTGTAGGATTGTAGGTAAGACTTGGAACAATAAACCTGGTCCACCTGCCTGATCCATCTTGTAGACCATTATAGCAGGGATTATAACGCAGGATGATAATAAGGCCGCTATAGTATCTAGAAGACCAGTCATTTTTGATGAAGATACAATATCCTCACCCTTGCTTAGGTAGGCTCCACAAACTATCATCCCAGATCCCGTTACAGAAAGGGAAAAGAAGGCCTGGCCCATAGCTTGGACGATGGTATTTATATTAAGAGCATCACCGTCATATCTAAACATGTATTTGTAACCTTCGATTGCTCCATCAAGTGTCAAAATCTTAATTGCCAAAATAACAAAAAGAACAAAGAAGGTAGGCATCATGAACTTATTAGACTTTTCTATTGTCCTAGCCCCTCCTATACAGGTAATTAATGTTAGCACAATAATGGTAAGGTGAAATCCAACTACTGAGTAAGGCTTTTGGGAGAAGCTATCAAACCAAGTCGCTGCATCAGCTTCCATCAATGATCCTGTAAGAGAATCCAACAAGGCTTTACTTATATAAGAAACAATTACAGCATAGCCTACTGCTATAAACAAGGAACCAAACAGAGGGACAAATCCTATATACTTTCCTATAAGGGTATCCTTATTCTTGCTTTTAAAAGATTTGTAATAAGCACCTAAGGTTCCAGTACCTGCAAGCCTACCAACTGCAAACTCGCTAGATAGTCCCACATAGGAGAAAATAACTATAAATACCAAATAAGCTAGGAAAAATACTAGACCTCCCTGTTGGAACTTGTAAGGAAAACCCCAGACGTTTGCCATGCCGACAGCAGAACCAACCGCTGTCAATATAAAACCAATTTTTGAATTAAATTTATTCATATAAACTCCTTAACTTTAATATGTCTATATCGCTTTAAAGTATGTTAGTATTATATCCCAAACTTTATATAAGTAAAGTTTTTTCTAAAGTTTCCATTTAAAAAATCCCTGAAGGGATTTTACATTACTATTGTCAAAAGGCAAATCACTACTACAAGAGGCGTATAGAGATATTTTCCTATCCTATACCATCTATCTCCATATCTTCTCTTAGAACCTAGGTTGATCTCTCCTATTAGAGTCTTCTTGTCCAGAACATAAAACCAAGTTATAGCACCAATCATCGCCCCTATAGGAATGATGTAGATTGATATAATATCCATAAAAGGCCCCCACTGACTTATTTTTTCTATATTCACACCTACTATAAATACCAAGCTAGCTATTGCTATTAGAACAATTTTTCTATCCAATTTCTTAAATACATAGGTCACTGACTCTACTACTACCTCAAACATTATTTGAAGAGATGAAATTCCTGCAAACAATACAGCAAGATAGAGGATAATTGAAAAGAACCTCCCTCCTTCTATGTTTTGTAGGATTGTAGGTAGGACTTGGAACAAGAGCCCTGGACCTCCTGCCTGATCCATAGAAAAAACTATGACAGAGGGAATCATCACAAAAGCAGCAACCATTGCAGCAATAGTGTCGAGAAGACCTGTCATCTTAGATGAATAGATTATATCCTCGTCCTTATGTAGATATGCACCACAGATCATCATAGCAGATCCTGTAATAGATAAGGAAAAGAAAGCCTGACCCATGGCTGAAACCACATTTCCAATACTTATCATCGACCTATCTATCCTAAACATATACCTATAACCTTCGATGGCATTTGGTAGGCTGATAATCTTTATAGCTATAACTACAAAGAGGATGAAAAAGGCCGGCATCATAAATTTACTTGACTTCTCCAAAGTTTTGGCAGAACCAAGACAGTTAATCAAGGTCAAAATAATAACTAAAAGATGATAAGGCCAAACTGAAAAGTCTCTTTCAGATAAGTTCTTGTACCAACTTCCTACATCAACACTCATCAAAGTCCCAGTAGCTGAATCAACCAAGGCCTTAAAAATATAGGCAACTACAACTGCATAGCCAATTGTAAGAAGAACAAGGCCAATTAGAGGAAGGATTGATATAGCACGTCCCAGCTTAGGACTTTTCCCCTTACTCTCAAAGGCCTTCTCGTAAGATCCGATAGTGCCTGCCTCTGCAATTCTTCCTATAGCAAACTCGCTCGAAAGTCCCACATAGGAAAAAAGACCTATAAAGAAGATATAGACTAGGAGGAAAAAAAATCCCCCTTCCTGGAGCTTGTAAGGAAAGCCCCACACATTGGCCATACCAACAGCTGATCCAACAGCCGTCAGTATAAAGCCAAGTCTAGAATTAAATTTGTTCATATTATTCCTTTCTATAAATAAGCTAGTAAAAGTAAAGATTAAACAAAATCTCTACCCCTTAATTTCTATAGCTTAATAATCATTAAGAGATCTCTCGACTACGCTCGAGATAAGGGTATGTAAGAAAACGAAGTTTTCTCTCCTCTCCCCTTATTTCGACTGAACGAAGTGAATGGAGAAATCTCATGAGAAATAGTAAAATTATAATTATTTTAAAACTCATAATTAAATCAAAACTTCCATTAACGCCATCTCGAAGAAGATACGACTGAGAGATCTACAGTACATGATGACATGTAAATAATACTGTTTAATTCATCTACGCTCATCCTTAGCTAACAAAATCTCAAATCTAACACGTCCCAAGGTTCTATAGACCTCTCACATAAAGTTCGATTTACTGTAGATTATAGTCTTCTATATTTTGAGAGATCTCTCGACTACGCTCGAGATAAGGGTATGTAAGAAAACGAAGTTTTCTAAAATTATTAGAACGCCATTCGGCGTTCTTTTGACCTTTGTTTCTACAAAACAAATGTCACTACACTATTTGTCTTTCAGACAAACAGTGGCCCAACAGGAGGGCGACCTTATTTCGACTGAACGAAGTGAATGGAGAAATCTCATTATATTAAAGATATCAATGTATAATCGTGTATGCATTGATATAATAGTTAAACAACAAATACGCCATCTCGAAGGAGGTACGACTGAGAGATCTAAAGTCTATGATGACATGTAGATATAAAAGTTCAAGTTATCTACTAGAATACATAAATAACAAAGTCTCAGACCAGACGTGTCCCAAAGTTCTGTAGACCTCTCGTCGCTTTCCCGTGGAAGCTCTGTCGAGGTGGATAACTGGGAAAGTACCTTTTTCGCCAATTATTATACATAACCTGTAGTCATGAGATGTCTCGACTTACGCCCTCCATAAGGGTATATTATTTATATTTTTCCTGCAAGCTATTCACCAGCTTTTTGTCTTCGAAGTAGTTGATGCCCATGGCTTTTTTTACTTCTTCGACCTTTTCTCTTCCAGCTTCTCTTGCCTTTGCTGTTCCTTCTTCTAGGATTTTAAATACTTTTTCTAGGTCTTTTTCGTATTCGGCACGTCTTTTTCTAATTGGCTCTAGTTCGTCTTCTAGAACCTTGATTAGGAATTTCTTTACCTTTACATCTCCCAGTCCTCCCCTTCTGTAATGGTCTTTAAGGGCGTCTAGGTTTTCGTATTCTGGAAGAAACTCCTTGAAGTGTTCAGCTTTTGAGAATACATCTAGATAGGTAAAGACAATATTACCTTCAACCTTACCTGGATCTTCGATATTGATATGATCAGGATCTGTATACATGCTCATTACCTTTTTCTTGACAGTTTTCTTACCATCTGCAAGGTAGATGGCATTTCCCAAGGACTTACTCATCTTAGCCCCTCCATCGATTCCTGGCATACGTCTTGCGACTTTCGCCTCTGGAAGAACTGCCTTTGGCTCTATGAAGGTATCTCCATAGATGTGGTTAAAGCTTCTAGCAATCTCTCTTGCTTGCTCAAGCATTGGCTCTTGGTCTTCTCCCACTGGAACTATATTTGCATCAAAGAGAAGAATATCAGCAGCCTGGCTTACAGGATATATTAGAAATCCTGCTGGTAGGGATGTTTCGAAGTCTCTTAATTTAATTTCTGACTTAACTGTTGGGTTTCTCTCAAGTCTTGATAGGGTAACAAGATTTAGGAAATAGAAGGTAAGCTCTGTTAGCTCTGAGACCTGAGATTGGACAAAGAATGTAACCTTTTCTGGATCAAGTCCCACACTAAGATAGTCAAGAGCTACTTCAATGAGATTTTCCCTGATTTTTCCTGGGTTGTCGAAATTATCTGTGAGGGCTTGACTGTCTGCAATCATGATATACATCCTATCGTAATTACCCTCATTTTGCATAAGCACTCTGTTTTTTAAGCTTCCTACGTAGTGTCCTAGGTGAAGTCTGCCTGTTGGTCTGTCACCTGTTAGTATTATATCTTTCAAAATTCCTCCTTATTTTAAAAAAACGGGCCTGCCTCTATGAAAGTGCCCCATCAGAGAACTTCCTATAATTCTCTGACAGGATGCAGCTATCATTTTATAAACAGTCCCGATTATTTATCAGCAAGGTAAGCATCTATAAAGCCTTGGATGTCTCCATCCATCACAGCCTCTACATTTCCCATCTCGAAACCCGTCCTGTGGTCTTTGACCAAGGTGTAAGGTTGGAAAACATAGGATCTGATTTGGCTGCCCCAAGCAATTTGGGAGTAGCTTCCTTGTATGTCTTCGATTTTTTCTCTTTGCTCTTCTTCTTTGATCTGAACAAGCTTACTTTTCAAAAGATTCATTGCAGTCTGTCTATTTTGAATTTGGCTACGTTCTGCCTGGCTTGTCGCAACTACACCGGTTGGTATGTGGGTGATTCTTACGGCAGAGTCGGTCTTATTTACGTGCTGACCTCCAGCTCCACTTGCCCTGTAGGTATCTATTCTTAGATCTGATGGGTCGATATCAAGTTCTATATTATCATCAAGCTCTGGGAATACATCCACAGATGCAAAGGAAGTGTGCCTTCTGGATTGACTATCGAAAGGAGAAATCCTCACAAGTCTGTGGACTCCCTTCTCCGCTCTAAGGTATCCGTAGGCATAAGGACCAGTAACATGGATTGTAGCCGACTTGATTCCACCTGCTTCTTCATTGTTTAAATCTTTGATCTCATACTTAAAGCCGTTACTATCGAAGTATCTCTTATACATCCTAAAGAGCATATCTGCCCAGTCTGTAGCCTCAAGGCCACCGGCACCTGCATTTATTGATATATAGGCATTGTTCTTGTCATATTCCCCATCAAGTTGGGTCCTAAGCTTCATCTGGGTTGCAAGCTTAGTGAGCTTTTTTAGAGAATCTTCGACTTCGCCTACTGTATCTGTCTCTTTATCTTCGCTCATCTCCACAAGATCAAGCATATCTGTATTGTCTACTAAGCCATTTTCAAGCTTTTTGTAATCGGCTAGCTCCTCTTTCTTGTTTGATAAGTCCGCCATTATCTTTTGGGCCTTGTCAGAATCGTTCCAGAAATCAGGGCTCGCTGATTGTTTCTCGAGTTCTTTTATCTCTTTTTCTAAACTAGCTGGGTCAAAGAGAGTCTCCGATTAGTTTTAGTTTTTGGCTTAAATCTTCTATATCAGATCTTAATTCAAATATTTCCTTCATACTATTTCTTTACATCGCCCTTTTTGGCTTCACGTTCGAGTCTCCTGCGTTCTGCTCTATTAAGACCTTCCATATTTTCTTCCTCTTGGTCTTCTAGGTGCTCTTCGCTAGGTTTTAGGACTTGTTTTCTTTCGATATTTTGTCTAATCTCTACACTTAGCATGTACTTAACAGTGTCTTCTTGGATTGATCTAGTCATATCTTCATACATGTCGAAACCTTCGTTGGTGTAGGCTCTTACTGGGTCTTCTTGTCCCATAGCCCTTACACCGATTTCTTTTCTCATCTGGTCCATAGCATCGATATGATCCATCCATTTTTGATCGATTACCCTAAGTAGGATTACTCTTTCTACCTCTCTCATATTCTCAGATCCGAAGGTCGCTTCCTTGTCTTCATATTTGGCAAGAGTCGCATCTGTGATATAGTCGATTAGGTCTTGTTGGCTGTAAGAGTTGATGTTTTCGAAGTGAAGGCTCTTTACAGGCATAGCAAGTCCGTGAAGATAGTTTAGTAGGGCTGTCATCTCCCAGTTTTCTGGTTTAATCTCTGGGTTGGTAAAGGTGTAAACAGCATTTGCTATTACATCTTTGATCATAGCTACTATAGTCTCTTTCATGTCTTGACCAAATAGAACTTCTCTTCTTTCGTTGTAGATTATAGTTCTTTGTTTGTTCATAACATCGTCGTATTGGAGGACTCTTTTTCTTGTAGCAAAGTTGTTAGCCTCAACCCTTGTTTGGGCACGTTCTACGGATTTAGATACCATTCTAGAAACTATTGGCTCATTTTCGTCATAGTTGTATTTTTCAACAAACTTAGCTACAGCCTCACCACCATTAAGTCTAATGAGGTCATCTTCAAGTGAGATAAAAAATCTTGACTTACCTGGGTCTCCTTGACGTCCTGAACGACCTCTAAGCTGGTTGTCTATACGACGAGACTCGTGTCTTTCTGAACCTATTATATAAAGTCCGCCTACTTCCTTAACCTTCTCAGCTTCAGACTTGATTTCAGGTCTAAAGACGTCTTTGTAGTGTCTATATTTCTTTCTTGCATCAAGGACTGCTTGGTCGGTAGTTTCAGCAAATGAATCTACTTGTTCAAGTACATCCTCTGCCACACCTTCTCTTTTTAGCTTAGTCATAGCCATATGATCTACGTTACCACCGAGCATAATATCTGTACCACGTCCTGCCATGTTGGTTGCGATAGTAACTTGATTTAATCTACCAGCTTGGGCAACAATATCAGCTTCTCTCTCGTGGTTTTTCGCATTGAGGACTGTATGAGAAATGCCTGCCTTTCTTAGGGCATTGGACAATCTCTCACTGGCTTCGATAGATATAGTACCTACTAGGATTGGTTGGCCTGTAGCGTGTACCTTGTTGATCTCATCGATAATTGCGTTAAACTTACCACGTTCGTTGATATATACATAGTCGACATCATCTTCTCTTTGAACAGGTCTGTTGGTTGGGATTTCAACAACGTCAAGCTTGTAGATTTCACTAAACTCGTCTTCTTCTGTCATAGCTGTACCTGTCATACCAGATAGCTTGTCATACATTCTGAAGTAGTTTTGGAAGGTAATTGTAGCAAGAGTCTTACTTTCTGCCTTAACCTCAACTCCTTCTTTGGCCTCTATGGCTTGGTGAAGACCGTCAGAGAATCTCCTACCTTGCATGATACGACCAGTAAACTCATCAACGATTTCAACCTCGCCGTGATTTACTACATAATCAATATCTCTTGTCATAGTAGTATTTGCCTTTAGGGCATTGTTAATATAGTGGGCAAGCTCTATATTATCAGTATCAGATAAGTTCTCTATACCGAAGAAATTCTCTGCCTTGGCAGTACCCTTTTCTGTAAGGTTGGATGATTTCCTCTTCTCATCTACTAAGAAATCAACATCTTCTACCTTAAACTCTCTGTCGAATGGATCGATATCAGCATCCTCGTTAGGATCTAGGATTCTTCCTTCTAGAGTTTGGATAAACTCGTTTGCCTTAACATAAGTATCTGTAGACTCATCTCCTTGGCCGGAAATAATAAGTGGAGTTCTAGCCTCATCGATTAAGATTGAGTCGACCTCGTCTACTATAGCATAGTGAAGGTCTCTTTGAACCATGTCGTCCTTGTAGATTACCATGTTATCTCTTAGGTAATCGAAACCAAATTGGTTGTTAGTTCCGTAAGTGATGTCTGCTTGATAGTTCTTTCTTCTTTCAGAATTAGTTAAACCATAAACAATACATCCTACAGTAAGACCTAGGAAGGTATGTACCTTACCCATCCACTCTTGGTCACGCTTAGCTAGGTAGTCGTTTACAGTAACTACATGGACTCCCCTACCAGTTAGGGCATTAAGATAAGAAGGAAGGGTTGCAACAAGTGTCTTACCTTCACCTGTTCTCATCTCTGCGATCTGTCCATTGTGAAGAACAATACCACCCAATAGTTGGACAGGGTAGTGCTTCATTCCAAGAACTCTAGAGCTTGCTTCTCTAACAACAGCAAATGCCTCTACCAAAAGGTCATCAACAGTCTCGCCTTGGCTTAGTCTTTGTTTGAATTCACTAGTTTTGTTTTGTAATTGTACATCTGTAAGTTTTTGCATTGATTCATCTAGGGCAAGAATTTGATCGACAAGTTTCATATTTTGATCAATTTCTTTTTGGCTAAATGACTTAAAAAAATTAAATAATGCCAAATTATTCACTCTCCAATTCTTCTACGAAAGCAAATTATGTAGCTTCCTATAGGTTTTTCTATATCTTAAAGCATAAATGTGATTTATCAAATGTTTACACTTCAAATATTCGCTCCTACTACTATACCAGTTAATTTCGATAAAAAAATATTTCTTTGCCATTTTTCACAAAATTTAAATACACTATTATTTATAAGGAAATTATAGATGAAAAAAGGTTAAAAAAGAAAAGATCTCTCGACTAGGCTCGACGGTAGTTTGCGGCCTCAGAAACAAGCCCGTCCGGCTCATAGAGGACGCGGAGAGGTCTCACAAAGTTATCAATATCAAAACAACAAAGTATATAAGTTGAGATAAACTTAAACAGAAATTACTCCATCTCTAATGGAATTGTCACAGTGAGCATAGCGAACTGATGAAACCGTTCCGGGTGGTCGGGCTTCGATTTTGAAAAAATCGAATTAGTGCTACTTATTTGAAAAATAAGTTCCAAGAACTCGAAGAGTTCAAAATCGAGGCTTTGCGTGGCGAAGTTCAGCTAAGCCCGCAAACTACCGTCGAACGAATGTGAGAGATCTACAGTCTATGATGACGCGCAAATATAAAAGCTAAAGTTATCTACGTAAATAAATAACTAACACACTCTCCAATCCAGACATTTTCCAAAGTTCTATAGACTTCTCACATAGTCCTATCAGAGCCGAACGGGTTTTTTCGAAGTGGAGAAATAAATAATGATGGAAATCTAGCTTTCCTACCCCTTCCCTTGCTTCGACCAACGTGGAGAAGCCTCCCGTCTTATACTAAAATTGCAAATAATTAAAAACTTTGAATTATAGCAACTCTCACAATTACCGCCACCTCTAATGGAATTGTCACAGTGAGCATAGCGAACTGATGAAACTCCTTAATCGAG